>JADJOE010000003.1:1327418-1659272 GCA_016713905.1 Candidatus Vicinibacter proximus
ATTATTAATTTTTACTGCAGTTCTACTGATAAATTTTACTTCTTGCAAGAATACAAAAGAAAGCACCTCACATAAAACATCAGGCAACCACCTTAGTGGTGAAATTTCGCCTTATCTTCTCCAACATGCGCACAATCCTGTAGATTGGTATCCATGGAAAGATGAAGCGCTTAAAATTGCTGCGGACACCAGAAAGCTGATGATCATTAGTATTGGGTATTCTTCATGTCATTGGTGCCATGTAATGGAAAGAGAATCATTTAGTGACACTGCAGTCAGTAACGTCATGAACGCACATTTCATTTCTATTAAAGTTGACCGTGAAGAACGTCCGGATGTGGACCAAATCTATATGAACGCCTGCCAAATTATCAATTCCGGCGCTTGCGGATGGCCATTAAATGCCATTACGCTTCCGGATGGCAGACCGGTATGGGTAGGGACTTATCTTACCAAAGATGAATGGCTGAGATTGCTGAAAAATATGCAGGATGTTTATGCTGAAGATCCAAATGAATTGGAAAAAATGGCGATGCAAATACAAAGTCATCTTAGTGTGGATTATTCGCGATTTGGCACTACAACCCAAACAGTTGGTTCAGAAAAAAATTTAAAAAATCTTTATGACAAAACTATTCAATCCTTAGATTTTGTCCATGGCGGAAAGAAAAGCAGTCAAAAATTCCCACTACCTCCGTTGATGAGAAGTTTGCTTGAATATCAGCTCTATTCCAATAATGTTAATTTAGATAAATTCAATACCACAACTTTAAATAAGATTGCAGACGGGGGAATTTATGATCATTTGGAAGGTGGCTTTAGCAGATACACAGTGGACCCGGAGTGGAAAGTACCTCATTTTGAAAAAATGCTTTATGATAATGCCCAGCTGATAAGTTTGTATGCAATGGCATATCAAAAGACTGGTAACGAAAAATACAAGAATGTGATGGATAAAAGCCTTAGTTTTATCAAGAAAAATTTAACGCATCCTGATGGTTCTTTTTATTCTTCACTGGATGCAGAAACCGAAGGCGAAGAAGGTAAATATTATGTTTGGACAGAAAAGGAAATTAACGAAGGATTAGGTGAAGGGCCTGATCTGGAAATTTTCAAGTACACTTATGGTATCCGGGAAGGGGGAAATTGGGAGAAAGGAAAAAACGTATTGTTCACCATTAAAGATGTAAAATCTACTGCAAAAAAATTCAAAAAACCGGAATCAGAAATCACACAATCTCTCAATAATTCCAGAAATAAATTGTTACAATTAAAATCCAATCGCAAAAAACCAAAACTTGATGACAAAATATTGACAGCTTGGAATGCTCTAATGATACGTGCATATACTGATGCATCCGCAGCTTTAGGAAATGAAGAGTATTTGAATTCAGCAATAAAAGCTGCCGACCTAATCAGGAATAGAATGTGGGATCCTCAGAAAGGTTTATTTCGTAATTATAAAGATGGTCAAAAAAGTATAAATGGTTTTCTGGAGGATTATAGTTTTACCATAGATGCATTTATTCGACTTTACGAGTTAAGTTTTGATGAAAGCTATCTGTTGTTTGCTAAACAACTGGCAGATATTACTATCCAAAATTTTTCTGATCCTAATAATTTATTTTTCTATTTCAATTCAAAAGAAGACAAACAATTAATTTCCAGAAAAATGGATTTTGAAGACCAGGTTACCCCATCGGCAAATTCTGTCATGGCAGATAATTTATATCGGCTTGGTTTATATTTTTACAATAATGAATTCCTGCAGCGAAGCAAAAAAATGATCTTAAGTGCTTGTGAAAATTTTGGTGAAGGACAAACTGAATTTTATTCAAACTGGACAAGACTTTACATTACGCTGTTAAAACCATACTATGAAGTCGCAGTTGTCGGAACAAACAGTAAACAACTCAGAAATGATTTAGCAAAATCTTATCTCCCGTACATCATATTACTTGGCGGAACAACAGAAGGGACTCTTGAATTATTGAAAGATAAATTACAGGAAGGAAACACGTTTATTTACGTCTGTCGGAATAAAGTATGTAAAATTCCGGTACAGGATGCGAAGGAAGCATTGAAGCTAATAAACTGATATAGTGATTCAAAAATTATTTGGCTCAGCACTTGCGTTAATACGCTTATTCTTTCTTGTGATAACCATGGCGATTTTTACAGGTTTTGGACTTATCTTGGTTTATACAAGAATTTTTAAACAAAATCATGCTTTTCAAATCAGAACTTTCTGGTGCAAACTGGCATGTATTATTCTCGGCATCAAAATATATAAAACAGGGCATCTTGACTTATCTAAAACCCAACTTTATATTGGAAATCATCGCTCTTTAATTGATCCTGTGATTGTTTTTTCATTTATAACCAATGGTTACGCCGTAAGTAAATCGGAAGTAGAAAATTATCCTTTGATCAGTCAGGGTGCAAAACTATCCGGCGTAATTTTTGTCCATAGAACCAAAGCGGAAAGCCGCACAGAGGCAAAAAATGCAATACTTGAATTTCTGAATAAAAATTACTCCATTTTGATTTTTCCTGAAGGGACCATAAGTACTACCCGAGAACTTCTACCCTTTAAAAAAGGCTCAATTGAATCTGCGGTTGCCGCTAACAAACAAATTTCCAGTTTTGCATTGGAATACATGAACCCTAAAAAAGATTTCTGGTGGAATGAAAATTTGATTAGGCAATTTATTTTGACATTTTCAAAATGGAAAACTGAAGTTAGAATACACTTTTTTGATCCCGAATATGCCTCAGATCCTGTTGCGTTTACAGCAAAAATAAAAGATAGAATTCAGTCTAAAATAAACGATTTCCAAACTCATTGGAAAGATGAAAATCTTCCTGATTTACTCAGATAAAAAATCCAGTGATACCGAATTGACACAATGCCGGACATTTAACGGTGTGAATCCTTCACCTTCAAATACATGACCTAAGTGGCCTCCACATTTAGCACAAACTATTTCAACCCTACTTCCATCAGCATCGGGCATTCTCTTAACCGCCCCAGATATTTCTTCATCAAAACTTGGCCAACCGCATCCAGAGTGGAACTTTGCAGATGATCGGTATAGGGGTTCAGCACATTGCCTACAAGTATAAACTCCTGATTCAAAATGGGACTCATATTTTCCCGTAAAAGGATATTCTGTTCCTTTATTAAGGATCACTCGCTTTTCTTCTTCATTAAGAATATTGAATTCGGAGGCCTGCATACAGCGATATTTTATTTTAATGGATATTTACTACATTTTGTAAATAAGAGACAGATTCTAATCTGACTATTGGCTACTTTTTTAAAAGTCCCTGATATTTTTCCCGTAATTTAACCAGTTTAGGTGTTATTACAATTTGACAATATCCTGCATCTGAATTCTGCTTATAGTAATTTTGGTGATAATCTTCTGCCGGATAAAATATATCGGCTTTTGTTATTTCAGTAACAATTGGATCATCCCAAAATTTGGTTGCAACCTCAGCCTTAGACTTCATAGCCACTGCTTTCTGTTCTTCATTTTGATAAAATATTGCAGATCTGTACTGGGTTCCCTTATCAGCGCCTTGTCTGTTCAAGGTTGTTGGGTCATGAGTGGACCAGAACACTTCCAACAGCTGCTCCAAAGAAATTATTTTAGGGTCAAACAAAACCTCAAGAGCTTCAGCATGCCCAGTCATTCCACCACAGACTTCGTGGTAATCCGGATTTTTAGTTTTGCCCCCTGTATAACCAGACTTTACTTGATAAACCCCTTTCAAATCCTGAAAAACCGCCTCAACACACCAAAAACATCCTGCAGCTAGTATAATCGTATCCAAGCCAGAGGGATTTATTTTTTCTTCTGACAAAACTTCTTTGTTTTCCATGGTTGGTATAGGGTTTTGAACTTCTTTTCCAGGCTGCTGAGTGCTACAGGCCTTCATCTGAAAAAGGAGGGCGGTGATGGCAATTAACTTAATCATGGGAATAAAACGAAAAAGTTTGATTTTAGTTTAAGCATGAAATTTAAGAAAATCTTTGAAAATTAAGAAAATAGTCTTACCTTTGCGGCCTCATATCGCGGAGTGGAGCAGTTGGTAGCTCGTCGGGCTCATAACCCGAAGGTCGTAGGTTCGAGTCCTGCCTCCGCCACTAAAAAAGCCTGTCGGAAGACGGGCTTTTCTCATTTACAGGAAATTTGTTCAAGTGTCGACGAAGCTTTGCTTGTCGGCATGCTGACAATTCCGGAAATGGGACTAAAAGTGAATTTATGATTTGAACGGAATTCGTCAGCATCCAGCCTCCGACATTAAACAAAAGCCATATAATTTATTATTACTCGGCTTTTTTATTTTGGAGAACCCCTTTACTGTATACGTCATCTATTCCAAATCCTACGATAAAATTTAGGTGGGATTCCTATAAATTAAACATTATCACGCTAATAAAGAAAAAGTTTTTTCGGATATTTATATTTAAAGAACACTATAACACATTTGATATTACAAACAAATCTTCAATTTCGGCTTTCTTCTCTAAAATGAACTTTAATAGAATTGCTCAAATTGAGTTGTTATGTCCCTTATTAAATTATAAGGGATATATTTGTATTCTTCAATAAAACCAAACCGATTGACTTACGAAAAGACAAAATTGACCGGGTTCTTAATCTACATGAGTATTGCTTTTTTTGGGGTTCCTTTGTCCTTAATTTTTCAATGCTGCAAAGAAGTTATTAATGGCACCATTAAGGCAAAAAATCTTGTAGATACTCTGCCTATAAAAACACCCCTCTTAGTTTTGGATACCCTGGATTATAATTTTAGACTCAATTTATTATCTAATGGTGACGATGCAGGGAAATGGCCAACAAAAGGTCCCTACCCTCTTCCGGGTGCAATTTTGCCATTCTTTCGCATAGTAGCCTTTTATGGGAATCTTTATTCAAAAAGAATGGGAATTTTAGGCGAATATCCTGTAGATGAAATGTTAGAAAAACTTAAAAAGGAGTGTCAAAATTGGGAAGCTGTTGACTCAATTTTTCCAGTAAAACCTGCCTTGCATTACATTGCAGTTACTGCCCAAACGGAAGGCATTAATAAAAACCTTCGAATGCCCTTTCAGCAAATTGAAAAAATACTTTCTCTTGCAAAAAAAATAGATGCTCTAGTATTTCTGGACATTCAGGTTGGTTGGAGCAGTCTTGAAGTAGAAATTCCCAAACTTGAGAAATTCTTAAAATTGCCTAATGTGCATCTTGGTATAGATCCGGAATTTTCTATGAAATCAGAGATTTTGCCTGGCAAACAAATTGGCACTTTTGATGCAAAAGACATTAATTACGCTTCCAAATATTTAAGCAAACTTGTAAAGAAACATCAGCTTTCACCAAAGATACTGGTGGTCCATCGTTTTACAAAAAACATGGTTACCAATGTCGGATCTATAAAAATATTTCCTGAGGTGCAATTCGTTATGGATATGGACGGATTTGGAACGAAAGAATTAAAAAAGAGTACCTACCAAAGACACATCTATGCAGAACCTGTACAATTTACCGGATTCAAAATATTTTATAAGAATGATACCAAAATAAGTTCAAAAGAACTATACACCCCAGAAGAACTTTTGAAATTTATTCCCCGCCCAATTTACATCCAGTATCATTAAATTTAACCAGATCGCTCGGTAAATACCGATATTTGAATTTTTGCATTTAAATCTCTGTACAATTTTGGTGTCCTGATTAATCCTCTTTTAGTAATTAATTTTGTATTCGATTTACATATGGATAAGTAAGTTTAACAACTTATGGATATTACGATCAGAATATGAAAAAGGAATCAAGCATGTAATATAAAGCAAAATGCTTGAATACCAGCGAGAATGGTTCTAAAATAAATTAAAACACAAAAGTGAAAGTTTCAGTGCAATTAATTTTTCCCACCTAATTAAAAATTACTTTTTGTGAATAAGAATAAGAGTTGTTCTTTATGTGAATAAAAAAGAGCCCTTCTCCCAATTCCTTTTTATAAATCGATATTTTTGAATTTTCCATCAACTTCCTTGTGTACACAGATTGTCCATAAGCATTAAAAACTTTAATTGATATTGGCCAGTTTGTATCCCAAGTGGAGAAATCAATTGTAATTAATTCATTGGATGGATTAGGATACACCGAAACCTTGTATTTCTTATCTTCAATTAATTCGTTTCCAACGGTAATAGAACGCTTAAAGAATTCCCAAAATATTTTTGGACCATTTAGTGGGTAATTTAAGCCGTTCGGATATTCATGTATCATATCTTTTACTAAGGTAAAGATATATGGCTTAGCCAATTCGCCAGGCTTATTATCTAAAAATTGATAAGTGTGGGTGATTGGAGTTTCGGACTTAATAAAATTGTCAGTTAGTCCCTGAGAACCGAGAACTCTCCCAATTGGTATTTGCAGATAGGTCAAAATGGAATCCCCCCCAAAAGGTAATTCTGTATAAGGCGAAAAAATAAAACGATCATCTAAAGTTCCAACTATTGTCCAGATTGGAATCCTATTGATAGGTCTAGCAGAATCTGACATGGTCAAAATTGAACTTCCTCCGGTTACTGCTGCAAAAACATCTCCCGCATCTACGGCCAATTTATGAATCATAGAACAACCATTAGAAAAGCCACTGGCAAAAATCATTTTTCGATTGACCGGTAAACTATCTGCAATTTGAGTAGCTAAAAGCTTTAAGAACTTTACATCATCAACGTAATTCTGAGGAGGACCAGAACATGGAAATTCAGTTACATTGCCATTCACCCAGCGAGTATTATGCTTTTCAATATTATCCTCTACAAAACACCAAGTTAGAGAAGATGGAAATACAGTGATAAAATTTTCTTCTTCGCCCAATTCCTTCCATCCTGAAATATTATAAAATTTTTCTCCATCCCCACTTGTTCCATGAAGCATAAACACAACCGGATAACCATTTGGGGGTGGCAACTTCCCCGGTATTACTATAATGCATTCTCTTTGATGTCCATCAAGAATAAATTTTAAATCAATTCTTTTTTGGCTGAAGAGTGACACGTAATTTAAAAACAACAACCCAAGCAGTAATTTATAATTCATTAAGATTAATTTAGCCTACAAATATAAAATTCTAATTGGAATTCATACGTTTATTTAGCCCAAACCTTTTAGTTTAAACATTTGCATTTTGCTATCCAATTCCGAAAAAAGTATAACAAATTAAATTAAAGATTATACAGCCCAAATCTGAGCTAATTGCAATCACTTTTTTCCCAACTGATTTTTATGAACTATGGTTTGACTAAAGATGCTGGCTGATTTAACGTTACGCAATGAAGTCCTCCACCTCGCCAATTCAACGGCAAGGCATTGACCGAAATGATACGCCTACCCGGAAAAACAGATTTGAAAATACTTTTCACCTCCTCCTCCTTTTCTTTAGAAGTTCCTGCATGAATGTAACTGGGAATTACTACTTCAGAGTTTGTTAAAAAATAATTGAGATAACTGGTTGCTGCGACTCTAAATACAGAATCACCGGCATTCCATCCATCAGCAGGTTTAAACATCATTTCAGGGATATTCAAAGTGGTATCCCACTCATTACCTTTATTTATTCTAATTTTTTGCATAACTGTTTTTGGAAGTGGCACCTTTAGAATTTTAAATTCTTCACCTTGTTCATTTCTGGAGGATTTTAGGATTTCATAATTCTTTGACATCCTTTGAAAATTCAATCTGGTAATAGGATTTAAATTTTTTTCTTCTTCAGGAATCCAAGCCAGCAATATTGTCTTTGGGTCAACAAACCGTACAAATTCATCTGTATGTCCACCCGTTCCAATACCAATAAAATTGTCCACTATAGTTCCAAAAATATGAGGATCTTCCGCAATGCCATCATAGAGCCAAATAATATTACTAACTCCCAGAACACGTTTAAATTCCTTTTCCAGTTTATCTTTCGATACTCCTGGATTTCTGTTCAAGGTAAGTTTCTCGTTTAGTATGATGGTCCCTGTCCCGTTTGATTCAATTGCTCCACCTTCAATAGTTATCCAGGTCTTTTCAATAGGAATTCCGGTTCGGACTGCCATTAAGCTATCAAACTGTCCTTTTTTGGACTGTAAAATAACTGACATTACTTCTTCGACCAGCACTTGGTTTCCGGAATAATAATCATTTAGCCATTCTCTGTAGCCATATTGACTCCATTTAAAATCAACAATTTTCAGAAGACCTTCTTTGTTTTTAACAAACACTGCACCATGATCTCTAATCCAAAGATCGCTATCTGTTATACTCCTATATTTAATAGGGAAAAGATCATTATCATTGCTACCGAGATACCTTCTGCAGTCTTCCAACAAAGAATCTGATTCAGTAACAACATTAATCCTGATATTGGATTCTATAATGTTAATGAGTTCTGCATTTATTTTGTTAAAAGGAGGCAATCCGATACAAGACATCCAAACCATACCTTGCGATTCAAATTCCGCAGGCATAGTATATCGGTCATAAGCATAATTTGCAATTCTTGTTTGATTAACAAACACAAAAGTCAATAATAAGAAAAACAAAGCTATGAGAAATGCTTCCCGCTTTCTGACATTCATATTTTACCTTTTTACCGTCTTATTAAATCAAATAGACCATTTTTTGAAATGTTCTTTCAATTCTATGCAAACCCTAAACCTTAACCTAACTACCTTAATTTCAATAACAAACACCTAATATTGAGAATACGATTCTCTATTAGTTCCCTGTTTCACGTCACAATTTAGATATTTTTTTAATATATACCTTATTATCTTGATCAATTATTTTTATAACATAAATCCCTCTTGGCAATTCAGACAGATCAGACTTTCCAATCTTCAAACCTCTTATAAATGTACCCTGAAAATTAAACAACTGAATTTCTGTAATCACCTTATCTGAATGTATCTCCACATTTCCATTCGTAGGTATTGGAAAAACATGGACTTTTTCTTTAGGTGTTTCATCAATTAAATTCAAGCATTGATTTGCAGCTCCGGGCGTAACTTTAGAAAGCAATTGGAACCCTCCTGTTAAATCGGGACATCGGGCAGAAGAATAATCAACCTTTACGGAAGAATAGGACACTTGGTCAAAAATCAAATCGTTAGAACTGAGTATTAAATTTCCAGCAGATCCTGATAATGAAAAGTTTGTGTGATAATTAAGGTAACTTCCATTTTCGCCATCCGCCCAAACCAATAGATGCTCATTTGGTGAAATAAATGCATCTTCCGGAAAAGCCCAACTGATAAAATTTTGAGGATCATCACTCACTTTAATTCCATTTAGTGATAAATATCGATCGGTTGTATTCCCTAATTCAAACCAGTCTTTTGCCTTACCTTTTTCATTAAATATACCCGAATTGTTAGATGGCACTAACTCATTAATTACCAATTCTCCAACTTGCGGCATTTGGATTTTAGCTTCTAATGTATAATATTCATGTTCTGCTCTTTCAGGTAAAAAGCTACCAGCCTGACTATTTTCTGCATAAAAATAAAATTGCGTGAATGGCTTTACAACTGGAATTGACACCCCAAATATGGAATCTCCTGCAAGCCCGTCCCCATGCAGGCCATCATCATACATTTGCACTCTTACAAACCTATCGCTAATTTGTGTTCTGTAAGATAAATAAGCTTTGTTACTGTTGGATATTTTTGCATAGATGTTCACCATCGTCCCAATCTTTACTTCCAATGGAATTTTAGTCCATTCTATTAATGGTGGAGTGGCGGACAAAACATTTTTTAAAAAATTGGCACGGCCATCCATAAGTGGAAATATGCCTGGTGAAGTTGGTGCACCATTTGTTCCAGGAGTATTTGTTTCTAGTGCAATTTTAAAATTCTCATACGTGGATAAAAAATTGGAATCATTTTTTACTTCCTGTTCAACCAACAACTGAAGCTTTTTTGCCCATTCCTTGTAATTACCGGTAACAAAATTCTCCTGGTTGATTGTTCTCATGTGCGCGTAATACATCTTCACATAAAAAGGGTCATTTAACAATTTAAAGATTAAAGGCCATCCACTCTCTGATTTATGCAAGTTATGTGTCATCGTTTGCATGGTAGTTGGATTAAGTGAACTTGTAATGCCCCCGGGTAAAGCAAAACCACCAAAACACATATTAAGGTCCCATACAATCGGGTTCCAAATTCCTTGATGATTTCTATACAAGTAATAATTCTGTCTAAAATTACCTGTATAACTATCTAAATTAACCAGTACATTATTGAATGCAAGCATCCAAATAAATTTATCCAGATCAGCAAAATCATTGAACTGTTCAAAATGATTATTCAAACTATCGCATAACTGTACCAATTCATACCAACCGGTATCTGATTCCAACTCATATTTCCCTAAATAAGAACTTATATTATCTCCCAAATATCCCAGGTTAGGTCCGTTCCCAAAATTAGAACCAATGGATTCGGGATTGCATTTGATAAAACTATACGCAGAACTCAAGAAATTTCTGAATAAAAATCCTTTATCAATGCTTTCTGTGTTGTTCATTAATCCATAATATTGGTTATTGATGAAGACTTTTGCAAAATTACTTTTTGGTGCAAACATATATTGCCTGAGAATTTCATATGCCAATGGCTCACGAATAATCGAATTATCACTCCAGGCGTTGCCTAATTTTATATCATCATAGCCTTGATAGTCTGCACTTTTCACCAGATCAAGTTTAATATGCAAAGGGTTTTTATTTCTGGATGGAGAATAGCTGCTGTTCCCTTTAAACTTAACACCTGCAGATAAATATTTTTTATTATTAATCCATACTGAATCTGCCAATAAATATCCATCATTCCCTGTCTTGGCAGAATCAAGTCTATATTTCCAATTGTCAAAAGAAAAATAAATTTTTATTTCCTGTATGGTTTCGCGATCATAAAAATCCTGCCCAAATACTAAATATGGTACTGTTAAAATTATAAGGAAAAAAAAGTATCTTAAACTTTCATATTTCATGAAAACCGTTATTGTGTTATGATTAGTTTTTTACAACTTGTTGACTTTTCAGTTTTCAAAACAAGATAATACACTCCTTCATAAAGGTCTTGCAAGGACAAATAATTTACGTTTGAAACTTGTTTTACAAGTCTGCCCAGTTGATCCACTAAAATCAAACTAAAGTTTGAATAAGGTTGCAAGTTAAAAATCACCAACTCATCTTTAGCCGGGTTAGGAGATAAAAACCAGGCCTCTTTCCAACTTAAGTCATTTATTGCTGTTTGGATAAATTCGTATGGGTCGGACAAGATAGATGCACAACCATTACTATCCAAGACTTGTACCTGATAAGATCCGGTTTCCTTTGGTAAAAAATACTTTCCTGTTGCCGAATCTATTGGATTTCCATAGAAGAACCACTGATTTCCCAAATCAGCAGATGAAACAAGAACAGAATCTTCCCTGGTAATTGAAGGCTGTTGTGGAAGTGGGTTAACTTGTATAAGAATACTGTCCCAGGCTACATTTCCATTTTCCGTCACTTTTAAATGGTACCATGTATTTTTTTCAGGATTGATGTAAGGATCAGGTAAATTAGAATTAAATCCGGATGGATTTGAAGACCAATCATATTGAGGAGTTCCATTACTTCCGATCAATTTGGAATTGAGTTGTGTAATTTCACCTAAGCAAATTATGGAGTCCAGTGCTGAAACTTCCACCTCCAAGCTTGCAGATTTCACTGCAATGGTGATGGATGCGGTTGCTGAACAACCTGCTGCAGATGTTACAGTCACGGTATATGTCGTAGTCAGATTAGGCTTTGCAATCGGGTTCGGAAGAGTAGAATCTGAAAGCCCTTGAACAGGGGACCAATTATATTTTAATCCAGTGGCAGCAGTAGCAACAACAGAACAATTTAGGTCTACGCTTTCGCCCGGATTAACAAACATTGTACTAGCAGAAACAGATGCCTGTGGATTTTCAATAAAACACTTTGAATGTCTAAAAGCTTGAGGTATGGGAGCATTACCTTGATAAACCCAAAGTTGTTTTCCTGTTGAATCTACTTCGTATACTTTGGAGGCTGTGGCAAGACATATTAACAAATTCCCATTGGGTAATTCCTGACAACTTCCCATGTTGCTTGTATACCCATTAGCAGAATGACGAAATGAATAATTCACAGGTAAATACGCTTGACCAGGGGATTTGACATATTTAGTTCCGTCCCAACTGGATTGAAAATAATCTGCAGCAGTTTGATTATTGCTCACGCCTTGATTGTTAACTGCAGTTAAAAACCCAGCTCTTGGCGCATCTTTTGGCACCCAATGTGCATCATGCATCACTTTAAAAACAGTGGGACCTGATGCACCATAAGCCGCAGGATTGCCCCACCGATATAGAAATCCTCCACCTACTCCATATTTTCCTCCAGTATTCTTTGAAGTTTCAGATTTGTTTAAGCTATGGTCAATCACCCACATTTCATTTAAAAAATGAGAACTAAGTACTATTTGATCGAGCCCTTCGTTATAATCAACCCCATTCATATGAACCCAATCATTCTTATTGTTTTGGTAGTTAATATTCAACATATGGGGATTATTCACAATCGAACTCACATAATTAGATAAGGCAGCATTTGTGTTTTGACATAAATGGTCCCACAAATGCCATTCCCAAACGATTTCTGCAGTATTCACACCGGTCGGCTTTAATTCAATTAATTTTTCAGAATATCTTGATGCATTAGGTCCACCTTTGGCGGTGCTTTCTGCTGCTGTTTTTATCACATACACTATAACCAAAACATTACCATTTGGCAATGGGCAAAAATCATGATGTGCACATTGAGTATTATCTGAAATGGTATAATCAAACAGGATTTTTCCATTCCAATCTACTTTTTGAATTCTGCCGGTTATTCCACCTCCTCTAAAAATTGCATTTGGTGCTCCTACCGACCTCCATAAAATTCCGCCTGGCATTAGATGCGAAGAATACGCTGTCTGGCCACTTAAATTGGTCCAGGACTTGACTACTGAACTATTAGTATCCAGCAAGTTTACTGAATTGGAATTTCCGGGAGCAATCAAAGTAACATATCCCCACTTTTGCGCAATTAATTGATTTACAATTATTTGCAATATAAATAAAAAAATAACAACCCGAAAATTTGTATTCGAAATCATGGTAATTTGTTTGTTTTTAAAACTTAAAAAGGAAGTCGACCTAATTGTGTACTGTAAAAATGTAACATTTTATGTAAATCTAGTTTATTGACATAAGGATACTTTAGAATATTTTTCAAATGTTAAAATATTGACAGTGATTTATTTACGAAAGGATATGAATTTTTGCAGGAGACTTAAGATAAAAAGCCCCCAGAGTGTACTTTCAACTGCATACTCTAAATTTTAGAAAAATACCCAAGGCTATCAACCTAATTTAAAGTCCACATAACATTAAACAAATTAACACATAATGTAAATATTTATTTTATTAAACGTTTATTTTCAATATTTTATACATACATATTTAACTAATTTAATTATAATTTTCTAAATAATAATTGTAACCAACTCCTTGAAATTAAAAAGTTAAAATTCAGCAGATTAACACACATTCTATATAAAAATGCTGGAATACCCGTATATTGTAGCGTCTAAATGCTAACAATTATCAATATGAATAAATTATTTACTTTAATCATTTTTGCCATCACCTTCCCTTGGCTATCGGCTCAGGATGTAATAATTAACAGTAAGAAAATTCCCGTGAATCAGGAATTGTTTCAAAAATTCAAACAAGTTGAGGAATATGAAATCAATGTTGAAGACATTCGGAAAAAGCTAGAGAATGTTACCAAAGTTGGAGTGGAAATAGAACTTAATCTTGGCTCAAGAAAAGTGGTTTTGCAACTATTTGAATATGACATGTTTAAAGGGAATGCCATTGTCAAGATTCAAACTGCCAACGGCATTATTTCACGCAACCCAAGCAAAGAATTAAAAACTTTCAGAGGGATTTCTTCTAGTTTTTCTGGGGGCAATGCTGGAATGACTGTGGCTAAGGATTTTTTGGCCATTATTTTCAATGAAAACGGCCAAACATATTATTTAGAACAAAAAAATCGAAGTTTGGATCCAAATTTGTCAAATCAGTTCATTTTATATAAAACATCAGATGTTTTACCCGTTAATGGAGTATTATGCGGAGCTGATTTAGTAAATAAGTCAAAAGAAGATCACAAAAAAGATTTCGATGGTAGGGAAATTGAAAACAGGAATAAAAGGTGTTATGAAGTTGATTTAGCTTTAGCCTGTGATTGGAGTTATGCCAGTTTTTATAAGAGTCCCCCTGCTGCTGAAGCAGCCATGGTCAATGTTGCTAACTTTATGCAATTGGATTGGGCCACCCCCTTGTGGGCAGAATACGTTTATGCAATTACTGACATTTGGATCTCTCCAGATTCTCTTTTAGATCCGTGGAGAAACTCGAATGACATATTTACTCATTTGGATTTATTCACAACACTCCAATTTAGTATATTTACAAATGCTCATGATGTTGCAACTTTGTGGACAACAAAATTCACAAGTGGTGCTGTTGGGGTGGCTTGGCTTAGTTCTGTTTGTTCTGTAGCAGGTGTGAACGTTTGCAGTGAATTCACTCAGGGAATTTTTCTTTTAAAGCAATTACAATCTCATGAGATCGGACATAATTTTTCTTGTACTCATGATCCACTGGGGCCAACAATCATGTCACCTGTGGTTAATGGTTCCGGAACGTGGTCATTTCAGTCGTTAAATCAAATTTCAGATTATACAATCAGAAATGGAGGTTGTTTGGCAGACTGTAGTGGTGGTAATATTCCTATTGCTGAATTTGATGCAGATCCACCTTATGGGTGTATCCCATTATCAGTCCAGTTTAATAACCTTTCTGTAAATGGAGTTTCTTACAAGTGGACATTCTCCGGAGGAAACCCAGCAACTTCCACAAGCGTTAACCCAGTTGTATTGTACAATTCGATTGGAAAATATGATGTTACGCTTGAAGTTATGAACCCCAAGTGTACCGTAAAGGTTACAAAGCCCTTATTTATCGAAACAAATGACCTTCCAACGGCTGACTTTACCGGCGGAAATGTAGATTTAGTTGTTTTATTCGTAAATAGGTCACAACGGGGAGTAGAATATTTCTGGGACTTTGGAGATGGTGAAACCAGTGAAGAATTTATGCCGGAACATGAATATGCCAAGGATGGACTTTATAAAGTTTGCTTAACCGTTACCAATGACTGTGGTAGCAAAACAATTTGCAAAAACATTGGAGTCTATACATATCCAATTGCGGAATTCACCTCTGATACTACCTGGGGCTGCGCACCTAAAACTATTAAGTTTTTTGACCGATCATCCAGTAACGTTATCAATTGGACCTGGTCATTCCCTGGTGGAACACCATCGGGTTCATTCCAAAAGGATCCAGTAGTTAAGTATACGAATCCGGGTGTTTATAAAGTAAAACTTTCAGTTAATACGCCTAAGTTTTCAACATCCATTACGAAAGAGATGTATATCCGCATTGATAGTATCCCTGATGCAAAATTTAGTTATCAATCCAATGGACCTAACGTTGATTTTACCAATAAGTCTGTGTATGCAAATACTCATTTTTGGGATTTTGGTGATGGGACCACAAGTGTAGAAGAAAGTCCAAGTCATCAATACAGAGATGGTCGTTACGAGGTGAAATACACCGCTTCTAATGCCTGTGGATCTACCACTGTAAAAGATGTGGTCATTATTGGAACCAAACCAACTGCCGGCTTCAGAACCCAATCTCCAATTGGTTGTGTACCATTTACAGTCCAGTATGAAAATACATCTACAAGCAGTGCAACAGACTTTATTTGGACCTTCCCTGGTGGAAATCCTTCAAGCAGTACTGATCGCAATCCAATTGTTACCTATAATGCTAAAGGTAAGTATGATGCAAAACTGGTTGCTAAAAACTTTCTTGAAAGTGACTCATTGACTTTGACTGATTTCATTGAAGTGAAGGTAGCGCCTACTGCAGAGTTTCAAAACAGCATTACTGGCTTTGTTTCTTATTTTACAAACTTAAGTACAGAAGCGACAAATTACTATTGGGATTTTGGTGATAATAAAACCAGCACAGAAGCTAACCCAAGTCACAACTACGGCGTGGAAGGAGAATTTAATGTAAGACTTATCACTGAAAATGAATGTGGAATTGACACCTTTGACAAGCTTATTGCAGTTTACCTAATACCAAAAGTCAATTTTACAGCAGATACCATTAGAGGTTGTGCTCCTCTCAATGTGATGTTTACAGATCAGTCTTCTATTGACGTTTTGGAGTGGAACTGGCAATTTGAAAATGGAATGCCGGGTGTATCCAATTTAAAAAATCCGATTGTAAGATTTAATATGGCCGGAACATATACTGTAAAACTATCTGTAAAGAATAGTAATGGAACTAACTCTGCAACAAAAGTTAAATATATTGAAGTCCTTTCACCTGTCCTTTGCCCTAAAAAGCCGGGAAAGAAAGGGCCTAAATCACTTCCTAATGATGAAGCACTTGTTCAGGTAGACATGTCTCAAAGAGCTTACGGAATTTTGGAAACCAAAATTTTCCCTAACCCAACAAATTCAAGTCTGCATATACAAACAAAGGAAAATACAAATTATTCTTTGGTAAATATGACAGGACAAAAAATTGTTTCTGGTAAAACCACCAGCATTACTACCACGATTGATGTTTCAGACGTTCAACCAGGAACTTATTTCGTAAGATTGGAGAATAGTCAAATAAATTCTATTCACAAAGTGATTATTTCTAAGTAATCACTTTCAAAATAAATTTAAAAAAGGCTGCATTTTTTGCAGCCTTTTTTTTTTGAACTGAATGAGCAATAAAAAGTTAGACATCAAAGATTATTGCATTATCAAATTTTATACTTTACAGTTTCTATATCAAAGTAAAATACCTTCTAATACAAACAAAAAATAGTACAATACTTTCGAACCTGCCTGCTAGACTCAGTCATAAGGACAGCCTACCAGCTGGACGCAGTTAGATAAAGTTGATCCAATTAGTTGCACACTTACACCGGTGGGCGTAGACCACCTTCTCTTGAAGCACTGTCGTGATTCATTCCCCCCATTTGTCGGATGTCGATCACTCTCTAGAACCAAAGAAACCCCTCTTTCTATTCAAAAACCTAAACAACACTTTTGATTGCGCTCGATAACTAGTTCCAGCTGTTAGGCCTGGCAGAAAGAAGCTTTTAGGTAGACCCAACAGTTTGATTCATTCAGGCAGGCATTACAAGCTTATTATTGCAGACAGATTGACGCTGTGTGGTTGGGGGTATTCACTTAGTGAACTGATGCTCATCATTTAGATGGTAATCAAAGATATCTCATTCATTAGAGTACTTTGGTCTATTCGTCTTTTTCCTTTCATACCGAAATTTAGTGCACAAAATTGATTAAGGAATTTTAAGTTCAATTTTTTGACTGTGTTCGTCCAGTATTTAAAAGATGAACCAATAAAGTAATAATATGATTGTTATCTCCTTTTATGAGTCTATGAATATTGTAGATTAAAATTAAATATGCTACTCAAGAAAATTGAAAAATAAAAAGTAAACAGAATTCAGAATTAAACATCCTAATTTAAATATTGTAATTCTGGATTCAAAGGTTAATTCGTCGAATCAAACAATATTATCAATCCGCCTATAGAGGGCAATATGAAAAATACAAACTAAGTGTTTGTTCAGTTTTTAAAATATCATCCAATTATCTAAATGATAAATGGTAAAAATTTAGAATTTTATTATCCTAACAGTATTACTCAAACCTTGTTCACTGACAAATCTTACCGAATACATACCGGGATTTAATCCCTGACCAACTGAAATATTCTGTATACCATCAGGAATTTGAATTTTGCTAACTATTACCCCGTTGAGATTAAGCACTTCCAAAGCGCTATTCTTTAGCCCAGGAATTAAATTTAATTCAATGGTTGTTTTATCTAAAAACGAACTTGGATATGCCGCAATGCGCAAGTTTTCGTTAAACAGGTCAATAGAACCTACCGGACGCCCTTCGGTTACCAAAAAACCATCGAACCCACCTTCTAAGACATGCCCCGGATTGTCATCTGCAATATCTACTGTAAGTACCATACTGTCAGTCAAAGTAATCATGGATTTGAGATCGATTTTGGATTTAGTTGTCCACTTTGGATCTGGGGTGACAATTTCATCCAAAACTACGGTTTGAGAACCGTTATTTAATCTGACCACCATTTTGTCATTTGGTATTCCACTTCCCCCCTGATTTGCAAACCATGTTGAATAGCTAAGCAAAGGCAGATTGTAAGTAACCAAATTCATTACTGGGGAAATTAAAACTGTTCCTCCATTGTCAATATCGTCATCCGAAATAGTTGACCCCTCGTTTCCTGTTATAAAACACTCTACCCCAAAATCATTAGGTAGATCAAGTTCAGGAGCAACAACTACCCCACCTTGGGAAGTACCTTTGGGTTCTCCTCTGGTCCAAGTGCCAGACGATGCGGTAGATGTCACTTTCCACCCCTGATCAAATAGAAAATCATCCTGATATCCTTTGTTAACTAAGATAACAATCTCAGAAACAGGATTTTGAGAATCAAAAATCACCTTCTTATGCAAATAGCCCCATTTACCTACAAATAAATCATAAGGGAAAGTATCTTGAAACACTTGAACGACCACCATCCCGGTTTGATCAGTGATGGAATTTTTATCCCTATTGTGGTTCGAAAATAAGACTCTAGCATCGGGTATGTTTTGTAAAGTTTTAGCATCTTTAACAGTTACCTTTATGTTTAAAAGCACGTTTCGAGGCTTTAATTTGACATCTTTAATTGTTACAAGCCCATTTTTCAACTCAATACTGATGGTTTCAGGAAAATATTCAGGATGGTTATAGACCACACTATAGGTTCCGGAATTAGCATAACCTGTTTTATAATCTCCTTTAAGATCACTTGTCTTTCCATTTTTTCTAGGTGCTAAAATTTCAATCGTTGTGTTGCTGATTGGCAAGCCTGTTAATGAATCAATAACCTTACCTTCCAAATAGCAAGCCCTAATGTAGGTAGGCTTTATAACAAATAATCCGCCCTGAATGTCAGATGCAACAATTGTTCCGCTCGGAAGATAAGGACTCACCCCCCAACATCCATTAAATCCACCATGTGGCCCAGACCAAGTATCCACACTTCCTACTTCAACCATATTATCAGGTCGATGGACGTCTGTAATTTTTACCCCATCCGTGTAATAAGCTGTAATTAAAAATCCATTTAGATACCTTGTATTATGTGGGATTACGCCGTTTCCTTCCGTATCCTTTGGACGGTATTTATCCAACAATTTTATATTTGCCAAATCCTGAATGTCATACGATGCAACAAAGGCATTTTCCTTTTCATCCGTTGTAAAAACATATTTGCCATCATCAGAAGGCCAGGCATTGTGTGTAAAGGCAAAAGGTGTTGTCACAGCTGCCAATTCTTTTACTGCAGAAGGATTTTTTATGTCCCATATACTCAATACTCCGTCCAAAACATCTGCGGACCAAATAGTATCATTTCTACCAAAATTATCATGACAGTATCTTTTAGTCTGTGCTCCCAGGTATTCAGGATTCTCAGGCTGCTTGGTGATGTCAAAGATCAAAGTACCCCTCCATGGTGAACATCCATTCAAATATAACCTACCCTTATCGTCTACAAAGACCGTATGACAAGTATTTAATTCGGCTGTTTGTCCGTTAGCAGTAATATTGGCTTTCCAAAATTTTCCCGTGATGTTCAACGGCGCATTCTTCATGTTGATTATGATCAAACCGTTTGCTTGATTATCATTCACCCCATAAATATAGTCCCCATAAATATATACCTCTCTCCAGATTGTATTGACCCCTGGCAATCTAAATCTTTCAATTGGTTTTGCAGGATCCTCCAAACTATAAATTATAACCGCGTCTCTACTACCAAAGACTGCATACTCTATTTTATTTTTATCAACATAATGCCAAATCCCTGATCCTCCTTCCGGAACCGGGACGTGGGCAACAATTTTCATATTGAGGTCACCATCCTGCGCATTTAGTGAAAACCAAAAAAGGCAAAATAAAAATGTTGAAAAACTGTATTTCATAAAATAATTTTCGCTGCAAATTTACTTAAAATAAACCAAAAAAGTGACAAAATTCAAGGCCTAGCTGAACTTAATATGCCATTCCTTAGCCATCTTTGCAGTCTGACAAAATTTTAAGATGGAAGTTTTAAACAGCCTCGAAAACGGCATTCAAATTATTACAATCAACAGGGAATCAAGCCTAAATGCATTAAACAAAAATGTCATTCAAATTTTGACTGACCTGTTTCATGAAATTCAAAAATCAAAAAATTCCTTTAAAGGTGTCATTCTGACCGGTGCCGGTTCCAAATCTTTTGTTGCAGGAGCCGATATTACAGAATTTCAAAATATAAGTCAAGCAGAAGGGGAAGTTTTATCTCTTAAAGGACAGAAGTTATTTTCCTCTATTGAAGCTCTCGAAATTCCGGTTGTTGCTGCAATAAATGGATTCGCTCTTGGAGGAGGTTGTGAACTGGCGATGAGTTGTCATCTTCGAATCGCAGGATCACATGCCCGATTTGGGCAACCTGAATTAAATCTTGGACTCATACCTGGATACGGAGCAACCCAAAGATTGACTAGATATATTGGTAAAACCAAAACGATGGAATTACTATTAACAGGAGACATGATCAACGCAGAAGAAGCCTTGAGACTGGGTTTAGTGAATCAAATTTGTGAACCTGGTTTTGAGCTTTCCAGGTCAATAGAGCTTTTAGAAAAAATTGGTAAAAAAGGACCAAAATCTATTGCTGCCATCATCCGAACTGTAAATGCCTATTATCTAAATGAGGAGAAAGGATTTGCACTTGAAGCTTCGGAATTTGGGAAAATTATGGAGTCATCCGAGGCAAAAGAAGGAATTTTAGCATTTTTAGAAAAAAGGAAACCAAACTTCAGACCTTAGGCTTTTGTATTGTACCAACAAACCAAAAAAATGATGTGTTACTCGATCAAGACACTTTTTGATGACTGATCTTCATTAAAAAATAGGTTTCGTAAATTGTGAATATCAAATAGATAAAAAGAGCAGGAATAATTATTTCCTTTTTTTCATAGCCAAACTTTCTTATTGCAAGTATGACAATAAATACAAACAAGGTTATTTTCAATAAAACAGAAATAAGAAATATCTGACTAAATAGGTATAGATTTTTTGAATAGCTGGCACGAGTCGAAATCTCGTACACAATAATTCCAAAAAACATAAAAAAGACACCCAGCAAACTTAAAAAGAACTTTGACTTTTCTTGTATTGGGAAAATTAAGTTACCAATCAACCACGAAAGGAAAAAACATAAAAACAAAAAAAGAAAAAACTTCGTTCGGTTCATTCTGATCTTGTCTTTTGCAAATCCATATAGACCCATACCATGGCAGCGAAAAAGAAAATTGCTACAAAAAGAATGGTAAAATAAGGCTTTTCTGTATTAAGCTTTTGATCGATCCATCGACCAAGAAATGCTCCAGCAGCCATGGTTCCGAATAATTGAAAGGCCAATCCTGAATATTTAAGGTAAGCGTTTACCCTTGTTTTATTAGGACGCATTTTCTTTACTACTTCAGATTATCCTCAGACCGCACCGGTGGCGGTGTATTTCTCCCCGTAAATTGGGAAGCCATTTTACTGACCACATTAAATTTTGCACCGGGACTGACAGAAAGTTTATCTGTATTGATCTCCCCTTCAACATGGGCGGTTTCTTTGATTTGTAAAAGATCCTCTATAATTAGACTTCCCTTAAATTGACCTTCTATCACTGCATTTTGAGCCTTAATTTCACCTTCAATCTGACCTTTAGGCCCTATAATTACCTTCCCCTTACAAATCAATACACCTTTTAGGAGACCATCGATTCTAATGTCGTTGTCTGCATTAATAGTTCCTTCAATTATTGTACCCATAACAAGGCTGTTTAGAGCACCCTGGGTAGGGGCTCCGGAAACGCCTTTAACTGGTTCCTTTGCTTGAGTGTTTTTGTTTCCGAACATAAGTTTACCTTTTTGAGAAGATAAAATTACAAAAAATCCACCAGCAAACTGATTTGCATTAAAAAAGAAAGAGCATCCATTTCTGAATGCTCTTTATATGTTAAGTTTATTATAAGTGTACTAGAAGTTAGGGCAATAGATTCCGCGCTTTTCAGGCCCACAAATATTGTAAATAAAAGAAAACTCAAAGGAGTTGTTTGCAGCACTTGCTTTTCTGAGCCCGGACACATTCACATCATAGCTTAAACCAACTCCAAATTTGTTATAATCAAATCTTGTTGAAAGTATCAATGCATCCATCAATACTCCATTTGAATAAGTTACTGGTGTTGTTGTTGCATCTTTTACTTTTTCTGAATTGGCAAGACGTCCCCATAAACCAAGTTGGAAAGATTGCTCATCATACCTAGATTTACTCATGTTAAATCGGAAGCTTGTACCTCCGTTAACTTGCCAGTGAGGACCTTGAAAAAAGCTGACAATGCCCGGCACTATACTGTTCTTGCGATCCAGAGCAAAAACCCCGCCACCGTGAACAGTTAATTTTGGATATAAAGGAGCGGGACTAAAATTATTACCTGGTGCATCCACTGAATTGTTTTGTAGCGGCTCATTCAAATGGCTGTAGGAACCTCCGAAATAATAATTATTGTTTTTATCCAACACAGAGAACCACAATAATCCAATAGTCATGTCTGCAAACAGGAAGCCAGGGTCAAAAATCGTCGGATCTCCGGGTAAATTTGTGTTAGGCCCACTTGAGGTAATCTGATTTCCCCAAAGCGCATTGTGAAAATTTATACTTCTCTGATTTAGGGATGCATCGGCTCCAAAAACTAAATATTGGGCTGAAGTACGGGTTCCAGCCATCCGTTTGCTGTAAGATCCGGAAAGCTTGAATTGAATGGTTGAAAAATCCAACGACCCAGCCTTATCTCCCCAAAAGGTTCCCCCAAAGCCAAAATAATCATACCTGCCAACGGGTATTTTTTGGTCAAAGGACATGTTGAAAGTATTGAAAGATTTTGACTTAAGTACAGGAGCCCACTGGTTCCTGTAATTTGCCACAAACCGCATCTTACAATTCATAACGCCTGTCAAAGCAGGGTTTAGATTTAAGGGAGACATATAAAACTGAGAAAAATGGATGTCCTGAGTGAATACACTCAATGGAGCAATAAAAAGAATCAATTGTATAATTCTACGCATACCTACTATTTTAGCAAAGGTTAAATATAGAGCTATTCTGACAAAAAACATTCCCATTTCGAAGCACTCTACACATATTTATTTTTTAATAATTCGTAAGGATCTAATCTTTAGTTATTAACACACCATATTTCGATACAAGTAAATTGTCATATTCATCTGCAGTATGTATCAGACTTTGGATCAACTTATCCAGAAATTCTTGTTTTGAATACTGATCAAAGACTACAAAGGAAAGGACTATATCATTTTTTCGTACCCCTAAGACAAGACCCCGCAAATGATAATTCTGCTGCAAGATGAACTCGTAAATTGATTTTATATTTTCTTTTGGTAAACCGGCAAGGACTGCATCCCCAGCTATCATTCCCGATTCTTCATGATAACTGATCAAAATCTTGGCTGAACCTTTTATGATCTCCCAGTTGAAAGGCCCCCTCCTGGTTAATTTTATATCAAACCCCAGCTTGGTGATCGATTCCTCAAGAATCCTGCGAAGACCTTTGGGTTCGTAGTCTTCAATTTCGGAGATCATACGGATCCTGGCGCCACAAAATGGACAATATTTCTTTTCTTGATTGGGTTCGAAAACCAGGTTTGAACATGATTCGCATCTTACTGCAACAGGATTCTCCCTTTTTTTAAAATCTTTTATGCTTTCAAGAAGATATTGACTTGGCAGGGAAAATCCAATGTTTTGCCCATCCTTAATGATAAAGGTATTGACCCCGATAATCTCTCCATCTACATTTACAAGTGGCCCCCCACTATTTCCAGGATTTAAAGCTGCATCATGCTGAATGTATTGTATGTCGTCTTGCTGATGTAAGGTATTCGAAATTATTCCCTGTGTGGCTGTATATTTTAACCCAAAAGGATGGCCTACTGCCAATACCTGGTCTCCCTCAACAGCTTTTGTTGAATCACCAAGTTGAATGTTAGCCAAATTGTGCTTTGCAGGTGATTTAATAAAAGCAAGATCAAACTTTAGATCCAGGTATATCACAGGGCTAACTACCCTATGCAAGCCATTGCCATCAATAACCACTTCTTTATTGTTTCTAACAACATGTTCATTGGTGATGATAAGATCTGCGTCTTTTAAAAAAAAACCTGTCCCAATTGAAAAAGGAGTAGCGATTTGTATCACTGCACCCTTATATAATTCAATTATATCTTTCAAGTGTTTAAACATTTAAATCTTTAATCAGCTGGAGCAAGGAAATTGAAAATTCAATTCTAGAATCAAAATTCAGTTTGACTTCTGAATTTATTTCCGGATACTTGGTAGCAGATGCTTGAAGTATATCTTTAATAGAAGATTTAATTTTGGATTCAATTTTTTTTATTTCAATGTCTTTCGGACCAAAATGTTTGGTATAACCCAAGTCTTTGAAAAAATCAGGCTCTTCAATTTCATAAAAAAGATGAAACAGTTTCGAAACAGGTTCTGCAAGAGCAAAACTGAACAGACAATAACCAACTATATAGGAGCAAATATCCTGGCAAATTTTTACATGTTTATTGGAAAGATACCACTCCAATGCCTGCATTTCGGTATCTATAAACTGGGCGATTGTAGAATGAGGGACGTTATTGTTTATCCCAAATGTGTGGTTAACAATATATAATTCAAGCGCAAATTTATCTTCACCAATGGCATTAAGCTCTTTCAGGCTTTTGGATAAAGATTGTACCTTTTCATGAGCATCTAGGTCGCCTTGTTCAAAATAGGCACTATGGGCTTCTTCGATAAGCTCCATACTTTTCCCCTCCGGGCATAGCAAGTAGTCAATTTTATAAAGGGTGTGTAAATAAATGTAGGTCATGGCTCCGGGATATCTGTCCAAATTAAGATTCCCCATGTCTTCCATCGCTATTGCCTTTCTAAGTGTCTCCTTGAGGAAATTGAATTTTACTTTCTTTATTTCAACATCCTGTTGTACAATATGTGTGGTGTTAATTGCCTCCAGCTCGGTAAATTCATCCAACAGCAAATCATCTTGCTTATCTGCTTTGACAGCAATCTCTTTGAGGCCAAAAAACAATTTATAGGGTGATGCTTCTTCAACAAAACTTTCAAAAATGATACATAGATTTGAATTTGGATCCAGAGCATATCTTCCATACTGAAGGTCAAAATTTGATTCTACCAATTTCCTCAAAAACCCGATGCTCAGACTTTTACATTTGGCAAGCTTCGATTCTGCTCTCAACCAGTTATTATCCACTAACCCTTCAATAATTTTTGATCCTTGAACCAATGAAAATTCAAATCCTCCGGATACCTTTCGGTAAGTTAGATTCTGCAATTCAGGGTTGTTTAAATAATTAAAGAACTGTTCAAGAGATTGAAAATAATCACCCTGATTAAAAGATTCATTAGCTTTATCCCATAGCTCTAGTTGAGATTTATCTTTAGGCAAGTCAGTTGCTCGACCAAAACACAGATTAGGGCCTTTCAATTGAGAGCCCCCTAAAATTCTATCAAAAAAGCCCATTAAAGAGATTTAGAAAAAATCCAATATTCAAATATTAAAGACCTAAAATTAGTATTTAACGGGAAAACTAAATCTAAATTTCAACTATACTCCGGAAATTTGGACAACTCGTTTGTTCTGCCCCATTTAAACCTATTACCCAATTAATAGGAATATAGTTAAAATGATCAGAAATGCCATACTTTAAAGAGAATGCTTAATTTCCTTAGATTTGCGTAAACTTAAACAACCATGTCCAAAAGAAAAAAAACAGGACTGTCACCTGGGACTTTAATCTTTGAAAGAAATCAAACTATAGAAAAACCAATTGGTCAATTTCTATGCTATAATACAAATAATATTTTAGAATTGGACATTTCTGACATTAGGAAATCACAAGCTTTACCTGAACATAACTTATGGTTGGATGTCATGGGCATACATGATTCGGAATATATACTTAAAATCGGAGAAACTTTTAACATTCATCGGTTGATTTTAGAGGATATCCAAGAATTGAGTCAGCGTACCAAAATAGACATTTATGAAAATGGAATATTTTCCATTGTACAAAACTTAAAATTTGATCCAAACACAAAAACCATTCTGAAAGAACAAGTGTCCACCTTCTTTGCTGAACATGTTTTAGTCAGCTTTCAGGAAAACCCTGATGATAGCTTTGCTATTATACGAAAAAGAATGAGATCCGAGATCTCTAGAATAAGAAATAAGAATTCCGACTACTTGTTCTATGCCATGATGGATTACCTGGTAGATTGTTATTTTTTAGTCGCTGATGCCATTGACTTGGAAATTGCAAACCTCGAAGAAAGAATCCATCAAAAACCTGGGGAAGACATTATTTTAGATATTTTTACCATCAGAGGAGCTCTGCTCAAATTCAGAAAATACATTTATCCATTAAGAGACGAGATTGGTAAATTAAAGAGGTCCGAAACTCAATTTCTTGAGGAATCAAACATGATTTTCTACAGAGATCTTGAAGACCACATTATTCAAATTATTGAAATCATCGACAATCAAAGAGAATTGTTGAATGGGATGAAAGACCTCGCGCTCAATCAAACTTCGATAGCCCTGAACAAGGATATGAAATGGTTGGCGGCCATATCTACAATATCCATACCAATCCTGTTCATGACAGGAATATATGGGATGAATTTTGAATTCATGCCAGAGTTACATTGGAAGTATGGCTACCTAATTTGGTGGATGACTATCGGATTCTTTGTTGTGGGATTGATTATATACTTTAAACGAAAAAGAATCATTTAAGAATATCAAACCACTTTAGCAATAGCCCAAGTCCTCATCGTTGTTGTAAAAGCCAGTAGAAGAGTTAGATTCTTCATGACTGCTTTTGTCGTTATGACCTTTGCCTTTAGCAATCATTTCTTCTTTTTTTGCCTTCTCTTGTACTTTGCTTTCTTTGTTGGAGCTTTTTAATTTAAAAATGTTACGCATTGAATAAGCCAGTTAAATGTTCATGGATATAATTCACAAATATAAGGATAAAATGTAATACATTATTGCGCCTTTAACAATAATTTAATTCACATTTTTTGATTTATTTACTTCTTGAGGTTCTTAAAATAGAATAAACCACACCTGCTACTAAAACAAATAAAATGATTAACAAGTTCAGACTTCCTGAAATATGTATGTGATCTTCCAAGAGTATCTTAAATCCAATATAAATCAGTAAAATTGCCAGAGCATGATGGATAAATTCCAATTTTTCAAGGGCTCTTGATAGAATAGTGAAAAAAGACCTCATATTCGCAATTGCAAGAATATTAGAGGACAATACAAGAAAGGGATCCGTTGTAATGGCAAAGATAGCTGGAATTGAATCAATTGCAAATAAAATATCTGTTAATTCTATGGCGACAAGAGTTAACAAAAGAGGGGTAATTGCCCATTTTCCCATTTTTTTAACCATAAATTTTTGACCATAGTAGCCTTTTGTTATGGGTAAATATCGACGAATTAATCGGATCAATATACTTTTATTTGGATCTGATTGGTCTTCAGGTGACGTACCGTAGATTTTAATCCCAGAATAGATGAGGATTATACCTAAAAGATAGATAAGCCAGGAGATGGATTGAATTAACCAAAGTCCAATAATGATCATTATTCCCCTGAGTAAAATTGCCGTCCAAATTCCAATACTAAGTAATCCAGGTCGATAGTTTACAGGCACTTTGAAGTAATTTAATAGGAAGGCCATTACAAATATATTATCTATACTCAAAGACTGTTCGACAATATACCCCGATAGAAATAAACTCCCTGCTTCCCATGCAGTCAAACTTTGGTCATGCGATAAATAAGATTGAAACCAATCTCTATCGTATGAAAGCATTATAAGACCAATTGTAAACAGGGTTATGGCAAACCAATAAATAATAGAATGCCAAGCTTTCTTCATTCCGTCAGCTTCTCCGGAACCAGCAAAAAGTTTGTAATCTAAAAATACAACCAATATTAGAAATAAAACATATGACCAAAAAATCAGCATGGTACTGCAAATATATGTTGAAATGGGAACAAGAATCTGACTCTATTGTACAGATCTATTGCCATACTCTAAAACTGTTAATTCCAAACATCCATCCGAGCATGCAATGGATGAATTTACCATAAAATTTTTTGAACAACCCAAGATATAATTAATAAAAAGTCAAACAAATTTTGATCTGCTTGAAAGATAATCTAAATTCAACCCGTAAATTGCAGAAGGTTTGGATATTTATAACAGATATTAAAATCATTCATTTATTATCCAATTTCTGATTCTTCATAAAACGAAATCATAACATGGTATGATTCAAACTGCAATTCTAAGAAAGGAAAACTTAATCATCTCTGTCATTTGAATCGTGGGTATATTAGAATTATTCAATAAATGCTAAATACAAAAAATAATGCATAAATCTATACTTTCTGTAAGAGAGATTACAGCTCATGACATACCCCATATTGCAGATTATTGGCTTCAGACAGACCCGGAATATTTTTGTTCCATGGGATGTGACCTAACAAAGTTTCCTTCAAGATCTGAATGGATTGATATGTTGAATGAACAACTTAAAACGGAATATGAACATAAAAAATCCTATTGTATTATTTGGCTACTCAATGATGTTGCGATTGGCCATTGTAATGTAAATCAAATAACATACGCTGAAAAAGCAAATATGCATTTGCACTTATGGAATCAGGAGTATAGGAAGTCTGGTTTTGGGCGTATTTTTGTTAAACTTAGCTTACCTTACTTTTTCAAAAACCTCAAATTAACAAATTTAATTTGCGAACCATATTCATTAAATCCGGCGCCCAATAAAACATTAGCTAAAATAGGTTTTGAATTCATTAAAACATATCGTTGCATACCAGGCTCTCTTAATTTTGAACAAGAGGTGAATCAATGGCAATTGAGTTATGAAAAATTTCAAGAACTCTTTAATTCAGGAGAAATGAAGTTTGATAATGTTCATAAAGACCTATAGCTTTCATCCATTATTTAATCCAAAGGATAAAAAAAACTAATTATACATGAGTTTTAACTTACTCTCTCCCTCAGATTTGCTCGGCACATTGGGTGTTTTTCAAATTCTATTGGCTTATTTTTTGAACCTCTACGGCAAACTTAAAACAACGGATAAATATTATCTATTTCTGAATTTGTTTGGGGCATTATTGGCTTGCTTATCCTCCTATCTTATTAATTCTATACCGTTTATCTTATTGGAAGGAACATGGGCTGTAGTATCCGCTTTAGCGATCTTTAATAAAAATAATCCTCTAATAAAAGATAAATAGCGTTTTAGAACCCACTTGAATTTTACACACAATTCAGCAGTGTAAAATGAGGTACAAAGTATTTCCTCGAATCAATGGTATTTGCATTTCTAACAAAAAGGCTGTAAAACGCTTAACTACTCCTCGTTTTATAGGCCTTTTTCAGGTTTCATTTGAGGAAAAAGCAAAACTTCCTGTATGGCCTCCTGACCCGTGAGCATCATGGTTAGCCTATCAATTCCGATTCCAAGACCGGAGGTCGGAGGCATACCATATTCTAGTGCTTGTAAAAATTCTTCATCCATCGCCATGGCCTCTTCGTCTCCACGATCAGAAAGGGATAACTGATCTTCAAATCTCATTCTTTGATCAATTGGGTCATTCAATTCGGAGTAAGCATTGGCAATTTCTTTTCCATTGACATAAAGCTCAAATCTTTCTACTAAACCTTCTTTGTCCCGGTGCTTTTTAGCCAGAGGAGTCATTTCAATTGGATAGTCCGTTATATAAGTAGGTTGAATAAGATGGTGCTCAACCAGATCCCCAAATATTGAATCAATCAATTTACCTTTACCCATAGTCCCATCTACCTCAATATGTCTGCTTTTACAAAAGGTAAGTAGATCTGATTCAGACATATGTTGAACATCTACTCCTGCATATTCTTGAATTGCATCATACATTGAAATCCTTCGATATGGCTTTTTGAAACTGATTTCTTTTCCTCCCACTATTACCTCAGTAGTTCCATTAACTTCAGATACTACTTTGTCCAGCATTTGCTCTACCATTTCCATCATCCAGAGGTAATCCTTGTATGCTACATAAATTTCCATGGAGGTGAATTCAGGATTATGCGTTCGGTCCATCCCTTCGTTTCGGAACATTTTACCAAATTCATAGACTCCATCGAACCCACCAACAATTAACCTTTTCAAATATAATTCGTTGGCTATCCTTAAATAAAGCGGAAGGTCCAAAGCATTGTGATGCGTCTTAAATGGTCTTGCTGCAGCCCCTCCATGGATCCTTTGTAAAACAGGTGTTTCTACTTCCAGCCATCCACGTTCATCAAAATAATGCCTCATTCTTGCAATGATCCTGGATCGTTTGATAAAAATTTCTTTTACATGCGGATTTACAATGAGGTCTACATACCGCTTTCGATATCTTGCTTCCGGGTCCAAAAATGCATCATGAACTTTTCCTTCTGCATCCACTTTGACAATTGGTAAGGGATGTAAAGATTTTGCCAAAAAATAAAACTCTGATACATGAATACTTATCTCTCCGGTTTGTGTTTTAAAAACATAACCTTTAACGCCCACAAAATCACCTATGTCGCACAATTTTTTAAAGAGAATATTATACTGATCCTTGTTTTCTCCGGGACAAATTAGATCCCTATTGATGTAAGCCTGAATCTTGCCCGTGCTATCCTGAATTTCAGCGAAAGAGGCTTTGCCCATAACTCTTTTCATCATCAATCTTCCGGCGATACTTATGTTGGAAAAATCATTTGGCCTTGATTCAAATTCCTCCTTAATTTCTTTGGCTGTTGTATTTATGTCATAAGCTTCCGCAGGATATGGGTTTATGCCCATTGCCTGAATTTCTTCTAAATATTGTCGCCGAATAATCTCTTGTTCACTGAGATGATGCATATTATATATTTTAAAAGCACAAATTTACATTCAATATGCCGAAATAAAAAACGGAATGGACTTGTGCTTTTAAACACTTAAAAATTCACTTGCGCCTGCAATCTCAGCAAATTTCCTTTCTGATAATTATCTTGTAATGAAAAATCCTCGAACCTTCTTTTTGAAATCGTATACATAGCTACAAGTTCGAAATTTTTAAACGGCTGCCATTCAACTCCAAATTCCAAGTCATTTACTTCATAAGATCTTGCATCTTTTTCGTGTTTCTTACCTCCATCATAATATTGATATCTAAGGAAAGGAATAATTAGTTGAGTTTTACTTTTAAGCATGTAATTCAAGGTAACGAAACCTCCTTGAAGCGAATGCACTTCAATGGAATCTGTTTCTTTGTTAAACTCAGGACCTTTACCAAAATTGTATTCCGCAAGAATCCCTATTGGTTTCGAATACAAAACCAAAGTTCCCGCTATCCTTTGATCAAGATAGGACAAATCCTTGTTTCGTTTAACCCCATTGGAAAGTTGGTCTGATGGGATTACAAATTTTCCAGAGTATGCCTGAATGGAGGGTTCAATAATTTGTCCCTTAAATTTGAAAGGGTAACTTACCCTTGCTGCAATATGAGGTTCGTCATTCAACTCCGGTTTGTTGGCAGTTTGTCCATTATAAGCACCAAAACCAAATACCCCATAATCTCCTGATCCCTTTAAGCCATCTTTAACCAAGGATGAAAACAATTCACGCTGTTTTTTAGGAGCCCAATAAAAAAACACCCCTAGATCTCGCTCATTGGAAACAGCACTATTTAATGCATCGGCTCTATCAAGAGGTAGGCGATTTTGACTGGACTGCATATTCTCAAACCCAAAAGGGACTTTACTTTGTCCAATCCTAAATCTGAATTCATTTTCCTTATCCACGCCAACATCAAAGTATGCATCACGTATTTGTGCGAAATGTAGGCTTGTTGTACTGACGCTACTCGCCAAATCTGGCTGCACATAGAAATAAACTTGCTTGTGTATCTGTCCATAAAAGATTAAACGCATACGACGTATAAAAAAACCGCCCTTGTCTCCCCAGGATTTATCACATTGTTCGCATTTAAGATCTGGATTCGTCTCTAATAGCCGATTGTATCTGACCTGAGCATAGCCTCGTAACTGAATAGATTCAAACCATTTTGGACTATGCTTTAAAACTGGTTTTGCAGTGGTGTCCATCATTTGGGCATAGGAATAGCCCCATAGAGTGCACAATAAGATTGTGCAGAGCAATCTGTATTTCATTTCAACACTTTAATAAAATTGCCTGAATGACAATTTCAGAGCAAAATTATTTAACCCAATATTAAGGGAATATTAAGTTTTTCTAAATCCCAACCTTGGTTTATCAAAAGCTTTTCTTCGGTCATTTTCAGGGTGAATGTCTTTTAAATCTTCCAACAATATCATGTTTCTATCCACACCCTCCCATTCTGTTGTGGACATTTGAGATAATCGGATGTTTTGATATCGAATGATCTCCTGTACAATGGTTCTAATTGTACGGGCATTGCCAAAATACTTATCCTTAGTTGCATAGATGTATTCCAAATAATTCAACAACTGTCCCTGGGCCAGATGATGAAGAGTAAAATTTTGATCTGCAAACATTTTTATTGAAATGTCCATCAGCTCTTGAGGATTATAGTCCTCGAACTTCAGAATTCTGTCAAATCGGCTATTTAATCCAGGGTTTGATTTTAGAAAAAGCTCCATTGGCTCCGTATAACCTGCAACAAAGACAAAAAACAACCCACGCTGATCTTCCATTCTTTTCAATAAAGTCTGGATGACCTCACCACCATAATCTCCCTGCCCCGAAGTGTTTTGAGTCAAAGAATATGCTTCATCAATGAATAGAACACCACCTATCGCCTCTTCCACTTTTTCAGCAGTTTTTATCGCTGATTGCCCGATGTACCCTGCAACTAAACCTTGCCTGTCGGTTTCAACCATATGGCCTCTTTCTAAAATTCCTAAAGCCTTGAAAATTTTAGCAAGAATTCGTGCGACGGTTGATTTTCCAGTTCCAGGATTGCCAAGAAAAACAGTGTGTAAAAAAAATTGATTAAGCACTTCCTTGCCTGCCCTTTGAAGGTATTGAACAATTTGTACTAAATCATAGATGTCTTTTTTTACCTGAGATATTCCAATTAATGAATTCAATTCTGCCAAAGCTTCTTCCAATAATTTGGAATCGACCGGTATTTTAGGTCTTTGTTTATGTGGTTCAATTTGGATACCATTTACATCCTCAAGACTCACCTCACTTAAACTGCTTACTTCGATGTTATCTGTTTCTCCAGCTGAAATAATTCGAATCCCAAGGTTAACTTTGGCTTTATCCACCAAATCAAATACAAATCTGGCGTTACCAAAAGTATTGTCGCGATCTCGGTAGGCATTTAAAATCAAATGATGCAAAGCCTCTAAAGCTTCAGGTAAAAATATCAAGGCTTTTTCCTTTGCAGCATATTCTGCAATCTGATATAACTCCTGTGGCAGATAATCCGGAAATTCATAGTACAGTTTAATTCTACTTTTTAACCCCGGGTTAGAATCTAAAAAATAACGCATTTCTTTCGGATATCCAGCCATGATCACAGCAAGATCTCCCGGACCATTTGACATTTCCTTGACCAAAATTTCAATAACTTCTCTACCAAAGTCCTTTGAATCATCGTTAGTCCTTGCCAAGGCATATGCCTCATCAATAAATAAAACCCCTCCTCTGGCTTTTTCAATCACCTCTTTAACCTTTGGGGCTGTCTGACCAATGTACTCTCCAACAAGTTCGGCTCTATCTGCTTCATAAACATGGCCTTTACTCAAAACGCCCATCTTTTTATAGAGCTGCCCCATCATTTTTGCTACGGTAGTTTTACCAGTACCAGGGTTACCAAAAAAAACTGTATGGAGAACGATCTGGTCTTTTTCCGCGATACCCTTCTCTTTTCTTAATTTTAGAAATTGTATGTATTGTGCATGCTCTCTTACTTTTTTCTTCACCTCTTGTAATCCAACCATTTTATCCAACTCTGCCAAAACCTCTTCAAAATTCTTATAATCACTCTCCAAATCCGGTAGTAAGATTGGCTCCGCAGAATGCGGCAAAGTAATCATTGGAACACCCTCAACAAATTCGTCCTGAATTTCAAAGGACATCATGCCTAATAACTCCTCCATGAAAACAATCTCTACTGTGTAGATACCATCCCACCAGGAGCCTTTGACATTACTTCCCCATCCAGCAGTAATAAAGATTTTATCTTCTTCTCTACGGACCGGTACCAATCTTACCAACTGGCCTTTGAGCTCTCTGGCCTCATTATGAAATTTGATAAAAACCTCACACTGCCAATTTGCCTGAGTGCATTTATTATTTAAAATTAACTCTGCATAAATGTAACGAGTTTCTTCTCCATTGAAAGAAGTGAAATAAGTACGTTCATTTTCCGGAATATCGTCAAAAGGCCCCTCGTACAACCGAAGACTTTGTAGCTCTACATAAGGGTTTCCTTCTACATCATGAGCCATCCCCGGATCTTCTACATAAAAATACTTGGTGGCGATTTTTTCTCCATCTACCCAGGCTTCCCAATAATAAGTACCTTTTTTCCAAAACGAACCTTCCTTTTTATTGCCCCAACCCTCTCTTATATAGACCAGATGATCATATTTAGAAATGTTTCGTTTAAAACTTAGATTACAAACTTCTTTTTTTGATTTAATCAGGCAGAAACACCTTAACTCAAAATTGGCTTCCCAGAAATCCCTATCAAACCACTTATTGTAAAAGGATAATTCTGCATAAATATAAGTGACATCAAACCTATCGAATACCTGTCGATACTTCTTCTTATTGTCCGCAAGCCACTCAGTTGAGGAATAAACCTTTAACTCTTTAAATTTGTACTTCTTACTTTCCGGAGGTTTAACTGATTCTTCCATGGGCATCAAATTTTAGTGCAACAGTTATGTTTTAAAAAAGGATAACGATTGACCCAGGATTAGGAACAATTGATCACATCATCCTCCACAGAACGTTTTAAACTTCTTAATATAAACCTCCCATATGTCTTTTTGTTCCTGGACTTCATCGTCATCGCAGAAATCCGTAATCTCCAATATGGTTTCATTGGTAATGTCCGTTTTGTAAATTCTGAATTGAAGAAACTCTTCCTCCCGATCTACCCACTGATACTTAACCATTTCGTCTTCGATGTCCACAATCAGAGTTGCCTCTTCTGTGTCACCATCCCATGAAAAAGTATAATGGTCTCCCACATTATCCACCTTATCACAAAACCAACGAATGATGGTAGTTGGTTGTGTTACAAAAAGATAAATAATCGATGGAGAGGCCTTGAACATAAATTCTGTCTGAAATTGAACTCTTGCCATGTTTATTTTTTATTGGTGGGATTGATGTATTTCGGGCAATATTAAATGGTTTATTTATTTTTTTATGTTTTTATGAACTTTTTTTATTGAGATTTCATTTATCAGTATGGTCTCAAAATGACTAATTCGGTGTAATTTCGTGACTTATTTCAATTGAAAAATGATAACAATTAATTTAATTAATTGTTTATCAATAACTTAGAAGCTTACAACTACCCATGCGGCAATTAAAAATCACCAAATCAATTACTAATCGGGAGAGTCAATCTCTTGAAAAATATTTACAAGAAATAGGAAAAGTTGACCTGCTGACTCCTGAGGAAGAGGTTGAATTGGCCAAACAAATCAAACAAGGTGATCAAATTTCTCTGGAAAAGTTGACAAAAGCAAATTTGAGGTTTGTAGTTTCAGTAGCAAAGCAATACCAAAACCAAGGTTTATCCCTATCCGATTTGATCAATGAAGGAAATCTGGGACTTATTAAGGCTGCCCAACGTTTTGATGAAACCAGAGGATTTAAGTTTATTTCCTATGCTGTGTGGTGGATACGTCAATCCATCCTGCAGGCGCTTGCTGAACAAAGCCGTATTGTAAGACTTCCTTTGAATAAGGTTGGATCGTTGAATAAAATTAACAGGGCATTTTCTGAATTGGAACAAGAGTTTGAGCGGGAACCTTCTGCCGAAGAATTGGCAACAGTCCTTGAGATTCCTACAGAAGAGGTTGAGACAACCTTAGGTGTTGCAGCACGACACGTTTCCATGGATGCCCCATTTGTGGAAGGAGAAGACAATTCATTGCTGGATGTTTTAGAAAATGACAGCACACCTGCCACAGATTCTGTACTAGAATATAAGGATTCACTTAGAAAAGAAATAGAACGTGCTCTTGGCACTTTGACAGACAGACAAGCTGATGTAATCAAATTGTATTTTGGTATCGGTGTAGAGCATCCGGAATCATTGGAAGATATCGGTGACAAATTTGGATTAACCCGTGAAAGAGTTAGACAGATTAAAGATAAGGCCATCAACAAGTTACGCTCCACTACAAGGAGTAAATTGTTAAAACAATATTTAGGTAGCTAAGGATACGGCCTAGGTTTATAGCTCATAATTTGATCCCATTCGTTATAATTTTAAGAGCGATTTCTTTAAATTGTTTTTGACATATTTTGAAGGATTTTGCCTTTGCCTGAATTCTTTTTGTCAACTTTGCAAAAATTTTTAAAATGAATGCAAATCCGCTGGACCATCAATCCGCTCTTCAGGAATGGCGTGAAAAAGAAAAACAAGCTTTAGAACTCAGCAAACTAGTAGGTGAACTCCGTTTTGACCGTTCCATTGAAATTGTACTCTTCAGAAGGGATCTTTTTGACATTAGACCATCTGAAATCATCAATATTCATCTTTTTTCAAAAAATTATATCGACAAACCCATTACGGTAGATTTAACCCTTTCTATAGTTAAAGTAATTTCACATATCCCGGATTTAAATCCATCTAAAATAGATATTGGCAGATTAGCCGCTGAATGGGAAACAGATAAAAATGAAAATCATAAGTTGGAAGATTTTATCCGAAATAAACTTTCGAAGGGGATTGGTGCTGAAAAAGACAAGGATCCGCATAGGGATGTTGTGCTTTATGGTTTCGGCAGGATTGGTCGATTGGTGGCTAGAAGGTTAATCAGTTCGACCGGTCGAGGGGAACAGCTTTTACTTAAAGCAATTGTGATACGACCAAGTATGAAAGAACGGAAGGAGGAAATTTTCAAAAGAATGTCCCTTCTTGAAACAGATTCCATACATGGAAATTTTCCCGGAACTATTGAGATTTTTCATGAGGAGTCGTTGGTTAAAATTAACGGTAACATTATACACATGATCTTTGCAAATGAACCTTCAGAAATCAATTATGAAGATTATGGTATTAAAAATGCATTATTGATTGACAACACAGGAATGTGGGATACGAAAGAGAAACTAAGCGCACACCTTAGACCTGGAATCGCACAAGTTATACTCACCGCTCCGGGCAAGGATATTCCAAATATTGTAGTTGGCGTCAATCAAGATATTGTAGATCCTCAAAAGGAAAATATTTTTTGTGCCGCTTCCTGTACCACAAATGCCATTGTACCCATTATTCAAGTTATGGACCATAATTATGGAATAACGAAGGGACATATAGAAACAGTTCATGCATATACCAGCGATCAAAATCTATTGGACAATTTCCATAAAAAACCAAGAAGAGGCCGAGGTGCGCCAATAAATATGGTCATAACAAGTACCGGAGCAGCATCTGCAGTTGCAAAAGTCCTTCCTCATCTAAAAGGAAAATTAACCGGAAATGCGGTTAGAGTCCCAGTACCGAATGTGTCACTTGCCATACTTAATTTAAGTCTAGACAAGGAGACCAATCTGGAAGAAATTTTGTCTACACTCAGAAAAGCAACATTGGTTGGAGAATTGGTTGAACAACTTCAGTATTCCAATTCGAACGAATATGTATCTAGTAATGCAGTAGGATCAACTGTTGCCTCCGTAATTGATGCTCCTTCCACCATTTTGAGCAACGATGGGAAAACAGTAACCATTTATGCCTGGTATGATAATGAATATGGATATACCTGCCAAGTGGTAAGACTTGCCAAATATGTAGCCCAAGTAAGGCGCTATACTTATTATTAGTATGGAAAAATCAGATATTCCCTATTTTAAATATCAACCTTTGCTCCTAGCAATTTGTGCTGTTATCGGTATGTATGGTGGTTATAAATTAAAACTGCCGGAGCAAAAAAATAAAGCTACCAAAGATTCCAATTCAATTCATTATTCCGCGAATCAAAAACTAACTGATGTATTGTCTTATCTTGATTCAAGGTATGTGGACAGTTTAAGAATTAATGAGGCTTCAGATTATATGATCCAACAATTGTGTTTGGCTCTTGATCCCTATTCAGAATACATTCCAGCGGACCAGGTTCAGGAATATTTGGATGATTTGGATGGAGGTTTTCATGGCGTTGGATTAACTTTTTTTGAATTCGAAAAATCTTGGTTGGCAAATAATGTGGTTAAAAACAGTCCTGCGGATATTGCAGGTCTTGAACCCGGGGATGAAATTTTATCCATCAATGGAATCCAAAGCGATGATTTAGATTTCAAACCTGAAAATTTAACTAAATCAAATTCTTTTGAAGTCGAAATTAAATGGAAAAAACAAGCTAGTGAGGACGTCTTTGTAAAAAAAATCAAAAAGGAAAACTTAGAAAACAGTACACTCGGCCCTGTTTTTCCAATTGATCAAAATATATTCTATCTGAGATTAAATTCTATTGGGGAGCGATCGTACAGAGAATTTATGGATCAAATCGAACAGTATACTTTTAATCAAGGCAGGAAAAGGTTAATATTTGATCTCAGAGACAATTCCGGTGGATTATTGAATATTGCAGCAGACATATTAAATCAATTGGTCCCAATTCGAAATGTTGAACTTTTTTCGACTATAAACAGATCTGGTCAAAAAAAATCTTTTAATTCATTAGGGAAGCCTTTTTTTAAGCTGGATAAAATTATTATTTTGATCAATGAACATACTGCATCTTCGGCTGAAGTCATTGCAGGTTCAATGCAAGAATTAAAGCTTGCAAAATTGATGGGCTATCCTAGCTTTGGAAAAGCCACCGTACTCGAGCCATTTAACCTCGCAGATGGGTCACAAATTCTTTTGGCAACTTCCAGAATTCTATTTCCTTCTGGACGTTGTATTCAAAGACCTTATCATACTTACAATAAGGATTCCATCACCAATTGGCTTAGTCCTTTTAGTCCACTTATTGACAGTTTTGGAAGATCAACTTACAAATATGTTTCAGCAAATGGCTTGAACCCAGATTATAATTTTGAAAATGAAAACACCAATCTGGAATTATCAGATGACATGGATTTATTGCTAAGAAAAATAATTCTTTCGCACTACCAGGAACTAAAAATTGCCATTGGTGGAAAAGTAGAAAATATTTCAAACAATGAAGTGAATCAAAAGATAGATGGCTATCTTGCAAATCATATTAAGCCTGCAATAAATTCATTGAATACAAATCAAATTAAGGAGCATTGTAAATTCATTTTAGCCGAGTTAATGTTTGGTACACAAGCGATGCAAAGACTCCAACTATTAAGTGATCCGGTATTTGAAAAAGCGAAAATGGAAATTTCAGCAGATTGATTTTATCTGATAAATTCCAATTCTCCTGATTCATCAAATTTTGCCATAACGCTAGGAACATTTTTAATTTGTTCCCCTCTCCTATGATAGGAAACAAAGTCTGAATTCTCTATCCAAAATGAATCCAATTGGTGGAATGAAGCAGGGACATTTTGACCTATTTTGTTTACTGTAGTCGAAACAATTGGCTTCCCCAGCCTTGATATTATTTCCAAACAATATGGATCAGTGCATACTCTAATGGCCACAGTTCCGTCAGAAGCAGTTACCAAATGATGAACATCAGGACCCGCAGATGAAATAAGGGTTAGTGGTTGTTTATGGTATTGCAGGAGAGTTTCTACTCTTGGATGAATCCGTGGTGAATACTTTTTCAACATTTCAATAGAATCCACCAATAGAATAAATCCTTCGGTATCAGGTCTTCCTTTTAGACTAATCAATCGTTCTAAAGCATCTTTATTATCGTGCACACAGGAAATTCCCCAAACCGTATCTGTTGGCAAGATTACCAGCCCCCCTTTGTTAAGAATTTCCACAATTTGGGCGATTTCATTCTCACTATCAAATGGACCGCTGAATATAGAGTTTACCATTTTGCAAAAAAAAGATATTTTTACTTAATCAAAAGGAGTTTTTTTTCGTTATCAATGCATTACAAATTCTCCATGGGTAGATCTTATCTGATTTTTGCAATCCTTTTCTTAAATTTTGGTGCGTTGTGTGCAAAACACATTATTGGCGGTGAGATCTATTATTCTTGTCTTAGTGTCAATTTAGCCAATAATACTGCAACCTACGAGTTTACCTTGAAAATTTACAGGGATTGCATCAGTCAGGGTGCCATACTGGATGATCCAGCCAAGCTAGGTATTTATGAAAAATTGTCTAATAGTAATTTCAGATTTGTAAATTCCTATTCTGTTCCTTTGATTTCTTCCAGAAGATTGGCGTCAGAAAATCCATGTATTATTACGCCACCCTCTGTTTGTGTGGAAGAAGGTATATATGAGTTTACAGCAACTTTACCAATTATTCAAAATACCTATACGATTGCCTACCAAAGATGTTGCAGGAACGAAACCATTTCAAACATTATCAACCCAGGGGATCAGGGAGCCGCGTATACCATTGACATAAGTCCTGAAGCTCAAAAAATTTGTAACAATAGCCCTAGATTCAAAAGTTTCCCCCCCATTATAATTTGTGAAGGGAGACCACTAAATTATGATCATTCCGCTATTGATCAGGAAGGAGATATTATAACTTATGAATTTTGTGCGCCTAGTTCGGCAGGAGGCAAACAAGGTTCAGCTGAAGGAAGACCTGGCGGAAGACCCGAAGATTGTGATGGGGTGACACCAAATCCAAATGCCTGCCCTCCTCCATTCACATTGGTGCAATTCAGAGCTCCATTTTTTACAGCATTGAATCCACTTGGTGGAAACCCTCAGGTAAGTATAGATCCCTTGACCGGACTCATCACAGGTACACCTAACACTTTAGGCCAATTTGTGGTCGGGGTTTGCATTAAAGAATACAGGAATGGAGTTCTTTTGAGTACAGTAAGAAGAGATTTTCAGTTTAACGTAATAACCTGTGAAAATACTCTTAATGCGAGAATGCAATCCGATTCAGTTCAAACTAATGATCGTTACATCCTGAATTCCTGTGGGGATTTAACTGTAAATTTGATCAATCAAAGTACCATCGAATCCAACATTAAAACCTATGATTGGGAATTTTTAATTAATGGACAAACCCAAGTCTTTAATACAAAAAATGCATCTGTTACCTTCCCTGGACTTGGAAGTTATAGTGGCAAACTCATTTTGAATAAGGGCGCTTTGGATTGTACAGATTCTGCGGACATTACCATTAATATCCTACCAGATATTCATGCGGACTTTACATATAATTACGATACATGTATTGCCGGGGCTGTAAGATTTACAGATCTATCTACCACCGGCTCCGGCCAAATGACTGATTGGATCTGGACTTTAGAGCAAAATAAATCAGTTTTTCTTCAGAATCACGATTATATCTTTAATACTCCCGGGATTAAAGCCACCAAATTAGTAGTAAGGGATATTAGTGGCTGTAAAGATTCGATCATCAAAGATTTTTCTTACTATCCAGTACCTCCTCTGCTGATAATCAACCCAAATACTTTTACAGGATGTAACCCTCTATCTGTTTTTTTTGAAAATTTGTCGGTTCCTATTGATGAAAGTTATGATATACTATGGGACTTTGGAGATGGTAAAACCAGCAAGGAAATATCTCCTAGTCATACTTTTAAAGACCCTGGTATATATTCTATAAAACTGGAAATCACGTCGCCAATAGGATGTTACACTATGGCATCCTACCCAAATTGGATCAACGTAATAGAAAGTCCAGTTGCAGGATTTGATTATAACCCCAAAAGTTTGAGTACTTTCCAAAAACAAGTCAATCTTACAGATCAGTCCAAAAGTGCCGAATTTTTAAAATATCTGATTAACGATCGATTTATTTTATTTGACCGAAATGCACAATATACCTTTAAGGATACCGGTGTACAAAAAATCAGTCAAATTGTATCCAGGCCTAATGGTTGTACAGACACACTAACCATTTTTATTGATGTGGAGCCGAAGGTGACTTACTTTCTGCCCAATGCTTTTACCCCGAACGGAGATGGTAAAAACGAGGAGTTCGTAGGCGTTGGTTATATAGAAGGACTTCAAGACTTTCAAATGAGTATTTGGGACCGATGGGGTTCCCAACTTTTTAATTCTAGCGATCCTTTAACAGGCTGGAATGGGCGGGTAAATGGTTCAGGAGATTTTGTTCCACCAGGAGTTTATGTGTATGTTATCCAATACAAAGAACCCAGAGGCAAGATCGTGTACCTTAAGGGTTTCGCCACTGTGGTAAGGTAATTTTTAGATTAAGATATTATTATTTAATATTTTATATATATGATTTATAATATATATAATTATTTTTTTAGACTTTGGGAAAACACCCTCTTTTATCAGCCATCAAATTACCCGGCCTAATTATTTAAATCTTTACTCTAAAATTGGCTAAAATCTTTACATTTTCTGAAGATTTCTTACCATTATTATCTCTTTTTAATTACCTTTGCAACTCTTTTTCGAAGAGTTAAAATTAGCAGCCATGGATTTGATAAAATATGTTGAAGATCAATTACTTGACGTAAGCCGTATTCCCAGTTTTGAATCCGGAGACACCATAGTAATTAGTTACAAAATTATTGAAGGTAACAAAGAGAGAATCCAGGATTTCAGGGGTGATGTAATCAACATTCGTGGAGAAGGAAAAAACAAGTCCTTCACAGTGCGTAAAGTTTCAAATGGTGTTGGTGTTGAACGTATTTTTCCATTTTCTTCTCTAAACATAGTGGAAATAAAGGTTGTGAAGAAAGGCCATGTAAGAAGGGCTAAGTTATTCTACATCCGGGGATTATCCGGTAAGAAAGCCAGAATCAAAGAGGCTAACATTTCAAAATAATTTCATTTTCGGTTCTAATACCTAGAGCCAGGACAGTTTGACTTCAGTTCAGGCTTGCTAAAGTATTTCACGGAGATAGTTGTTGAACCTTATAACAATGGTTTACAGTTATACCTTTTCAACATCCAACAATATTTCTTTGGTTACCGGTTTAACCTCTTTGAAGATTCTATTAAACTCTATGTACTTCCATTCGTTTTTAGGCTCCAGTTTGATTTTCTTTCCATCCAAACTGAATTCAATTGGTACATAAAACTCTCTTTCCAAGCAGTCCAGTTTGTATTTGATTTGAGTATAATTATCCCTTACGCTAACAGAATATACCAATTTCGGCAATTCCTTATACTTTAAATATTGCCTTAAAAAGGGAGTAAAATCCTTTTGGGTTTTAACGTTCACCAAATCAACGAAATCCTTGGTTTCTGCGAAACCATATTTGTGTTGATTGTAGAAGGTCCTGAATATGTCAAACCAGATACTGTCGTTGCCAATAGCATAACGTAATGACTGGAGTACCCAAGCTCCTTTTGAATATATATCCCTTGGATTATCTGTGTAATTAACCGATTTCGGCCCGAGTAAAGGCTTGTCATTTTTAATTGCCTTTTTATTGGATTCAAGATATCTCAGTGCGGCTTCCTTGCCATACAAGTATTCTATATATAGATTCTCCATATAGGTAGCAAAACCTTCATGAATCCACATTTCTGCATGATCTGTACAAGACACACTGTTGCCCCAATATTCATGGGCACTTTCATGAAGTATGATATAATCCACTGGAAACTCTCCAGGAATTCTTCCTCCCAAATACCCCATTGTAAATTTATTGCCATATGCTATGGCACTTTGGTGCTCCATACCTAAATATGGAGATTCTACAAGTGCATATCCATCCTTTATAAATGGGTAGGGTCCAAGATAATGCTCAAAAGATTCCAGTACTTTTTGTGTTTGCTTAAAATGCTCTTTAGCTTTTTCTAGATTTGGGCGAAGTACAAAGTAATTTAAGAGCAATTTTTCCTTTGAAATTGTCGTAAATTCTTCTTTAAAATTTACATAATCTCCAACATACAAAGTCACATTATAATTATTGATCGGGTATCCAACCTGCCAATGGTATTTCACATCCTTTTTTCCAGACTTTTCAGTACCAATAAGTCTTCCATTAGAAACAGCAACGAGATCCTTTGGCACTGTTATCCAAATATCCATACTCTCAGGTTCATCTGAAAGATGATCTTTATTAGGCCACCAAAGACTTGCCCCTATCCCCTCACAAGCAACTCCAATCCATGGGTTCCCTACACTGTCGTTTTTCCAAACAAATCCACCATCCCAAGGTGCATTTTTTGCCACTAATGGATGACCTTCAAAATCTATCTTAATCTTGGCGTTTTCCTCAGGACTCAATGGACACTCAATAAAAACAGCATCAAAAACTCTTCTGAATTTTAATGACTTTTTTCCAAGGGTGATTTTATTTATCTTCATATTCTCGAATAAATCAACTTGGATCTCCTTCAGGGCAGATCTGCTTATAAAAGTAATTTCATTACTTCCGCTGATGAATTTATCTTTCGGGTCGAGTTTAATATCCAAATTATAATGGAGGACATTATAATCTCTTTCTGTTCGTAAAGCCCCCCTTAAGGAATCCTTCAAACTATAAGTTTGACTGAATGCATTATCGGTACAGAATAAATAAGAGGCTATTGCCCAAAAAAACAATTTTAAAAAAATGGAGATTTTTGTCATTACACGGGTCGAATTTTATGCTTACCTGATTTTAAGTTATTTAACACCATATAGTCCAAATACTTGGATGGCAAAAAATATGCCGCAAGCCTAACGAACAATGGCTTTTTATGCACAACATATCTGTTCCTGGGTCTATTTGATTGAAGTGCATTTAAAATTGGTTTTTTAATAGCCGACAAAGGTAGTGCATTTTCTTCAGTGGCTTTTATGAGTTCATCGGCCTTTTCCATGTATTTGTAGAATGGAGTATGTTTGAATGAATCTGCAATTCCAAGATTTTTTTGCCAAATCAGTGTTTTAATGGGCCCGGGCTCAATTATAATAACCTTTATGCCAAGAAGGGCACATTCTCTTCTCAGACTATCAGACATTCCCTCTAATGCAAATTTTGATGCCACATAAGCACCTAAAAATGGGGCTCCTATCATTCCGGAAACAGAGCTTATGTTAATTATTCTGGATCCCTCGGATGCGGAATTTAACAAAAACGGAAAGGCTTTTTGGATTACTCTCAATTGACCAATTACATTGACATTCAATTGGTATTCAAATTTACTCATTGAAAGATATGGCAGCGGACCAGGAATTGCAATACCAGAGTTATTGATCAGACCATATAACTTTTTACCTTGAAGTATTAGTCCTAATTCTACGAATGCTGATGCAATAGAATCGGGATCTGAAATGTCCATGATGATGATTTCAAAATTGGCGCCCTCCGCTTCCAGTCTGGATTTATCGATATCTGTACGAACCGTTCCAAAAACTTTAAAATATGGACACAACTGGTGAGCCAGGTAATGCCCAATACCGGTACTTATACCTGTAATTAATATGGATTTCATGAGGTTCATAACTTAAGAATTCTATTTAAGCCAAAATAGTAATATCTTTGATAATCATTATAGGAATATGGGCCGGATTGCCATTTTTTGTTTCATTACATTCTTTTTCTGTCGATGTAAAACTGAGCCAAGTTTATCCGTTGATTTTCTCCATGGAAAATGGAATATTATCAATGCTGCCAGAAATTCAAAAAAAACAGAAACACTAAATGGAGCATATTTCATATTTAAAGACAAAGTTCTAACCACTAACTACATGGGATCAGAACTTCAGACCCCTTTTGACTTAAATAAAAAAAAGATCATTCAATTACAACCAGAAAGAATTGAATTTGAGGCAAAAATTGAAAAAAACAATACTTTAACCCTGCAAGCTACCATCAAAGGCACTTTATTTTCGTTTACCATGGTAAAGGAATAGTATGAAAATTCAATTGTGTCTTTGGTTAATGTTATTGAATATAAACAATGCATTTGGAATCAATGCGGACGTCCAACATTACAATTTTTATATAGATGGTGTTCATTATACCGAAGTAGTCTATTATTTACCCACTACAGGACTAAAATCTACATATTATTCTGACAGTAGTTTTCATAACAGCATAGGGCTGACACTACTTTTAAAAAAAGGTTCCCAGATCATTAAAGCTGAAAAATTGCATCTGGAAAGCCCAAGGTATCACCAACGAAAACCATTAATACATGTAATTAGGTGGCCATTACCTCCTGGTAACTACTTATTGGAAAGCACCATTTATGATGCTCAAAATTCTTCACAAGAGATCACCCTCTTATCCTCAGTTGATGTTCCTGATTACCAAATTAGCGTTGCATTATCAGACCTTCAATTGTTTTCAATTTGTCGAAATACAAAAGACACTAGTTTGATGAATACAAAAAACGGCTTTTATTATGAACCCCTACCCTATCAATTTGTAGACAGGAATCAAAATGTCTTATATACTTATTTGGAAAGTTATCACACCAATAAGATTAAAAGGGAAAATTATTTTATTAAATATAAATTATTCGAGTTGGATAGTAACTCAAATAATAAATTAGTGGATGAATGGATTTACCGCAAAGACCATAAAGAGCGAGATATCATTTTAAATACAAGAGACATTAGTCAAATTCCTTCAGGCAAATATCTTTTAAAAGTCTATTTAATAGACAGGAATGATTTTATCTATGATTCAAGTGCTGCTGAATTTGATCGATACAATCCTTTTTGGGATAAGTTAATCTATTTGAGCTATGCTTCAAAAAAGGATGAGCAATATTTTAGTCAACTCTCAGATGACAGTGTATACATTTCCTTAAAATCACTTTACCCGATTATTTCGAGTAATGAACAAGGCTTTATTGATTATTTAATCAACAATAACCGATTGGCAGAAAAGCGGAACTATCTGTATAGTTATTGGCGTGAAAACTATGCAGATTCTGCCTATTATGCATATTCCATGTATATGGAAGAAGTAAGAAAAGTGGATCAGATGTTTCGATCAGGGTTTGGAAGAGGATTTGAATCAGACCGTGCGAGAATTTACCTAAGGTATGGAAAACCAATTGAAGTATTTAAAGAAGATCAAGATAGTGGAGCATTTCCTTATGAAATTTGGAAATATGACAAAATTAAAAAGACCGGACAAAATAATGTAAAATTCATTTTTTACAATTCTGATCTTGGAGGCAGCAATTACAGGTTACTTCACTGCAATGCATATGGGGAAAGGAAAAACGAAAAATGGGAACTTGAGTTATACAGAAAAGTTAATGATGAATATGAAGGGGAAAACCCGTTTGATGCAACAGGCGTAAAAAGAACATTTAGTAGAAGAGCCAGAGAATACTTTGAAGAATAAGAACTTGTTGTTGTCAGAAAATCAGATCACTTATATTACATTTGGATATTGGTTCAATAACTTTTAATAGCCCTGTCCATATCTCTTTTTTGGTCTTTCTCTTTAATTGACTCTCTCTTATCAAAAGACTTCTTACCTGTTGCAAGGGCAATTTCTACTTTTGTAATTCCTCGTTCATTAAAATATATTCTGTAGGGAACTATGGCCATGCCTTTTTCGGAAACTCGCCTTTCCAGTTTTCTTAACTCAAGCTTATTCAACAAAAGCTTTCTGCTTCTTTTCGGCTCATGATTGTTATGCGCTCCCGCATCATATTCAGAAATGTGGAGGTTTTTAATCCACAATTCACCAGATTCAAAAATACAATATGCATCGCTGAGATTGGCCCGTCCATCACGAATGGACTTAACCTCTGTCCCTTTAAGCATAATTCCGGCCTCATAACTCTGAATGAACTGATATAGGTGAGTTGCTTTTCTATTTATTATTTCAGGGCTTTTCATTTCATCACAACTTTATGGAATATAAATTCTTTTATTTTCTCGCCCTGCAATGTACTGATCTGTGCGATTAGAGAACTATCTTCGGTAATCCGATATTTTACAACATTTGGAAAATCATTCTTGTCATTTATAAACTTTAAAGGCCACAAAGGATCAGGGCTCCAGACAAATTGAACAGCCCGATAATTATTCTCATTTGTCTTTACTTCAAAAAATAACCAATTGTCATCTGATTTATATACTCTCATGCTCTTGTTTATTTGCGCAATCCCGGTAGACATGTCATATGAAACACCCAAGTAGTCAGTAACACTTATTTGTGCCCACTTTTCAAAAATACTGGCATCTTTAAGCTGCCACACTCCTAGTAGAATTGCTGGATTAGGCTCAAGCCTGTTTACAATCTTAGTCTTTGATGTTTTACAGGTTGTAAAAACTAAACAAAGTCCTAAAACAGAAATAAATAAAATATAATTACTAAATTTTCTCATAAATAAACTGTGTAATTTTGGTAAACAAATGATAAGCTGACATTTCATTTGCTATAGAATGTTTACTGTTTGGATACAAAGCTGAATCAAACTGCTTATTATTTATAATTAAAGAATTCATTAATTCAGCTGAATGTTGAAAATGCACGTTGTCATCTGCCAATCCATGAATCAATAAAAAAGATCCTTTTAAACCATAGGTTAAATTAACCAGTGAACAATCCAAATAAGCCTGCTTATTTTCTACTTCTGAACCCATATACCTTTCAGCATAAACACAATCATACCACCTCCAATTACTAACCGGAGCCCCTGCGACAGCAGCTCGAAAAATATTACCGTATTTAAAAATACCTAATGAAGACATAAACCCACCATAACTCCAGCCAAAGATACCAATTCTGGCAGTGTCGACATAGGTTTTCGTTCTCAAGAACAAAGCTGCATCAACCTGATCTTCCAATTCCAACCTACCTAGTTGTCGATGGGTCAATTTCAAAAACAAATCTCCTCGCCCCGGAGTGCCCCGATTATCCACTAAAAAGATAATATATCCATTCTGTGCAAGAAATTGAAACCACCAATAATACCTAAACGAATTCCACTTATTCAACACTTCCTGTTTACCTGGAGCTCCATAAACATACATTAAAACGGGATACTTTTTATTCGGAGAAAAATCCAATGGTTTAATCATAATAGAATTAAGTGAGTCCCCATTTCTATTGGATATGACTTGATGCTCTACCATGGAAAGATTATATTCCTTCATGATGTTGAGTAACTTTTCATTTCTTTCCAGCTTTGCAACAAAAGCCCCAAGAGAATCCAATACCCAAAATTCAGGTGGCTTATTAAATTCGGAATTAGATACCAATATATATCTACCCTTCTTATCTATAAATGCTTCATGATATCCAGGCTTAGGGGTCAGACATTCAGATTCCGCATTATTCAAATTAACTTTATAAATTTTTCTGTCAATTCCCAAATTCTCAGATCTTTGACAATAAACTTCACTTGACAAAAAATTTGTGTATAAAACACTTGTCACTTCGTTGACACCTGAAGTCAATTGACTTATTACTTTACCATCCAAATTATACTTATATAAATGATGATAACCATCGCAATTATCCCTGAATAAAAAATACTGCAAATCCGGACTAAATACTAACGGATCACCAAGCAGAATATAATTAGTGCTTTTCTTATTCAGCAATAACCGAGAAGAGCCATTCCCAGCATTACCAATCAAATAGCTAATTTGATTTTGAGCCCGGTTCAAAAATGCAAGACAAACATTCTGATTGTCGGGTAACCATTGTATGCGCGGTAAATAATAATCGCCCTTTATCAAATGACTAAAATTTAACGAATTGGTTTTATTTCCTTTTAGCTGATAGTTCCAAGCTGTTACCAGAGAAATTCGACAACCGACTTTTGGATATTTAAACGTTTGGACACGAGGATAAAGATCTTCTTTGTATAATAATGTAGAAAACTCCTCAACCTTAGACTCATCAAATTTTAAATAGAGAATTTGATCTCCTTTAGGAGACCACTCGTAAGCTTTTGTAAGCATAAATTCCTCTTCATAAACCCAATCAGAGGATCCATTAATAATTTGATTAATGCGCCCATCATGCGTTACCCTTATTATATTTCCAGTAGATAAGTGTTGATAATAAATATCGTTTTCCAGAACAAATGCGACTTTGTCTCCTGATGAATTAAATGATGGATATTTGATTTTTGACTTTGGATTAACTCTGGAAATTTTCTTTGTATTTAAATCGTAAACCCATACTTCAGACTTAAAGGAATGTCTGTAAATTAGTTCTTTAGCACAAATCAATATTATCTTCTGTTCATCGTCAGAGAATATGCAATCTGAAACCCTATCTTTAATTCTTGCATCCAAAATTTCATCTCCATTAAAAATTGTATCCAAAGGAACTCCATCTGCAATGTTAAATCTGATAATTTTATTATTCCATAAACGAGCATAAGAAAATCCGTCCGTCAAAAATTTTAAACCTTGAATTTCAGCTTCCTTGAATTTTTTTTCTTGAAAAATTTCATTCAACGTTAAAGATTTGTTTTGTGCTATAATTCTTGTCCCGAGAACTAAACAAAACAAAATCAGAAAAATAGGTTTGTTCATGAATTTAAAAAAAATCAAGAAAAATATTTTATCAGTCTATTCAACAATTTTTTCTTAAGCGTTGTATAGGGCGGGTAAAATAATTTAAGTGTTGAGGGTAAAATTCCTTGTTTAGCAATCGCTCTTTGGTGGGAAAATTCTAAAAATCCATAATAACCATGCGTAAAGCCCTTTCCACTTTGATGATCTCCTCCAAACGGTAAATTTGATGCGCAAAAATTCACCAGACAATTGTTCCATGTAACCCCTCCCGACCTGAGGTTATTTAATAAATTTTTTACCAGGGATTTAGTGTTACTGAATATATACAAGCTTAGCGGCCGATCCATCGATTGAAGTAAATGTATTTCTGACTCCAAATCATCATAAGCAATAATTGGGAGGAGTGGGCCAAAAATCTCATCCTGCATGGAGGTATGATTTAACTTAGAATTCAATAACAAGGTCGGTTTAATCTTTAAAAAATTAGAATTTATCTCCATTTCTTCTGCAAGTTCAGCACCTTCAGAAATACTTGCGTCAACGATTGCTAAAATTCTATTAAAATGATTTTCATGAATCAATCCACAATAATTCGGGTGATCTGTCATATTGCTCCCGAACCATTCTTTAAGTTTGAGCTGCCAAAGCACAACAAATTCTTGCACTTTACTTCGGTGGATCCATACAAAATCAGGTGCGATACATGTCTGACCCGCATTTAATATTTTGGCATGTGCAATTCTCTCGACCGCTAATCCCATATCATAATTCACATCCACGATTGCCGGACTTTTCCCTCCTAATTCCAGGGTAACCGGGGTCAAATTGTGGGCAGTTAAACTCAAAATTTTTCGTGCCACCTTTTTGGATCCCGTAAAAAAAATGTGATTGAATGGCATTGACACCAACTCACTTCCGAGGTCAGCGCCACCCAAAAAACAAACCACTTCTTCAGCCTTAAAACTGAGTGCAATAATTTTTTGGATAACTTGAGAAACATTGGGTGAAAACTCAGAGGGTTTGAGAACAATTTTATTCCCAGCAGCATATGCAGAAATCAAAGGTAAAACTGCTAACAGAAGTGGGTAATTCCAGGGTGAAATAATCAAAACCACACCCTTCGGTTCAAATTTTATATAATTATGAGTACCTACCAATAATATATCGGTATCCATAGGTTTGTCCTGGGCCCAGTAATTTATGTTTTTGAGGGTTAAATTTATTTCTCTTATACAGACTAGAATTTCGGAGGCCTCCACCTCAAATGCAGGTTTTTTAAAATCCAATTCGAATGCCGAAAGAATCTCCTTCTTAAAATTAATTATATTATTTTTTAATCTTACAAGACCATCCTTTCTTTCCTTTAATGATGGATTTTGATTGGCGTGAAAAGATTTTTTTAATATTTCAAAACTGTCAAGCCTAAATTTTATGGTTGAGTCGCTTGAAAGTACCTCTGACATTCTCTCAAGAAAAAGAGTTGGAAAATATTAATTTTTAAGCAAAATTAATGTGCACGGTTAATCCAAATATTGCTTACTGCATCGGCCACTCGATGTGCTATGGATTCATCCATTACAGGTGGAATCAGCTGATCTCTTGTGACATTTTGAATGCCGCTTGCAATGGCCTCTGCTGCAGCAAATTTCATGGCTAAATTAATTCTTGGCGCTCTGGCCCTCATCGCACCCAAAAAGATACCAGGAAAAGCCAATACATTATTCACCTGATTAGGAAAATCAGATCTTCCTGTACCCACAACCAAAGCTCCGCCTGCATATGCTTCTTCCGGTAAAATCTCAGGAACAGGATTGGCCAATGCAAGAATCAATGGATCTTTTGCCATAGTTTGGATATCTTCACGATACAATAATCCGGCTTTGCTTACTCCTATAAATACATCTGCTCCTTTAATGGCGTCATGCACGGTTCCTTCAATTGCTCTCGGGTTAGTATAGGACAATAATTCAATTTTAAATTCATTCAAATCCGACCTGGATGGAGCCAAAACTCCTGTCGAATCACACACAATTATTTCTTTCGCAATTTTTTGGTTGGGTGTATGGGGATCTTTCCTGCCGAGGTATCTGCTTATGGCAATGCCAGCAGCGCCGGCACCATTGATTACTATACTTAAGTCTTCCATTTTTCTGGATGTAAGTCTACAGTAGTTCATAATTGCTGCAAGAACCACTATAGCTGTGCCATGTTGATCATCATGAAAAACAGGTATTCCTATATCCTGTAATCTTTTTTCTACTTCAAAACATCTGGGGGAAGAAATATCTTCAAGGTTGATTCCTCCAAAAACCGGAGATATATTTTTTACAATAGATATGATCTCCTCCGTGTCCTGGGTTTGAATACAAATTGGAAAACCATTAATGCCAGCAAATCTCTTAAACAACATTGCTTTTCCTTCCATGACAGGAATTGCTGCATGTGCCCCAATATTTCCCAAACCCAAAACTGCTGAACCATCTGAAACGATTGCCACAGTATTTCCTTTTATGGTGTAGTCATATACTTTAGCAGGATCTGCATGTATAGCCTCACAGGGCGCTGCTACGCCAGGCGAATACACTAGAGACAGATCTTCTTTGGTACAAACATCAAATCTATTTTCCACAGAAAGTTTTCCTCTTAATTTCTGATGGAGTTCTAAAGCACTTTGAAAGATATCCATAAATGGAATTTGGGTTTAATGATCAAATATACTGCCACATTGACAAATCAAATTGAATGAAATCAATCTGCTATCTTTTTATTATAAATTCTTGACATCCAATACTATCTACCAAAGATAATTCCAATTTTTCCACATGACTATGAACCGGACCAATCTTTAACTTTTCAATCAAAACATTAAGCCCGGCATCATTGCCTTCGACATGCACCTCTACAGTACCATCGGTAATATTTTGAACCCAGCCCTTCAAATCCAATTCTAGTGCCAGGGAATTAGTATACCGCCTAAAATTGACTCCCTGTACTTTTCCATATATTTTTATGCTCATGGCTTTGGTCATGACAATATAGAATGGATGATTTGGTTTGTGTGTTCTCCTGCCTTTACAGGATAAATATAATCGTGCAGTTCATGCTTGCTATTTAAAATTAAAGTTACCCTATGAATTCCATCATAAACTTTACCCATAAATTTTTTTTGTCCCCAAATACCTAGAAAAGAGGCCAATTTATGATGTTCATCCACAACCAGGTCATAAGGTAATTCATATTTATTTATAAATTTCTGGTGACTTTTTTCATCATCCGGACTAACCCCCAGAATAAAAACCCCCTTCTCTTTCAGAATGCTAAAATTCTCTTTAAGATTACATGCTTCCTTTGTACAAGTTGGGGTATTGTCTTGTGGATAAAAAAACAATACTACCCATTGACTTTGGATTTGATTAAGGTGTATCCAGGTCCCATCTTGTTTTTTTAACTTAAAATCAGGAACTTTCGATCCCTTTTCAATGGTAAAAGTGGGTAGGTATAGATCCATAGGTTTGAAAAAATTAACGAATGAATGAAGCATGATAATTTTTCGAGTTGCCCCTTTCATCGGAAGCGGAAATCAATAGTTCATGTTTACCCTTACCTAACCAACTTTCGAATTCATGTCTAATGGAATGAGTTTTTTTATCGTATTCCATTAGGACCCATTGGCCATCAATGTATGCATTGTATTTCAAATTATCGACTTTTGCTGGAGTCGATAGATTGTCATATAATTTAAAACTCATTGACCTGCTTTTGGTCATATCATTGCGAAACGATAACGGGGTAATTGTTGGGGGTACAGTATCCACCATAATTGAGAAAAAAGTTAATTGGCGATAGCTGCTCACCATTTGATCCCCCTCCCATTTACTTTTACCAGTATTGATGATTTGATTTCCTCTTTTTGCAGCAATGTAGCATTTTGATTTTAGATGATCAGGGATGGTGCGTGTAGGATAAATTTTAACTTCAAAAGACTTGTGCACCGGCTCTGGCTTGGATAAAATCCCAATCCAGGGACTATAAGCAAGCTTTGATGAATTTGTCATACTGTCAAACTTGCATTCGAGATTATCATAAAATGCCCCTTCACAAAAGTTAATTCTTGCTGACCCAAAATTGAATGTGTAAGGCTGATCATATTTTATTAAATCTGGAAGAGTATTTGATTTAACAGGTAAACTATAATTAGATTTTTGGACCTTAAAACTAAATTCTGAAGAGTTTCCTTTGGCGTCTAAAACTTCCAATTTAACATCATGGGTAATACTGTCGGTCATATAAAAAAGTCCATCATTTTGAATGGTCTTATAAAGCCCAAGTTTGTTTCCTGCAATTTTAAAACACCTGTGAAAATTGCCAAGGGCTTTTGATTTGTTTTTATAATCAATATGCGCATTTACATATAATGCATCATCCAATGACCACCTGTCTGTTGCGAAGTGATAAAAAAGGCCTCCGTCCACAAATAATTTTATGGATTTGATGCCTGTGGTGTTCCAGGAATTGTTGCTTTGATCGGAAGCATCTACACCTAATGCAAGAATATCCCCAGGAACCATGGCTTTAGAGGTAAGTCGGGATTTAGTATAAATTTTTTCTGAAATCAGATCTCCATCAATACCGAAACCATACACTTTAATCCGTCTGATTACTGGTGCAATAACATCATCCACTGGCAAACCATAGTCCACCGGATCCAGAACTTCATTGGTGCCGGTAGCTCTAAGTTCGAAATGTAAATGAGTGCCTCTACTGGCACCAGAATTTCCCATAAAAGCAACCGAGTCCCCTTGGTTTACCGCAAAATCATTAGGCGTAAAATTAAGTTCAACCTCAAATTGTTGCTGTTTGTATTGCTCCATTTTAATCCGAGCTTCAATATCCGGTCTGAATTTCAAAATATGGGCATACATGGTTGTAAATCCACCAGGATGCTGTATGTAAAGAGATTTTCCGTAATTCTCGGATTCGATTTTAATTTTGCTGATAAAACCTTCACCGGTTGCTAATAATTCATCGGGGGAAGAACCATGACTAGATCTAATGTCCGTGCCGGCGTGAAAATGGTTGTTGCGTATTTCACCAAAACTACCTGTCATTGAGATTTTTTGACGGACAGGGGACCCAATTCGAAAATTAATGTCTGGACATTCTATTGGAGTATCCACATCTATGCTGAACGCAAAACAAAAACAAATAAAAACCCAAATACCCTTTTTCATCCCCTACTGTCTAAAAATGCCGTGCAAAAATAAACCTTATTAGCTTTTGGATGGCATTTTCAAGATCAAGTTTACTATTTTCTAAATTAAAAGTCAATTCATCAATAAAATGGATTGTTTTCTCATCCTGCATTAGATAATTCTGAAGCAATCTTGGCCACTCCAGGTTAAAAAATTGGGCAAGATGCTTTCCACGAAGTACCTCCATTTGATTATTAGCAACTAATATATTAAAACATTCTTCAATATGATTTTTTAATACTGCTATGCTATTTTGATTATGTACAGATACTTTCATTACTTTTTTTTGAACAAACCCGTTTTCCGAGTTATGAAAGCCCAGGCCGGTCTTCACGTCTTTAAAAGTCAAAGAAGCCTTTGACGTAAATTCTCCATCATCTTTAGTTACCACAAAAATATCGGCCCACTCCATGATCCCTTTTTTTATAGCCTGTAAATCATCCCCTGAACCGGGTTGTATGAGTAACAAGGTGATGTCACATAAGGAAAAAACAGAAATTTCGGATTGACCAGTACCTACCGTTTCAATAAAAATGCGGTTAAAGCCTGCTGCTTCGCACAAGAGCAAGGATTCATAAGTATGACTTGCCAACCCACCGAGAAAAATACCTGCAGAACTAGGTCTAACGTATGCTTCGGGATGTGCTGACAGAGCCACCATCCTTGACTTATCTCCCAAAATACTCCCTTTAGTCAACATGGAACTTGGATCAATACTTAGTACTGCAGGTTTATTTCCGGATTCTATTTCAGCCATTCCTAAAGCTTCTATTAAGGTACTTTTACCGACACCAGGTGCTCCGGTAACCCCAATGCGTAGAGATTTATCTTTGGGTGTTGAAATGAATTTTAAAATCTCTCCCGCCATTTTTTTGTCCTCAGGGCGGGTTGATTCCATTAGGGTAATTGCCTTTACCAATGCTAACCTGTTACCCTTCATAATGGCCTCAGACCATGATTCTGCGTTTGCTTTAAAATTCAATATTATACAATTACTTAATTTATAAATTATTGATTATAATTACTTTATATGTTTTACTAAAAATATATTTTAGTAATTTCGCATAAAAAGGAACTTAAAATTAAGTTTTATATGCCAATAAATTGTACGGATTCAATTTTGGTTAAAAATTCTTTTCCAAAAATGTTTTAGTTATCTAAAAAAATCCTGAACATTACATCGAAATTATTTGTTAGGCAATCCAAACATGCATATTATGTCATTGAAGAAAGTATATCTTGATAACAATGCTACCACACCGTGTGATCCAAGAGTTGTTGAGGCGATGCTGCCCTATTTCTTTGAGCATCATGGGAATGCGGCCAGTCGTAGTCATCCCTTTGGATGGGAAGCCGAAGATGCGGTAGATAAAGCCAGAAAGCAGGTTGCGGAGCTTATTGGCGCAGATGAGAAGGAAATTATTTTCACTTCAGGTGCAACAGAAGCCGATAATTTGGCTATCAAGGGCGTATTTGAGATGTACAGCAGAAAAGGGAATCACATCATTACTGCTAAAACGGAGCACAAAGCAGTGTTGGACACGTGTAAAGCCCTTGAGAAAAAAGGTGCAGAAATTACCTATTTGGATGTGCAGGAAGATGGATTAATTGATTTGTCAAAATTGGAGGCAGCCATAAAGCCAACTACCATTTTGGTATCCATCATGTGGGCTAATAATGAAACCGGTGTTATTCAACCGATGAAAGAGATTGGAGACATTTGCGCAAAAAATGGGGTTTTGCTGATGTCAGATGCAACTCAGGCAGTGGGTAAAATCCCGGTTAATCCTAGAGAAAATGGAATACATCTCATGGCCTTTACTGCCCACAAAATGTATGGCCCAAAAGGAGTTGGCGCACTTTATGTAAGCCGTAAAGAACCTCGTGTCAAAGTCACTGCCCAAATGGATGGCGGAGGACATGAAAGAGGCATGAGAAGTGGAACATTGAATGTTCCTGGTATTGTAGGTTTTGGTAAAGCTGCCGAAATAGCACATGCAGAAATGGCAAAAGACGCGGAACGATTAAGCAAGTTGAGAGACAGATTAGAATCAGAACTCAAAAATAGTCTGGAAGAAGTTTATATAAATGGAAATCCAGCCCATAGAATGCCTCATGTGACGAATATGTCATTTAAGCATGTTGAAGGAGAAGGACTGATGATGACATTCAACCAGAACATCGCACTTTCTTCAGGGTCAGCTTGCACTTCCGCTTCGCTTGAACCAAGTTACGTTCTAGTAGCGCTGGGATTGGGAGATGATTTAGCACATTCATCTTTACGTTTCAGCCTTGGACGTTTTAACACTGATGAAGATATTGACTTTGCTGTTGAGGCTATCCGAAATGGGGTAAATCACATGAGGGATTTGTCACCAATATGGGAAATGTATAAAGAGGGAGTTGATTTAAGCTCCGTAGTTTGGTCAGCGCATTAATTGTTTACTCAATAAATTTTCACAACCAATAATAATTCAATATATGGCTTATTCTGAAAAAGTTTTAGATCACTTTAAACATCCAAAAAATGTAGGCACATTGGATAAAAATGACCAAACTGTTGGTACGGGTTTGGTTGGTGCTCCTGAATGCGGGGATGTCATGAGATTACAAATAAAAGTAAATCCTGAAACACAAACTATTGAAGATGCCAAATTCAAAACTTTTGGATGTGGATCTGCAATAGCATCTTCATCTCTTGCAACAGAATGGTTAAAAGGAAAAAACCTTGAAGAAGCTTTGAGAATTGACAATATGGATATTGTCGAAGAGCTTGCATTACCGCCTGTAAAAATCCATTGTTCGGTATTAGCTGAGGATGCAATTAAAAGTGCAATTAAGGATTATCAAAGTAAAAATGGATTAGTTTAATTTTAAACGAAACACCATGATTTATGTCGCTGATTCTGCGCTGGAGAAAATAACAGAACTTAGAAAAACTGAAAATCTTGGTGCAGATCATTTCATAAGAGTATCCGTAACCAGTGGAGGCTGCAGTGGTCTTAGTTACAATATGGAATTTGACAATGAAATACTTCATAACGATCAAATTTTTGAAGACAAGGGTGTGAAGGTGGTTACTGACTTAAAAAGTTTTCTTTATTTGTTTGACTCCACTCTTGAATTCTCAGGTGGATTGGACGGAAAAGGTTTCCACTTTACCAATCCTAATGCTGCGAGAACTTGTGGTTGTGGCGAAAGTTTTTCAGTTTAATTTCAAATCTGAACAAAATTATTCTACCTACAATATGATATAAATAAATTGATTGCAAAAAATTCAGAGCACTCAATTAAACTGTTTGTATTTTAGAAAACTAGTTTGCATAATACCATCAGTGAATGCTTGGTAAAGTAAATTTGAACGCATCCAAATTAATAGTCAATCACTATTAAAATAAGCTCCCCGGTTGTTGGGTGTAAGGAATTCTTAAATGAGTATATGCCTTTTGAGTAGCAACTCTTCCCCTCGGTGTTCTTTGTAAAAAGCCTTCCATAATTAAAAAAGGTTCGTGTACTTCTTCGATTGTTCCAGCTTCTTCCCCTACTGCAGTTGCGATAGTTGTTAATCCCACAGGGCCACCATTAAATTTTTCGATAATTGAACTTAGAATTCTATTGTCCATATCATCGAGTCCATGGGAATCCACGTTCAAAGCTTCTAGACCATAACGGGCAATCTCCAAGTTAAGCTCTCCATCGCCTTTTATTTGTGCAAAATCTCTGAGTCTTCGTAATAAGGCATTTGCAATTCTTGGTGTACCACGACTTCTGCCTGAAATTTCATGCAATCCTTCTTCTGTAACCTGCATTCCTAAAATTCCGGCAGATCTTTTGAGAATACTTAGCAGTGTTTTATTGTCGTAATAATCCAGATGACAATTAATACTGAATCGGGATCGCAATGGCGCAGTGAGCAATCCAAGCCGTGTTGTTGCCCCTACCAAAGTAAAAGGCTGAAGGCTTAATTGGACAGATCGTGCACTGGGTCCGGAGTCAATCATAATGTCAATCTTATAATCTTCCATAGCAGAATACAGATATTCTTCGACTACCGTATTTAGTCTATGAATTTCATCTATGAACAAGACATCCCCTTCTTGCAAATTAGTCAACAGTCCTGCCAGATCTCCAGGCTTTTCCAAAACCGGACCAGATGTCATTTTCAGTGAAGATTCCAGTTCATTGGCAATGATATAAGAAAGAGTAGTTTTTCCTAAACCAGGTGGCCCATGTAACAGAACATGATCAAGTGCTTCCTTCCTTTGCTTTGCAGCTTGAATAAACACTTTAAGGTTTTCAACTACCTTTGGTTGTCCAGAAAATTCTCCTAAGCCCTTAGGCCGAAGGGCCTTTTCAATTTTCTTTTCTTCCGGTTGAAGTTGATTTGGGTCTGAATCGAGAACAGGATTTCGCATATTATAAACAAAGGTAATATATTACTAGGTAGACAACTTGAAGAAACTTCTATTGGTGTAAAGGAGGCATGATAGATCGGATTTTTTTTAAAGAAACTGCCTTCCGCGAACTATTCCAATAATTAAGTATATATTACATAATAATAATATATATATATATATATATATCTGTAAAACAATATAAAAACAAGAGTCTATTTATTTGTTCAGGAATATCATTATATGTATTTTTGCGGCGCATAAATCAATTATTTTAATATTAAAAATAACTCATATATGGATGGTCAAAAAATAACTTGTCAAAACAATATACTAAATGTTCCCAACAATCCTGTGATCCCATTTATTGAAGGAGACGGAACAGGTCCTGATATTTGGGCTGCATCGGTTCGCGTTTTTGATGCGGCAGTTCAAAAGGCATATCAGGGTTCCAGAAAGGTTGAATGGAGGGAAGTTCTTGCCGGGGAGAAAGCTTTTAAAATGACCAATAGCTGGCTTCCTCAGGAAACCCTGGATGTCATCAAAGAATATCTTGTGGCCATAAAAGGGCCACTTACTACGCCTGTTGGGGGTGGAATCCGATCCTTAAATGTTGCTTTAAGACAGCAATTGGATTTATATGCGTGTATTCGTCCGGTGCGTTGGTTTGAAGGTGTCCCCTCCCCTGTAAAAGAACCAGGCAAAGTCGATATGACTATATTCAGGGAGAATACAGAAGACATTTATGCAGGAATTGAATTTCAATTTGGCACTGAGGATGCAATAAAATTTAAGGAATTACTTGCCGCAAATTTTCCAGATAAGTATAAAAAGGTCAGATTTCCTGAAACTTCAGGGTTTGGCATAAAACCTGTTTCCAAAGAAGGCACAGAAAGATTGGTACGCGCAGCAATTAAACATACCATCGATCAAAATCAAAAAAGTTTAACCATTGTTCACAAAGGAAACATCATGAAGTTTACCGAGGGTAGCTTTATGGATTGGGCATATGAACTTATTGGAAGAGAGTTTGGTGGTGAATTAATTGATGGAGGTCCTTGGATGAAACTTCCAAATGGAATTATTGTAAAAGATGTAATTGCAGATGCATTTCTGCAACAAATATTATTACGTCCTGAGGAATATGATGTAATCGCGACGCTCAATTTGAATGGTGATTATATTTCAGATGCTTTGGCTGCTCAAGTAGGAGGTATTGGCATTGCACCCGGAGCAAATATTAATTACATCACCGGGCATTCTATTTTTGAGGCAACGCACGGGACTGCGCCTAAATATGCCGGATTAGATAAAGTAAATCCTAGTTCAGTAATATTGTCCGGTGTGATGATGTTTGAGCATTTGGCTTGGAACGAAGCTGCAAAGCTGATCGTAAAAGGATTAGAGAAGGCTATTGCCAACAAACGTGTCACTTATGATTTTCATCGATTGATGGAAGGAGCAACACTTTTGAAATGCTCTGAGTTTGGAGATGAAATAATTGCGAACATGTAATTTTGTTTAAGAGTAATATTAGATAATTACTTTTACGAAATACAAGAAGGAATGAACCTCGACAGTAAATAAGCGTTTATAAGCTGTCGCTAAGCTTATGGCAAAAATAATTTTTAATTTTGAAGACAAGAGCCTGGCCACCAAGGTTGTGGAGGTAAATGCTTTGGACCAGTCCATTCTGGAACTGACAGAAGATCATGATATCCATTTAAATCACAATTGTGGTGGTGTATGTGCTTGTTCTACCTGTCATATTTACGTTCAAAAAGGTGAACAATTCCTGGAAGAAATCTCTGATAAAGAAGAAGATTTTATTGACCGTGCGATTAATCCAAGGTTGGAATCAAGGTTAGCATGTCAATGTATCATTTTAGATGAACAGGCCATTGTTGAAGTTGAAATCCCGGATCAGAAAAGGATCATTGGCCATGAACATTAAGAATTCAAATATTCAAGTTCAATAAATCAAGTATGTCTTTTAAAGATATTGAAAATATGCCAATCTATTGGCCAGACCATGAGGATATAGCAATGGCTCTTTATGATCGTTTTGGCATAGAATACAATGAAAGTAAAATTTACAGAGTAAGATTTACAGAGTTGATTGAGTGGGTTCTTGAAATCCCAAATTTTGCAGGAAAAAGAGAAGATTGTTCTGAAGCACATTTAGAGCAAATTCAAGCGAAATGGGTATATGAATGGCGAGACAATCAAAAGCCCTAAAGGATTATGGATTATCTAGCAACTTTAACAAACATCAAAGCCATCATACTTGATATTGATGGTGTGTTCACAGATAACAAAATCTTGGTAACAGAGGAAGGGCATTTTTTGCGCACAATGAATGTTAGAGATGGATATTCTTTAAAAAGAGCGATACAAGTCGGCCTTAAAATAGGTATTATTTCCGGCGGCAAATCAATTGGCACAAAAAAAAGAATGGAAGTTTTAGGTATAACCGATGTCCATTTAGGCATAGATGAAAAGCTTCCAGTAATGTTAAAACTCCTTGAGGATTGGAATATCACAACTTCAGAATGCGCCTACATGGGTGATGATATTCCGGATATTGACTGCATGAGGATTGCAGGTTTAGGAGCATGTCCTAATGATTCCGTTGCAGAGGTTATTAACATTGCTCAATACATCTCGCCAATAAAAGGAGGAGAAGGATGCGTGAGGGATTTAGTAGAAAAAATCCTTGAGGCAAAACATTTATGGTAAATAATAAATGGGCGCCTGGTTAAATCTCTGTCGTTGGAAAAACCTGTCTATTATCAGCATTACACAAATTTTAGTTTTCTTTTATTTAAATAAACTAACCCCTGGCATTAGTATTGAACAAGATTCAAATACAAATTTCATTTTACTCATTTTCTGTACTGTTCTTCTTGCAGCTGGTGGTTTTATCATTAATGATTTGTTTGATGAAGTATCCGACCACTATAACAAGACAGATACTAAAATCATTGGAAATAAAATTTCTTTTAAATCTGCTCAAGTATTTTATATACTAACTGTTCTGACAGGTAATATTATTGCATTGGTGCTTTCCATTCGTCTTAATTCCTTAGTAGAATATTTTATTTATCCAACAATCGTTTTCTTACTTTGGGTGTATTCGTATAAACTAAAATGCACTCCTTTGGCTGGCAACTTGTTTGTATCTATTTTTACTTCAGGTGTAATCTTAATTATTCCGTATGCCTTCAGAAATGAATTTAATTTAAATTCCACCAAACCATTTCTAACTTATCTGCAAGAAAACAAAAGTATTCTTCTGATGTGTTTATTTACTTTCAGTATAAATTTCTATCGGGAAGTTGTCAAAGATCTAGAAGATTTAGCAGGAGACAAAATACAAGGTTGTCAAACAACCGCTATTTATTTTGGTGAAGCAAAGACCCGAATTATTTCCGGGATCATACTTTTAACTCATTTCCTTTTAACCATTTTAATTATTCAGATAACTATTCCTGGTATTATTCTAATTTCAATTCCAGCATTAATTTTGTTTATTATGCCTTACACCAGCTTAGGTTGGAATTATAAGATTTTAAGTTTAAGTTCTAAATTATATATGATTCTTGGGTTAATTTATTTTTTAACAAACTACCATGTGTAATAATTATATCAACAGGAGAAAATTAATACTTGCTTCATCTTCTCCAAGGCGAAAACAACTTTTAGAAGAAGCGGGATTTTGGTTTGATGTAAGACCTATTGACATTGACGAAACATTTCCAAATGACATGGCTTTAGAATCCGTTGCTTCTTATATAGCAGAGAAGAAGGCAAATGCGGCGCAAAACTTTATCCAGGAAAATGAAATATTGTTGACGGCTGATTCGGTTGTTGTTCTGGGGGATAAAATATTTAACAAACCTTTAGATTTCAATGATGCCTACCGGATGTTGGCACATTTATCGGGAAAAACCCATATTGTGTACACAGGTGTTTGTTTGAGAGATCAAAAGCAAGAGTTAATTTTTACCGGAAAATCAATGGTTAGTTTTCGTGAACTAAATGATTCCGAAGTACGCTGGTACATAAATAAATACAAACCTTATGATAAAGCGGGATCATATGCTGTTCAAGAATGGATTGGACTTTGTAAAATTTCTGATATCGAGGGCTCCTATGCAAACATTATGGGATTGCCCACTGATTTGGTGTATGAAGCCTTGCGTAATTTTGATCAAGCCATAAATACTTAAACTCAAGGTCAGTTTCTGCAAGCCAAAATGGCTAACCAATCCTTGTCTTTAAATGTCTCCATGGGTGACAATCCATTAAAGTTAAGGAGGTTTTCCATAAATTCTTTGTCCTCCATGAGAAATCCAGATACGATCATCAACCCTTCTGAATTCAACAAAGAAGCAAGAGCCGGTAAGGTTTCTTGTAAAATATTTCTTGTTATATTGGCTAGAATTAAGTCAAATTTCATTCCTTCAATTTGTTCTGTAGAACCCAAAAGAATTTTGTCCACATTAACATGATTCAAGCCTGCATTCTCTTTGGAATTTTCAATGGCCTGTTCTTCAATATCTACCATAACAAGATGGTCACATCCCTTTTTCTTTGCATAAATTCCCAATATTCCGGTGCCACAACCAAAGTCCAAAACAGACTTACCATGAAAATTTTGACCGGTCATCCAATTTAAAATCATAAAAGTTGTAGAATGATGTCCAGTTCCAAATGCCATCTTAGGAGCAATCAATAGTTCTACTTCAGCGTTCTTGTCAGCTGGATGAAAACTAGCACGGATATGAAGTTTTTCTTGAATTAGAATATCCTTAAAATTAGACTCCCAGACTAAGTTCCAATCCTGAGGATCATGTTCTATAATTTGATATTTAATTTTAGATTCTGATAAATAATTTGAAATCAGCAATGCTTTCTCTTCGTCCCAATCTTTACATGCAATAAATGCCTGAATCTGATGCTCCTCCTCAATAAATGCTTCAAATCCGAGGTCATAAAGATCTGCAATTAGTAATTCCTGATTTTCGGCCGGTACATGCACTATAAAACCCAAATATTTATCCATCCACAGTTATTATGATTCTATTAAATCAATCCTTTTTAAAAGCCTTCCAGGTGTTATCTAACAATGCAGTTATGGTCATTGGTCCAACACCTCCAGGCACTGGGGTGATGGCTGAGCAAAGGGGGCTAACTTCATCAAAATCCACATCTCCAACCAAGCGATAACCTTTAGGATGATTGGGATCTTCAATTTTATTAATGCCAACATCAATAACCACTGTACCTGGTTTGACCATATCTGATTTCAGGAATCTTGGAATTCCAAGTGCTACAATGATAATATCTGCAGTCAGCGTAAGGTCCTTAATATTTTTGGAACGACTGTGCGCAATAGTAACCGTTGCGTTACCTGGCTTGGTTTTCTTAGACATTAAAAGCGATATTGGGGTACCAACAATATTACTTCGACCTAGCACAACACAATGTTTTCCCTCTGTATCCACTTGATAACGATCCAGCATCATCATGATGCCTTTTGGTGTGGCAGGCAAAAATGTAGGCATACCCAAAGCCATTCTTCCGAAATTATTTGGATGAAATCCATCGACATCTTTAGCTGGATCAATAGCAAGATTTATTTCTTCTTCATTTATATGTCTTGGCAAGGGTAACTGGACAATATAACCATCTATATCCTTATTCTGATTTAATCCTTGTATGAGTTCAATCAATTGTTCCTGCGTTGTGTTTTCAGGTTTTTTGATTAAAGTTGAAGCAAAACCAACTTCTTCACAAGCTTTAATTTTATTTCTTACATACGCCTGGCTAGCAGGATTTGCACCAATTAAAACTGCAGCTAAATGAGGTGGTCTTGTTTCATTACCGCAAAATTCAATAACTCTTTCTGCAATTTCGCGGCGAATGATTCCGGACAATTGTACACCATCTAATAACATAAAACCAATTGATTTATATAAATATCTATTTTAAAAGGGCCCAGTCAGAATTAAATCTTACTGAGTTTAAATGACCTTAATTTATTCTGCTCCTGGAAAGTAAGGATGTATAAACCCTCAACAATTGTTTGGGAAGGTATTTTCATTGAAGGAGATAAAATTCCTTTAATAATTGTTTTTCCATTTATATCGGAAAGTTGGTATTTACTTCCAGAAGCTACCCCATCCACCACTATTTCATCGTTGAAAGGATTTGGGTATACATGAATATCGGCACTCTGATTCAGATCATCAGATTTGGAAACTAAATTGCATAAGATTGGATTTGCACCTTCAAAGAAAAAATTTAAAACCTCCACCTGATTATGTATTCCATGTTCCGTCCCCTTATAGATCCAGGTCTTGTGTAATTTTGAGTCCACATTCAAATCCTTTAATCTCTGTTCAATCACACAACTTCCATAGGCTGTTGGATAGTTATTGGCGACAAGAGGTGTTCCATAATATGGTTTTTTAGCGCCACATGGAACTACAGGATCTTCCGTCTGGTGATAGGACATTACGGCAATCTGGTTTCCTGCTTCAATATTTTCAGGATTTAGTAATGCTCCGAAAAGATTAAAAACTCCTTGCACTTTGGAGTCGTAAGTGCCTACAAATCGTGTACCTTCAATTGGTCCAAGATCAGGCCTCATTCTGCCTCCTACGGGATTGATCATTCCTGCTTCATTCGGTTTTTCTTCATCTCTGCTAAGAAATGCAGTAGCCAATGCTACAATACTTCCAGCACTTACGCCACCTACCCATACTCTATTTAAGTCAATTGAATCTTCGAGATGTCTAGATTTTAAATATCTGAGGGCACATTTCCCATCCTGGGCCCCGCGAAATCCGGCTCTTAAAATTTCTGCCGAATCGGTAGCCAAAATCGAAATACCATCAAATCCAATTCTATAATCAATAGTTGCTGCAACAAAACCCCTCTTTGCAAATTCCTCACACAATGGAGCCAAATCTTGTCTTGCCCCACCAATAAATCCACCGCCAAAAGACAGCATCACCAATGGTCTTTTTGCTTCAGGATCGCCGACCGGATAATAAATGTCTACAAAAAGTGAATCCGGTAGCAAGCGATAATCCAACTCAGTACCCAAGAAAATATTCTTCACATTTCTTACCCCAAATCTTGGGTTTACATAATCACAATTCTGGCTTTGTCCCCAGAATGAAATAAAAAAGAATGCAACCAGGTAAATATTTATTTTCATCATTAAAATTTAAATCAAAAATAGTCAATATCTCAATATTGCGGTGGAATAGGTTTGTTGGCCAGAATATCTTCTATTTTCATCAGTACGTCCTGATTCAGCAAATGCAAATAATCAATTGCTTTAATACTTTCCTCAAGTTGGGAAATTTTGGAAGCACCTAATATTGCAGTGCTTACATTTGGATTTTTAATTACCCAGCAAATTGCTAAGGTGGCAAGGCTTATTCCAAGTTCATGAGCTAGGAGAGAAAGCTGTTTGACTTTCTGAAGATTTGATTCATTCAATGTTCTTTCTCTTAACCAATCCAATCCTTCCATATATAATCTGGTATCGGTAGGTACAGAATCCGCATACTTGTCCGTGAGAATTCCTGAAGCGAGAGGAGACCATATTGTTGTTCCAAGCCCGATAGTTTTATAAATCTGCGCATATTCCACCTCTACCTTATTTCTAGTAAACATATTGTATTGGGGCTGTTCCATGGTAGGACCGATAAGATGCAAGGAGCGTGCAACCATGTGGGCCTCCATGATTTCCTGTGCAGACCATTCAGAGGTTCCCCAATATAAAATTTTGCCTTGTTGGATCAGATGGTTCATCGCCCATACGGTTTCTTCAATTGGCGTTGACTTATCCGGGCGGTGACAGAAAAACAAATCCAGATAATCCAGCTTTAGCCTAATAAGTGCATCGTTACAAGCATCAAAAATGTGTTTTCTGCTTAGTCCGGTTTGATTTGGCTTTTGCCGACCATCTCCAAAAAAAACCTTACTGGATACCAGATAGCTGCTCCTGTCCCAGTTCATTTTTTTTAAGATGTTCCCCATTACTATTTCTGAATGCCCTTTCGCATAGATCTCTGCATTATCAAAAAAGTTAACACCATGATCGTAGGCGTATGTCATCAATTCTGTTGCGGTATTCTCCTCTATTTATTTGGCAAAAGTTAACCAACTTCCAAAAGACAATACACTTACCTGCAATCCTGATTTACCTAACCTTCTATACTCCATAAAAAAATTGCATTTACTTTAACTACCCATAACAATGAATGAAATCATATTTGTGTTGTGAGAGTTACTAACTATTTTCAATAAATGTTGAACAGTTAACGAATAAAAAATAAAAAACTGCCCCCAAGTGCTGGGGACAGTTTCCATTATGATTAAAATCAATTTAAATTAATCCTGAAAAATCACTTGTTTAGTGACTACTTTATCCTTAGTTCTTACTTGAGCGAGATAAATACCTGCATTCAAATTATGCCTAGGAATATTTGTCTGGTTAGCATTGATGTTCGTATGTGCTTTTACCAAACGTCCTTCCATATCATAGAAATAAACAGATTCAATTGGATTTTTGTCGGATGTTTCAAATCTCATATTTTCCCTTGCAGGATTTGGAGAAACAACCAGACCAATTTCTTCTTCAGTGACTTCTTTTAATCCAACAAAAGTACATCCTAATTTTAGGGCAACACAAACTCTAGGCATAACCAATGCAAATACTGTATCCAAATATCTATGAGCTTTTGCAGAAGACATATCCGGATTGGTTCGAAGTCCACTCAAGTGCAATGAATCTGCATTAAAATTTGTTCCTCTTGCTGCATTAACAGCTGTAACAACTGCCTTTAAAGTATTCAAATCCCACCAATCCCAAGGTGAGCCTTGTGGAACAACCGCATTGTTATAAATCAAAGGAATATCAAAACCATAAAAATTATCTGTACCCTGTATGATTCTTTGCATTGTAAGAGGTAAAACAATGTTGTTGGTTTTTTGAGCGGCAACCAAATCCTTTAAAGGATCGTGATCAGGATCAACCGATTTCAAGATATCATTACTGCCATATCTGTTTGCTAATTCAATACATTTTCTAGTACCGGTTGCAAAAATCACAAATTGGTTGGTTGTAGGAACAATTACAGCCCCTTCATAGTAAGGCGCAAAAAAGTCATTTTGACAATGAACGCCAACATATGCTGGTTCAACTGCTTCTCCATCTAACCATGAAGAATCCCCAAGCGCACCTCCCAAGTTAACACTCAATTGAAAATCTGAAGAGTAACCTGGATGGTTTGGAAGACAAATAGCAGCTTGAGACGTTCCATAGATATTTCCAAGTATGGTACTATCAATATAAGGAGTTAGTGTCGTGGTATTGATAAATTTATCTAATACTACTTCGCCGAAATCATTCAAACTACCTGCACCTAAAGCTAGATATCCACCTGTTCCAATACCCCAAACACAAATTTTAGACGGGTCAATTCCATATGGATTTCCTGATTCAGCTACAGATTTTTTAAAAAATCGGATACATGATCTAGTATCTTGAATTCCTCTGTAAGCTGCTTGCAATAGTGATGAGGTTCTCACATTTTGATCGGTGGAAGTAGGTAACCATCCAAGTCGGTGGGTATATGTTCCAACTACAAAACCTCTTGAGGTTAGGTATGCTGCAGTAGCTGTGACTGTAGAATCGGAACGAGATCCTGTAATTTGACCGTTGTATAAGGGAGGAAGAAAACTCCCAGTATGTGCTATAAGGACCAAAGGCCGATCTGTCTTTGTGTCTCCTACCGGAGTGTAAATATCCACTTTCAAATCTTCCGGTGCGGGGGCACCGGTAATAATACCAATGTTCTTACCATAATCCACATTTGGTGTCCTTTGTACCCCAAACATTGGATCAAGATACCTGTTCTGTGCAAATAAGAAAGTCAATTGCAACAGAAAAGCGAATAAAACCAAGTAATTTTTTTTCATAATATTGATTTAAAATTTTCTAAAATAATTTAATTTTTGAATTCATATAAAACGCTAAAATAGGCAAGTCTTCCTACTAATGGTCCCCCATAGGTTTGATAAGATTTTTGATTAAAGACATTTGATGCGCCAATTTTAAAAGTCAAATCTCTGGGCTTCCAATTCCAATTAATTTGTGCATCCGTGAGATTGTAGCTTGGTATGTATCCAGTAAATTGCGGAGAGCCTTCAAATTGAAAACCTTGAATCCATTTATAGTTGACATTAAATCCAATGTTTTTTACACCAAATAAAACTAAATCCCTGGCACTGATTCCAATGTTGTATTTATTTTCCGGTGTGTTAAATGCAGGAATAATCGGATCATCAGATTGTGTATTCAAAACATTCCAGGAATAATTTCCTTTGAGTACATATTTTTCTCTGAAAAAATAATTTGCCCCAATTGAAAAACCCTGAGAAGTTACAATATCTGAAGCATTTGATGAAATACGATATGCCTGCACTGTTGTTGGTAAAGCAGAACCTTGAGGAATAAAGGCATCTACCCCAAGTTGATAACCAATAAAATCCTTGTATCTGCTAAAGTAGTAACCCATGTCTAAAAACAAACTATTGAATAATGTGGTACGGTAACCCATTTCAAATGTTTTAACTTGTTCTGGACGGATAGGAGGTACATCAAAATACACCAGTGTGTCTCTTAATCCACTATTCAGGAAATCCACAAATGACGGTACGGTGATAAGATTATTGATTCCATTGATGTTTCCCCTGAGAATAGCTCTACCTACATTATAATTCAAATACTGATCTGTCAATGTAGGATTTCTAATTGCAGAAGAAAAAGAAATGCGTAAATAATTATTTCTTGAGGGCTGATAAACTACTGAAGCTGCGGGAGAAAATAAATAATTAAAATTTTGATGCTTATCCATTCTGGCAGTAATATTCAGCTTTAATTTGTTCTCTAAAAAAGAAAAAGTGGGTCCAAAATAAATCCCCCATTCATGTGTCTTTATATCTGCATTTCCAGTGTCCAACAGAATTGATCCTTTGGAATTTGGCAAATACAGTCGGCCGCTAAACCCTGCAGTTATGTCAAGATCTGATACCCAATCATTGGTAAGTAAATCCTTGAAAACATATTCTCCTTGACTATGCACCAATGCAGAATGATCGTAAAATCTAGTACCCCCTTCAGAATTTGCAAGTCGAGAAGTGATATCCGCAAATGCCGAATCAAAAGCCCCTGTACCGGGTTGATAAAAAGCATTTGTTTTGATGATTGCATTTGGCAAATTAGCGACATCTTGCGCTTGCGCGTGCCAAACGACTAAGGAATCGGTAATTCCTGAAGTAAAATTATCGATCGCAGATTTATATTCATTCGGTCTACCAAGGTAATCTGATATTTTTGGATAACCTTCCATTGCACGTATCTTGGGGGCAATATTCACAGACCAAAAATTGCTATAGGCAGTTAACCAACTAAAATTATTACTAGCTCTTTGTTGAAGTTGCAAAGCAGTGAAATAAGGATCATAAGAATCACCAGCATCTTCATGTGTTGCGTAAAATCTTAAAAAATAATTGTCTTTTTTTATCAACTCTAATCGATGTTGGTAAAATTTAATATTTTTCAAACTAAATCTGTTATCCCCCTGAAAAACTGTTGTGCCACCGCCAAAACCTGAAGACAAAATAATTTCAGGTGAATCAAAACTACGGCCCGGATTTAATCTCCAATGAATTGCCAGATTTGTCTTAATATTATAGGAATTATAATCCACCAAATCTTTTTCCCGGTAACCTTTACGATGAAAAATATTTAATCCCGGATAAGTAATTAAAGCACTTCTAAAATCAAAATCAGATTGATATTCATCCCCATAGATATTTACTGCATCGTATCCCCCCGGATTACTTTTTTTGGAAATAGACTCATAGACTGGTTCTGTATTGTCGGCTACCCAATCGTTTGCTCTGAAGTAGAAAAAATTAAGTTTATAGGCAAATACATCTTTTCCTTTTTTATTTCTAAAAGATTCAGCCCATCTAACTCCTCCCTCAAATAAATTTCTTTCCCCAATTTTGCTAAAAGCAGAAAGTCCTTTGTGAAGAAATGGACTTTTAGTCTCCATGCTAATTACCCCATTAAAAGCATTAGGCCCATAGAAAGCAGAACTCGCGCCGACTATTAAGTCTACTTTTAAAACATCCAATTCGGAAGCGCCCAAAAAGTTTCCAAGTGAAAAATTTAACCCTGGGGATTGATTATCTACGCCATCGATCAATTGCAAAGAACGCACTGGATTCGTGCTGTTAAATCCCCTTGTATTAATTATTGTAAAGCCAAGACTGGCAGTAGTCAGGTCGACATCTTTGAGGCTTCCCAAACCTGAATAAAAATTTGCAGCGGGTGTTTCCTTTATTGCCAAAAGGTCCATGGATTCAACAGTAAGTGGCGAGGATTTTTGCTTATCACTTATTCTCTGGCCCGTAATTTCAACCACTTCAATTTGAATAGACTCTTCCTCCATATTAACGTTTACAGATTTATTTGCTTCTGCGTATTGAAACTCGATTGAAGCATAACCACTATAACGAAATTCGAGAATCAGTGGAAGCGTTAGTGAAGTCTTCAAAACGAAAGCACCCTCATAATCTGAAATAGTTCCCTCCGATGAGCCTTTAATGATCACTGTAGCACCTATCAATGGTTCTCCGGATTTAGCATCCCGCAACACTCCTTTTACAATATTTTGACCTTGAAGTGAATCTATAGAATTGATTAATAACCCAATAAAAATTAAATATAATTTTAATATTTTAAAATTATTCAGATTGGCCATTTCGTTGATTTGTAGAATATTATTGGTTTCTAATGCAAATTGAGAAAATTAAGAGAAACCACCAAATCTTTAAGTTAAATTTTTAAATGTTTATCCAATTAAACACATTAAACATTTAAATAATATATAAAAAGCAATAAAAAACAAATCATTTATGTCTATTATGCCGAATGTAAACCGCAATTTTCATAATTTGCAAGAAAAACAATAATGGATTTCTACCAATTAGGTTTTTGGTAATCATTCTCTCGCAAATTGAATATAAAAATAAATAAACACGATCCAACTTAAAATGCTCTAACCGGACAATCATTTTTTCTAATGGAGTGCCAATTCCCTGGCCTATTTTTTTTAAATATTGAAGGTTGCTAATAGCCTGATTGGATTTACTCAGAAAAACAATCGATTCTTCAAGTCCATTGTGGATTACAGGATTATCCATATGGCTGATATTAATTCTATTCTGCAGCAAAAGCCTTGCCCATAAAGTATCTTCATGGCCATACTTATGTAAAGATTGGTCGAATGGAAATTGTTGGATTATGACTTTCGGAACCAAAAAATTATTAGAATGAAAGGAAAGATAAGGATTTAAATTTCTAATTTCGGATGATTTTGATTCTACTCTTGTGCCATATTTCCAATGTAATAAATAGTTATAATTTTCAGGTGGAGATTCATTGTACGTTCTACCTCCTGAATAAACTATGGCAGGATCCAGAAAAGGCAGGTAATTTAGAACAAAATCAGAATTCAATAAAAGGCTGTCCCCATCCAAATAAAGCAAATAAGGATATTTTGCCATCTGTGCCAAAGTATTCCTCACCAAAGATCTGCCACCATTCTTTGGGAGCATTACATATCTAATTTTTTGATCATCTTCAATGGTTTTATTTATTTCCTGATAATATGCACTTGATCCATCGTCCATGGCAATAATTTCAAATTCAATACCAGCTTTTAAAAAAGCAGAAGTTAAGTCAGACACCAATTTTCTGACATCTTCATTATAAACCGTTATTAATCCCGAAATCACTGTATAAAAGTAGTAGATTTTATCATAATTCCGAAAACAAGATTTACTATTTCCAACATTCAAATGTTCTTCTTTCGTTAACCAAATTGCGTTAAATCTGTTTACTTTGCATTTGCTATATCATTTCTATGAAACCAACAGAAAATTATCAAAACCACATTGTTGAAGCTGAGGAGGACAAAAGATTGGCAGACATTGCCCGAGATGTATATTCACAAAAAAGAATTTCCACAGAGGATGCGATTTACCTTTATGAAAATGCTTCACTTTCCTTTCTCGGTGTATTGGCAAACGAAATCAAATCCAAAAAACATGGAGACAAAGTTTTTTTCAACCGAAATTTTCATGTGGAGCCTACAAATATTTGTGTTTATTCCTGTAGTTTTTGTTCTTATTCAAGGTTAATAAAACAACGAAGCCAGGGATGGGAATATACTCATGACGAAATCATGGATATAATAAAATCCTTTGATGATAAGGAAGTTACCGAGGTTCACATTGTTGGGGGTGTTATGCCTCAATATGATATGGCTTTTTACACAAAGTTGTTTCGTGCCATAAAAAAACACCGACCAGGTCTTCATCTCAAAGCCCTTACCCCGGTTGAATATCACTATGTATTTAAGAAAGCTAAGCTTTCCTATGAAGAAGGAATGGCTGAAATTAAAGCTTCCGGAGTTGATTCCTTACCAGGAGGAGGTGCTGAGATTTTCAATGAAGAAATCAGGGAGCAAATCGCCGGGGGAAAATGCAGCTCTGATGAATGGCTAAAAATTCATGAAATTTGGCATCAACTTGGGATGAAATCCAACGCAACCATACTTTATGGGCATATCGAAACCTACACACACAGGGTGGATCACATGGACAGGTTAAGAAAACTTCAGGACAAGACTGGTGGCTTTCAGACCTTTATTCCTTTAAAGTTCCGAAATCAGGACAATGAGATGTCCCATTTACCAGAGGTTACCATTATAGAAGATTTACGTAATTATGCCATTTCGAGAATTTTTCTGGATAATTTTGATCACATTAAAGCATACTGGCCAATGTTAGGGAGAAATCAGGCGCAGTTATCTTTAAGCTTTGGTGTTGACGACATTGATGGCACCATAGATGACACCACAAAAATCTATTCTATGGCCGGATCAGAAGAAAAGTCGCCATCTTTATCCACCCATCAACTGGTAAAATTAATTAAATCGGTGCATAAAACACCAATTGAAAGGGACTCACTTTACCATGAGCTTAAGGACTACAGTGAGATACAATTTGAAGCTGAAAATGAATTCAGAGGATATTTAGATTTACCTGTTTTGTAATTCATGCATCCGAAGGAAGTATATTTTATCAGACACGGGGAAACCGAGCAAAACAAACTTGGTATTGTTCAAGGCAGTGGTATAGATTCCGATTTAAATAAATTAGGATTAATTCAGGGAAAAGCTTTTCACACAAATTTTCTCGATAAAGAATTTGATGTGGCAATTTCTTCTGACATGAAAAGGGCATATCAGACCATTCAATTTTTTGAAAATCATAAACTGGTTATTGAAAGAGACCCCAGAATAAAAGAAATTTGTTGGGGTGAGCATGAGGGAAAACAAGGCGATCCGGAATTATTGACCAAGTATTATAAAATTATTGAAAGTTGGAAATCGGGTGATTATCATGTCAGTGCACTATTTGGTGAAAGTGCAGCTGAAATGGAAGCTAGATTAATTGAATTTCTAAATGACCTTGAATTCAGAGAAGCCAGAAGAGTGCTTGTTTGCACACACGGGAGGACATTGCGAGCGTTGGTATGTAAATTAAAGAATTGGCCATTGTCCAGAATGGAAGAAATAGAACATTCCAACACAGGCTTGTACCATTGTATTTACGATGGAAAATCATGGGAAATAATTAAAGAAAACTATCTTGGACATCTTAATGGAATCTAATCATACTTACAGATTAATATCGGTCGAATATCTTAACGCACTTCCATTTATTCATGCGTTTAAAAATCCATCCATTATTAATCGTTTTAACATTCAAACAGGAACACCAAAGGAATGTGCTGAAGCTCTTTCAAATGATGATGTAGATATTGCCTTACTTCCTGTAGGTGCTTTGCAAGAATCTAGTAAGCTAAATCTCGTTTCCGAATATTGCATCGGTTGTGATGGTGAAGTCAGAACGGTTTGTATTTTCTCTAATCTTGAATTTGATAAAATTAAAACAATTAATGAAGATCCAAATTCAAGGACATCAAATCTATTATTGCAAACATTGAATAAACATTTTTGGGCTTCTAATGGAATTCGAATACTTTCACCTAATATCCCTAACCAAACAGCTGATGGATATTTAATTATTGGCGATCAGGCATTTGAGGCAGAAAATAAATTTCGATTTAAATATGACCTGGGAGAAATCTGGAAACAACAGACTGGATATCCATTTACATTTGCTATTTGGGTAAGTAAATCTGAAATACCCAAAGAAATTATTAAGACATTTAATCAAAGTATTAAGGATTTTCTCTCCGATGAAAATAATTTGGAAAAAATCTTATCAGAATACCCTGCAAACTTAGGTTTGAAAGAATATTATTCAAAAAATATATCCTACGAGTTTGATCAAAAGAAAAGAGAATCGCTGCAATATTTCTTTGAATTACTTGGTCAAACTCTGCCTATAAATATTTAAGAAAACAGAAAAACAATTGCCAAATTGCATATTAAATTTTAATATAATATGTAAAATTTGCACTTTCAAAGGCATAACTTTAAAAATTTCAGATTTTTAGTAAAAAAACTGGATATATTAGGGAATCCAAATATTTTTTAACATTTTTGCAGCATATCCTAAACTGGTTCAGTTTTAATTATTTTCATATTTACTTTTATTATGAATCAAGACCATGTTGCTACTTGGAACCAGGTACTGGAATCGGTGCGCAGGTCTTTATCTCCAAAGCATTACAACACGTGGTTCTCCCCTATTAAACCCGTAAAACTTGAAGGCAAGGTCCTCACCTTGGAAGTTCCTAATGAATTTTTTCTTTCACACCTAGAAAACCATTATCTAAGCATTCTTAAAGAGGCTTTAGTCGGTACTCTTGGTCAAAGAGCTAAGTTGGAATACCGTATTGCTGTAGATGATTACAAAAAACCGGGAATAGAGCGAAAAGAATTAAAATCAGATCATAAAGACCCGAAAGATACCGGACCTTCAGGGATTACCAACCCTTTTGTCATACCCGGGATTAAGAAGCATCATGTAGATTCTAATCTAAATCCACATTATCAATTCGAAAATTTTATTGAAGGCCATTGCAATCGTGTAGCTCGTCAAGCTGGCATCCAGATTTGCCAAAAGCCTGGAGATCTATTTAATCCATTGGTCATCTTTGGTGATGTTGGACTGGGTAAAACGCATTTGATGCAAGCCATCGGCAATGCCATTTTAAAAAAATATCCTAAACTACAAGTCATTTATCTTACCTCTGATAAATACACTAATCTTTTTATTCAATCTATCAGAAACAACAGCATATCGGATTTTTCAAATTTTTTCAATTCTGTTGATGTATTAATCATTGACGACATTCAATATTTTGCAGGTAAGGCCGGAACCCAGGAAATCTTTTTTCATTTATTCAACCAGATGCACCAAAATAAGAAACAAATTATTATGGGATCTGACCGTGCTCCAAAAGATCTAAAAGAAATTGATGATCGGTTAATCAGCAGATTTAAATGGGGTGCTTCACTAGAACTTATGAGTCCGGACTATGAAACTTTAATGGCCATTCTTGAATCCAAACTGGAAGAAAAAGAATTAAGTCTTCCCAAAAATATCAAGGAACTGATCTGCCATAATATGAAAAGCAGCATCAGAGAAATTGAAGGGCTTCTTGTAAACTTAAAGCTACATGCTACCCTGAATCCACAGGAAATTACTGTCGAACTTGTAAAGGATATTCTAGCCAGTTTTTCAAATAAAGTTTCACAGGAAATTACCATTGAATCCATTACCAAAATTGTTGCAGAACACCTTAAAATTCCAATTGCTAGCATTCAAGGAAAGGGCCGGCAGAGAAACATTGTACAAGCCCGGCAGCTCTCCATGTATTTTTCCAAAAGGTTAGCCAATAAGCCGCTTTCTGTGATTGGTGAGGCTTTTGGAGGAAAAGACCATAGTACGGTTATATATTCCTGTGAGACTGTTGAAAATTTGATGCAGACCGATAAAAATTTTGAGGACCTGGCCCATAAACTTGAAAAAATAATCATTAAAAGCCTTGGGCTTAAATAAGCGACTTTTATGACTATTCTTATTCTATTTAATTAAATATTATAGATTTATATATTAAATCTTTTTTACACATCTACTGTAATTTCTGGCATTTTAATAGCCTCCCCTAGAAATCACTCCTATTTCAAGGATAATTTTTGTGATGTAGATAGAATTTTATACTTTTGCCACTCATTTTTGCTGGCTTATTTACCTTAAAGAGTTATTATTTTATCTCAAAAGAGTGGATTAATAATCCGATTTTATTTTAGGCTATAAAGAGCGATGGAAGATGAGATTAGGTTAAATCTCAATGGAGGTTTAAGTTATAAATTTAAAAAAACGCTAAAATTACAAGTGAGGCGGGTGATTGGCTGAAACCTATTCCCAACGAGTTGGGGACTAAACCGTCGTACCGCCCTCGTCTTTTTTTATTTGTTTTTCATTTTAGGACTCAATGGAGTTTCTATTTTAATATATAGTATTTTTTAGCATTTACAGGTGAGGCGGGTGAGTGGCTGAAACTAAACCGTCCTACCCCATTTTAATGCTTAAGAATTTTTTATAATTGGGACTCAATGGAGTTCCGAAGTTTTCAAAATATTACTTTTTAGTATTTACAGGTGAGGTGGGTGAGTGGCTGAAACCAATCCCCAACGAGTTGGGGACTAAACCGTCGTACCGCCCTCGTCTTTTTTTATTTGTTTTTCATCTTAGGACTCAACGGAGTTTCTATTTTAAAATATAGTATTTTTTAGCATTTACAGGTGAGGTGGGTGAGTGGCCGAAACCAATCCCCAACGAGTTGGGGACTAAACCGTCGTACCGCCCTCGTCTTTTTTTATTTGTTTTTCATTTTAGGACTCAACGGAGTTTCTATTTTAAAATATAGTATTTTTTAGCATTTACAGGTGAGGTGAGTGAGTGGCTGAAACCAATCCCCAACGAGTTGGGGACTAAACCGTCGTACCGCCCTCGTCTTTTTTTATTTGTTTTTCATTTTAGGACTCAACGGAGTTTCTATTTTAATATATAGTATTTTTTAGCATTTACAGGTGAGGTGGGTGAGTGGCTGAAACCAATCCCCAACGAGTTGGGGACTAAACCGTCGTACCGCCCTCGTCTTTTTTTATTTGTTTTTCATTTTAGGACTCAACGGAGTTTCTATTTTAATATATAGTATTTTTTAGCATTTACAGGTGAGGTGGGTGAGTGGCTGAAACCAACGGTTTGCTAAACCGTCGTACCTTGAAAAGGGTACCGAGGGTTCGAATCCCTCCCTCACCGCCAATGATCTTAAATGAAAATTTAAGCCCAAAAGCGGTAGGAACAATCCAGAAAACAGGCCAACTTTCATTTCTCAAATACTTAATTGCTAAAAAATATTTCAAAATTGAATTATCTCCCATAATATAGTATTAATATTGCGGGGATTTTCAAAAACACAGATTGTGTTTACCGAGTTTTTATACTTGTCGATAAAATTATTGGGAAACACAATTTGAATATTCAATTCGGGGCGTAGCGCAGTCCGGTTAGCGCACCTGCTTTGGGAGCAGGGGGTCGAGAGTTCGAATCCCTCCGCCCCGACTTTATAAAAGTCTTTGCATCATTTGCAAAGACTTTTTCATTTTAGGTAAGTATGAATTTATCAGATGAACACATAAGTTCGAATGCTGACGAAGGAAAGCTTGTCAGCATGCGGACTTCTCAGTAAAACTTATAGTTTATTCAATATTTTGTTCATGCTGAGAACGTCAGCATCCCTCCGCCCCGACTCTATAAAAGTCTTTGCATCATTTGCAAAGACTTTTCATTTTAGGTAAGTGTGAATTTATCAGATGAACTCATAGGTTCGAATGCTGACGAAGCAGATCTTGTCAGCATGCGGACCACTCATCAGGAAGTAGTGATTATTTTGATACTTAGTTAAAGCTGGGGTGTGCATATTCCTCTACCCCATCCAAAAATGGCGAGTTATGACTTGTGCCATAATTTTATTTTATATTGATTACCAATTAAGATCAGATCCAGCTACTTACTTTATTGTTTGACTCTTTTATGTCTACTTCTATTAATAAGTCTGTTCAGATATTTAATGAAATAATAATATAGATAATAATACAATAAGTAAATCTAATTCAATAGATTGTACTTTTTTCAATATTTAAATTAATCAATTATTTCATTTTTTTTTAATTTCTAATGTAGGAAATCATGGTAATCGTCAATGAATTGATCAAGCAAGGGATGTCCCTTAGGACAAGGACTAATAAAATGCTATATTCAGATTATTCTAGACAGAATAAACAATTGAGAAAACTTATTAAGAGTGCTGAGAAAACAAAATTTGGGGAATGCTACAAATTTGATGAAATCCTTAATCATTGTGATAAAGAAACAAATCAATCACCAAACTGGTATCAGGAATTTAAGGAAAAAGTTCCAATATTTGATTACAATAAAATATTTCAAGAATGGTGGCATAAAACAATTGAGGGAGAGATGGATGTATGCTGGCCTGGTGAAGTTAAATATTTTGCATTAAGTTCTGGTACCTCCGGCGCAAGCAGTAAAAGGATACCATTAACCGGCAGTATGCTAAAATCATTAAAAAAAACCAGTCTTGATCAATTGAGCTCATTGATCAATTATGAATCTATACCATTCTCAACATACAGCAAATCTTGGCTGATGCTAGGAGGAAGTACACAGTTACATAAGATTGGTAATTATTTTGAAGGTGATCTCAGTGGAATTGCAGCAAAAAAAATTCCATTTTGGTTTCAAAATTTATACAAACCAGGTAAAAAGATCTCTGAAATTACAGACTGGGATCTCAAAATTGAGGAAATAACTAAGAATGCTCATAAGTGGGATATTGGATTCCTGGTAGGTGTGCCATCATGGATACAAATATTACTTGAAAAGATTATTCATTATTACAACCTAAATAGCATCCACGAAATTTGGCCAAATTTAAATGTTTATATACATAGCGGAGTTTGTATTGAACCCTACAGAAAAAACCTGGAAAGGCTTTTTGGCAAACCGGTTACAACTATTGAAACATATTTAGCATCTGAAGGATTTATTGCTTACCAAAGCCATCCAAAAGAAAAATTGAGACTAGTAACAAACCATGGTATTTTTTTTGAATTCATTCCATTTAATTCAAATAATTTTAATGAAAATGGTGATTTAAAATTAAACCCTGTCACCATGATGATAGATAAGATTGAAGAAGGAATAGAATACGCCCTATTATTAAGTACTTGTGCTGGTGCTTGGAGATACTTGATTGGTGATACCATCAGAATAATAAATAAGGAAAAAAGCGAAATTGTTGTCACCGGCAGAACTAAGCATTTTTTAAGCCTTTGTGGAGAACATCTTTCTATGGAAAATATGGAAAAAGCAATAGAATTAATTGCTGAAGAATTTAAAATTGAAATTCCGGAATTCACTGTAACTGGTTTATCTTCAGGAACTTTGTTTGCCCATCATTGGTTTCTTGGGTCAAATGACACACTCGATGAAAAAATTGTTTCCGAAAGACTAGATGAAATTCTTTGTGCATTAAATGACGATTATAAAGTGGAACGTCAATCGGCTTTGAAAGAAATCAAAGTTAAATTTTGTTACCCATACATATTTTATAGTTGGATGAAAATTCATGGAAAGTATGGGGGACAAGGCAAGTTTCCCCGTGTATTAAATAGTGAAAAGTATTCTAAATGGATTGATCATCTAACTCGTTCTGCACAGTTAACCATTAATGATGGATCTTTATCATAATATTGGAAGAGGTATTGCAATTGGTTTAATGTTGAGCTTTCTGGTGGGGCCAGTTTTCTTTGCTCTAATCCGTATCAGCATTTTAAAAGGTTTTAAATATGGATTTTATTTTGCTGCCGGTATTACCATAAGTGATGCCTTCGTTTGCCTTTTAAGTTTACTTCTAATGGAAGTATTAGAAATAGATCCATTTCTTAAAGATGTATTAGGTTGTATCGGAGGGGCATTTATGGTCTGTTTCGGGATTAATGGTTCTGTAAAAAGGAATAAACTAGAAGATTCAAACAAAGCAATCCCAAGAAAAAGTCTACCAATAGGGCTTCAAGGATTTTTATTTAATAGTATGAATCCTTTTGTTTACTTTTTTTGGATCGGTACAAATGCAACGGTTTCGTTTGATAAAAATTATTATAATTTTGAAACTTTAAGTTTTTATTGCAGTATATTCATTACCGTTTTTTCTATAGATCTGTTGAAGGTATATCTAGCTCAAATATTAGCTAAATTTTTAAATCACAGAACAATATGTTATCTCAATTTATTATTGAGCTTAGGGCTTATTTTGTTCGGTTTGTATGTGATTTATTTTATTGCAATGATCAAGTGACAATCACATTTCTTTTAATTAACTGGTATGACTTTTAACCCAAACCCTTTAATGCAGAAAATAGATAATCCTGGAACCTACTGGATCCTCTAATTATTTTCCAATCGATAAGCCCGTATTCAGATAGCACATATAAGAGGTATTCCATCATCAGTAATTCGGATTCCTTTGATAATATTACTGCTTCCTGAACTGCTTCCTTTAGTCCCTGAACTCTTTGGAGTTCCTTCTTGTAATGTGCTTCAGTGTTATTGTATAAGAGGTCTACCGCATTTCCTTCTTCAAACCATGAAATAATTTCTTTGTATTTTTTTTTGGCCTCTGCAGTAGATTTTCTTTGCAGTTGATCAATTCCTTTAAAATATTCCGTAGCCATACTTTTCATGGCTAAACGAATTAATTTATGTGCAACTACTTCTGCACCTTCCTGTTCGCCTTCATAAACCATTTCTATCTTTCCGACAATTGCGGGTATTGCTGCCATCAAATCGCCTATACGCACAGCAGCTTTACTTTCATGAGATTGGAGCATTCTCATTTCTGCAGCACTTACCACACTCTCATAGGCGGATATTGCTAATCTTGCAGACACCCCACTTTTTTCATCTACGTATTCACTTTCTCGTGCTTCAAATGCTATCTGCTCAATCAGGTTTTCAATTAAATTCGGAACTTTAATTTTCTCCTGTTCTTTGGAAATTTTTATTTCTTGTTTAGTAATTTGCTTTGCTATTTCAATAGTCTCCGGGTAGTGGGTAAAAATCTGCGCCTGAATTCTATCCTTTAATGGTGTGATGATCGCCCCCCTACTGGTATAATCTTCAGGATTGGCAGTAAATACAAATTGTACATCCAATGGAAATCTTAATTTAAAGCCGCGAATTTGTACATCACCTTCCTGAAGAATATTAAAAAGTGATACCTGAATCCTCGGCTGCAAATCTGGTAATTCATTGATCACAAAAATTCCACGGTTTGACCTAGGAATTAATCCAAAATGGATTGCTTCTTCACTTGAATAATTCAATTTTTGATTAGCCGCTTTAATTGGATCAATGTCCCCTATCAGGTCAGCAATGTTTACATCCGGGGTTGCGAGTTTTTCAGTGTACCTGTCGTCCCGATGCAACCAGGAAATTGGTGTGTCGTCACCTAGTTCCTGTACTATGGTGCGCGCATATCTGGATAGAGGATGAAAAGGATCATCGTTTATTTCAGAACCTTTAACTACCGGAATATATTCATCCAGCATTTTAACCAATAATCTGGCCATTTTGGTTTTGGCCTGTCCCCTCAATCCTAAAAAATTTATATTGTGTCCACTTAAAATAGCTCTTTGCAAGGAGGGAATTACCGAGTCTTCATAACCCTGGATACCCTCAAAAATTGTTTCTCCAGTTTTTAATTTTTGGATCAAATTATCGCGCAATTCCTGTTTTACTGATTTGGACTTATACCCGGCGGCTTTCAACTCACCAAGCGTATGAATTTTATGATGCATGTTAATTTTTTCTTTTTTTACTGTTCTGGTAATCGGCAAAAATATATTGCCCCAATCCTTGCAAGCCAGAGTAAAAGGCTTTCCCCTGATTGGCTTCTGTAAAATCTTCGACAAATTTCTGGAGGTATGGGTCCTGTGCAATCATGAACGTTGTCACAGGAATGTTCAATTTTTTACATTGTATCCCCAGATTAATTGTTTTATTGATTATTTTAGGATCATGCCCTGCACTGTTCTGATAATATTTCCCATTACTCAATTTGATACATGTTGGTTTCCCATCCGTTATCATAAATATCTGACGGTTTCTTGTTTTTCTTTTCCTGAGTAATTCCATAGCCAATTCGAGACCGGCGACAGTATTGGTGTGATAAGGCCCGACTGACAGGTAAGGCAAGTCTTTAATTTGAATTTGCCAGGCATCATTTCCAAACACCACTACATCCAGACTGTCCTTAGGGTATCTTGTAGTAATCAACTCTGCTAATGCCATGGCTACTTTTTTCGCCGGTGTGATGCGGTCTTCACCATACAAGATCATGGAGTGAGAAATGTCAATCATGAGCACTGTTGCCATTTGGCTTTTGTGTTCAAGCTCATGTACTTCAAGATCATTTTCTTCCAGATTGAAATCTTCTAACCCATTTCTAATTTGGGCATTTCGTATACTGGTGTTGAAATCAATGGATTGCATGGAATCTCCAAATTGGTATGGCCTTCTGTCCTCCGTTAGTTCTCCCCCACTTCCAACATGCTTGGAATTATGTCCGCCTTTTTTATCCTTTTTTAAAACTCCAAATATTTGATCCAGTGCTTTTTGACGGATCAATCTTTCTGATTTTGGTCCCAACTCTGTTCCCTTCCCATCTGCCGTAGGCAAAACAAAAGCCTGCCTCTCCAAATCCCTTTTAAAATCCTCCAATGTATAATCTGGTGTAGTTATTTTATGCTCTTGATCAATCTGCTCCATCCATTCAAAAGTCTCCTCCACATCTCCGGAAGTATATACCATGATTTCCAGAAATAAATCCAGGAGCTTCTCAAAGACAGTCCTCTTGTCTTCTTCCGGAGTGAATTGAGTAAATCTAGCACCAATCATGCAACATAAACTTAGATATGTTACAATTGTTCAGAAACTCGTAAATAAAATCAATTTTTAGTTTTAAATTTTGCTTGATTCAGCTTTGAAAAAATCCTGATTCAGCCCAATTTATAAACTAATATTTTTGCATCACGACCTATAAGAAAAATTCAAAAAGAAATTGAATTCAGCATAATGCAATGGTGAAATATTTAGTTAGGGGTTCTAGCGAATTTAAAAAGTCCAACAGTTTCCTAGTTTATTTTTTTGAGATGTATAAAAGTAGTTCAAACTAACCACCTTATGAAATACATACAATTAAAACACTGATTATTTGGACTACATTTTAGCTTAATTTTATTTGAACAAAATCAAATTTTATCCACCTGACCAAACCCACTGGTGTTCGTTCAATGTTCTATTGTTCGGATCAATCTTGCAGGAACTCCCGCAATCAGACTGTAATCAGGAAAACTTTGGGTTACAACAGAACCTGCGGCAACTATGCAACATCGCCCTAATTCTACTCCATGCAACACGAGTACATGCGCACCCAGAAAGGTTCCTTCCCGTATGACAATGGGTCCTGTTTTCCTGGGATACAATGCCGACATGGGCATTTGACCAAGATCCATATGCGTCATCAACATAGAGTGTGCGCCAATGCCTACCTCCTTTTCCAGGTAAATTTTATCTACTAAATCAAAGAAAACACCTTTACCAATTACACATCGATCTCCAATTGAAAGCTTTGAAAAATCGTTGGTTGCAGATTCATCTCCCGTAACATTGTCCATTCTGTAGTAACCCTTAAAATGAATTTTCTTCCCTAGTTTAGCGCCATAGTTCATCAAAAGTATGGGAACAAAATATTTGTGACAGGATTCTAATTTTCTAACCACATATTCCACACCAAGAAAAATTGCGAAAAATCGAATTTTTAATATGTATAAATTTGACACCAGAAATTTAAACAAATTCTTCAACATTGGTTCATACTAGTATTCATATTTATTTCGGCAAGCTTTATCTTCTTTTTTGATCTAGCTTACATTCTAATGTATTACTCTCGACACATTTGAAATGCCAGGCAGTTGACTGAGCGATTGAATAATCTGGTTGATCTGATCTTTGTTGGATACAATAAGTCCTACTTTTCCTTCAAAAGTACCTTCATGACCAACGATGCTAAAGGATTTTATATTGACCCCCAGAATACTTGAAATATTGTGTGTCAATCTTTCAATCACACCCGGACCATCATCAATGCCAGTAATATTCAAGTCAACTGTATATCGTGAACCCGATATGGAAGTCCACTCAGCTTTAAGAATTCGGTAACCATAGTTTACCATTAGATTTTCCGCATTTGGGCAATTGATGCGATGGATTTTCATTCCGCTGTTGGCGGTGACATAAGCAAAAATATCATCTCCTTGTACCGGATTACAACAGTGGGCAAGCGTGTATTGATAATGATCTGCAGGCTCGTTATTGATGAGTAAACGCCCCGGTTCAAAGTGATGCTTTTCTACGATCTCTTCCTTTTCTTCACGCACAGGATCTTTATCGACAGGTTTTATCAAGCATAGTTTTGATCCTTCGATGGTAAAATTTTTTATCATGGAAGACCACTCCAATTGCTGGGTGGCAACTGCTGCAAAAAGTTCGAGTTTGTTTTTAAAGTTAAAAGTTTTCAGTAGGATTTCAATATTGTCTTCCAGAGATATTTTCAGATTTTTAAATTTTCTATCTAAGATTTCCTTTCCATATTCGCCCAGAATTTTTTGTTCCTCTTTTAAAGCAGATCTGATTCTTGACTTCGCTTTTCCAGTTGTAACTATTTTTAACCAATCTTCGGTGGGCTTTTGTTTGGAATTGGTGATTACAGTAACCTGATCTCCACTGCTCAAAACATAACCAAGCGGGACAAGTTTATTGTTGATCTTACAAGCACTGGCTTTTACCCCCAAATCACTGTGGATACTAAAGGCAAAATCCAGCGCAGTGGCACCTTTTGGCAGCACTTTCATATCTCCGTTTGGCGTGTAGATATAAACCTCTTCGCCATATAGATTGGCTTTAAAATCATGCAGAAACTCCATTGCATCATTGTGTGGAGTTTCCAACATATCTTTAATCGTATTAAACCAATGATCATAAATACCATGGATATCCGCAACTCCTTTGTATTTCCAATGTGATGCATATCCTTTTTCTGCTATGTCGTCCATACGGGCACTACGGATTTGGATTTCCACGTATTTTCCACCCGGACCTATCACAGTAGTGTGCAAAGACTCATAACCATTGGACTTTGGTGTAGTAATCCAATCTCTTAGACGTTCCGGAATAGGTTTATGCACATCCGTAACGATGGAATAAATCTGCCAACAAATTGATTTTTCTTTTTCTTTTGGACAATCCACCACAATACGTACCGCGAACAAGTCAAATATCTCTTCAAAATTGACTTTCTTGGTTTTGATTTTGTTGGCAATGGAAGATATGGATTTTGGTCTGCCATAAATTTTATACGGCATATCCAACTGGTCAAGCTTCATTTTAAGCGGTTTAATAAATTCATTGATGAACTTATTTCGCTCTTTGTGGGTGTCTTTAAGTTTTGAAGATATGTCACGATATAAATCTGGTTCTGTAATCTTAACGCAGATGTCCTGAAATTCAGATTTAACATTGTACAAGCCTAATCTATGCGCCAATGGTGCATAGATGTAAGAAGTTTCTGCGGCAATCTTTAACTGCTTGTGTTTAGGCATTCCATCAATGGTACGGAGATTGTGCAACCTATCTGCCATTTTGATCAAAATCACCCTAACGTCATCCACCAGAGTGCTTAATACTTTTTTAAAATTTTCAGCTTGTGGGGATTCCACATTGTACAATCCATCCAGTTTGGTGAGTCCATCTACAATCCTGGATATTTTTGGGCCAAACATTTCATTGACCTGTTGGAGTGTTACGGGCGTATCTTCCACAACATCATGGAGTAAGGCAGCAATAATTGACTTATAACCCAGACCTAATTCCTCAAAGCAAATTCTTGCTACTTCAAGGGGATGGGTAATATATGGTTCTCCGGATTTTCGTCTTTGGTCCCCATGGGCGGCAAAAGCCAGCTCAAATGCTCGGCGTATTTCTTGTTTTTCCTCAACAGTTATATTTGCATTCCTGATGGCACGCAAAAGTCTACGGTAAGCAGCTTTTATGAGTAACTGGTCTTCTTCGGGCCAGGCGTAAGGTGCAATGGATGTAGAATCTGTAGATAGCATATCGTTGAAAGCAAATCTAATAATTTCTCCTTGATTAACAATTAAAGTCGCCTTTTTCCATTAAAAAGCTCAAATAAATTTTTACATTACAATAATTTATATATTTATAATATTAATTTATAATACTATACAGTAATTTATATCGCTAAAAGATGGCCAAATAATAATCTTTAAATATTAAAAGAGTATTCTTGGGTTTTTTCAAAAATCCAAGTAAATTTGCACCGTTTTGCGGATGTGGTGAAACTGGCAGACACGCTAGACTTAGGATCTAGTGCCGAAAGGTGTGTGGGTTCGACCCCCTCCATCCGCACTTTCTTCAATCTATTGTTCTTTTTCTTAGAACAATTTTAGTGGTCAATCCTTTATTTAGTTTACTAATTATTACTTCATGAATGTTAGTCTGAAGACTTTAGCCCCTCAGCATGGGCAGTTGCACATCTCCATAGAGCAGGGAGATTACTTTCCTAAGGTACAGGAAGAATTAAAAAAAATACGAAAGACTGCCCATATTAAGGGTTTTCGCCATGGTGCGGTACCGGAAAGCGTAGTTAAAAAGCTATATGGGCCAGGTATTGAGGCAGAAGTATTAAATAAAATGGTAAATGAGCTGATCGAAAAATATCAGAAGGAGAACGACACCAATTTTCTTGGTGATTTGCTCCCACTACCTGAACTCAGCAGTCCGGCTGACGGATCAGTCACAAATCATGAGTTCTTCTTTGAAGTTGGCATTGCACCAGTCGCAAATGTTGAAGATGCTCTGGCGAAGATTCAGTTAAGTAAGAACAAAATAATTCTTGAAGATACAGTTGTTGAGGACGAACTCAATCATTTGAAAAATCAATATGGGTCTCTAAGTGAAATTAAAGGCCCCATAGAAAGAGGCGATTTAATTGAATTAGAGGTAGCGGAACTCCTTGATGGCACTGCCAAACAAGATGGCATTCATTCTAGTTTTTCGTTGATGGTGGACGATACATTAACCGATGAGGTACTTGAGGAACTGACCGGTAAAAATGTTGACGAACTTTTAAGGTTCAACATCAGAACCGTCGAAAAAAATCTGGATGAAAAAACCATAAGAAAGTATTTTTTAAAACTGACAGATGACGATGAAAAGGCGTTTGAGGATATGTTTGAAGGTAAGATCAGTAAGATATCCAGAAAGCAAGCTGCAGAATTAGGACCAGATCTATACACCAAAGCCTTTGGGCCTAATCACACTATTCAATCCGAGGATGATTTGCGTGCAGAACTAAGAAAAAATCTATCTGCTTATTATGAAAAAGAGTGTGATAAAATTTTGGAAATTGAATTAATTAAAAATTTAAATTCAGAATTAAATTTACAGTTCCCGGATGACTTCTTAAAAAAATGGTTGACACTTAGCTTTGAAGAATGGTCAAAAAAATCTAAAAGTCAGTTTGATCATGATTTGATACATTTTAAAGAAGGACTAAGCTGGCAGATGATTCGTAATAATGTGATTCAAAATCAGCAAATTCAGATTCACTATGAGGATTTAGTTGAGGCAGTAATCAATCAATTCAAGTCTTCTTATCCGGGTCTTAATTTCTCTGATGATCAATGGAAGGACATTGCAGCAAACACTTTAAAGGATAAAGAAAAGGCAAATGAGTTTTATACCAATGCATTAAATGACAAAACTTTTCAGTGGCTCAGAGATCATGCGACGATTGCTGAAAAAGAAATTAGCCTTGAGGATTTCCGAACGTTGGTAAAAAAACTGAACGAACACAATCATGAACATCATGAGCATCATCATGAACATGAGCATCATGATCATTAAAATTGTTGGGATCTTTTTTTCAAAATAATAAACAGATATAAACTATGTTTCCTAAAGATGAATTTCAAAAATTTGCAACCAAACACATGGGAATGTCTTCCATGCACCTGGAAAAATATATGCAAACCAGCGTCCCTAACATTACAGGATTTACACCTACTGTAATTGAAGAAAGGTCCATGAATATTGTTGGAATGGATGTATTTTCCAGACTGATGATGGACCGTATAATCTTTATGGGTGTACCTGTAAATGATTATGTAGCTAATGTTATACAGGCTCAACTTCTGTTTTTGGATTCTGTGGATGCGCGGAGGGATATACAGATGTACCTGAACAGCCCAGGCGGTTCAGTAATTGATGGATTAGGCATTTATGATACCATGCAATATGTAAATCCCGATGTTGCCACAATTTGCACAGGATTGGCAGCATCCATGGGTGCTGTTCTCTTGTGCGCCGGAACGAAGGGAAAAAGGACTTGCCTAAAACACAGCAGAGTTATGATTCATCAGCCATCCGGTGGCATGCAGGGACAGTTCACCGATATGGAAATTTCTTATAACCTTATAAAATCCATGAAGAAAGAGCTGTATGATATTATGGCACACCATACAGGTCAAACTCCGGATCAAATTGAAAGTGATTGTGATCGTGACAATTGGATGTCTGCTGAGGAAGCAAAAGCATATGGAATTGTGGATGAAGTTTTAGTAAGAACTAAAACTAAATAAAATGGCTAAATCGGTTAAAGAACAGGAAGAAAGCTGTTCATTTTGTGGAAGAGCGCGCAAAGAAGTTTTGGTTCTGGTTCAGGGAGATGAAGTAGCAATCTGTGAATCTTGCGCCATGCAGGCGAATAAGATCATTGAAGAAGAATTGGGTTCCCCGTCCAAGGGTAAGAAAAAGAAATTTTCTCTTCCTAAAAATTTTAATCCAAAACGAATTAAATCTTTTTTAGATCAATATGTTATTGGTCAGGAAGCAGCAAAGAAGATCCTGTCTGTAGCCGTATATAACCATTATAAGAGATTAAGCATAACCGGTCAGGATGATGTTGAAATAGAAAAATCGAATGTGCTTTTTGTTGGACCAACAGGGTCAGGAAAAACTTTAATGGCAAAAAGCCTTGCAAAACTTTTGGATGTACCATTTGCCATTGTTGATGCAACTTCCTTTACAGAAGCAGGGTATGTTGGTGAGGATGTGGAAGGTATGCTTAGCAGATTACTTCAGTCTTGCAATTATGATATAGAAACCGCTGAACGTGGGATCATTTATATTGATGAGATGGATAAGATTGCACGGAAAGGAGAAAATGCATCCATTACCCGAGATGTTTCCGGGGAAGGCGTTCAGCAAGCCATGCTCAAAATCCTGGAGGGAGCAGATGTAAATGTTCCCCCAGCCGGTGGCAGAAAACATCCAGAACAACAATTCCTAAAAGTCAACACCAGAAATATTCTGTTTATATGTGGTGGCGCATTTGACGGCTTAGACCGCATTATTTCACGAAGGTTAAATACCAATGTCATTGGATATCAACAGACGGCGGATAATGAAAACATTAAAGATCATCTTATAAGCCATGTTACCCACCAGGATTTGAAAAAATTCGGTATCATCCCTGAGCTTCTTGGGCGTTTGCCAGTGCTGGCATATCTGGAAGAATTGGACAAGGCTGCGTTTATAGAGATATTAACCAAACCTAAAAATGCTTTGCTGAAACAATACAGCAGATTAATGGCTTTAGACCAAATAGAGTTGGAATTTACCCAAGATGCTCTGGAACTGATAGCAGATTATGCGATAGAACATAAATTAGGTGCTAGAGGTCTAAGGACAATTTGCGAATCCATTTTACGCGATGCAATGTTTGAACTTCCAAGTGAAGGAGAAGCACAAAAGCTTGTAATCAATAGTAATTTTGTAAATACCCAATTGAGCCATTCTATAAACAAAAAATCAGCTTAGTTTCCATTTATCAGTTTTCAATTATATCTTGAAGTATAATTTTTCAAAGATTTATATATTATATTTTTATTATATATATAAAACTTTATTTAAAATTAATATTTTAAAGATTGTATATATTTTGATTTCATCATATATTGCATAAACTTATTTCTTCAAACATTTAAAAATCAAAATTATGCAAGCAATTACCGGACTAGGCAAATATTTATTTGCCATCCCCATGCTCGTTTTTGGGGTCTTTCATTTTCTAGGTGCTGATGCCATGGCGGGTATGGCCCCATTCGGAGGGAAAATTATCATTTACATTACCGGAACATGTTTGATCCTGTTTGCCGTCAGCGTATTTCTTGGAAAATACGACAAACTAGCCGCAGTATTACTTTCGGTAATGCTTTTTTTATTTGTATTTCTACTTCATTTCAGTGGCTTTACCAACCAGGAGCAACCTGCGACCTCCATGTTTTTGAAGGATCTGTCTCTTGCTGGGGCGGCGCTTATGTATGCGCATTCAGTTGCTAGAGATAACTCAATTATCGGTTAAAACTAAAATCAATTAATTTTAAAAGGAGCGGATTTTTCTGCTCCTTTTTATTTTATTATTGATTAATCTTGCAAAAAATAATTTGAGAATCGGATTAGAAATTTCTTATGATGGGACATCATTTCTGGGTTGGCAAAAGCAAACCGGAGGTGGAACGGTACAACAAGTATTGGAAGAAAAATTAAGTATTCTCACCGGCACGAGCATGAATATAATAGGCTGTGGAAGGACAGATACCGGAGTACATGCAAAGCAATTTTATGTGCACTTGGATTTAGAAGATTCCGCGCTGGAAAAAATAAATTTATATCATTTAAATTCTATATTACCCTGGGATATTTCGGTCAACAGAATGTTTCAGGCCGGGGCAGATTTTCACTCAAGATTTGATGCAAATAAGAGGAAGTATATTTATCGACTGCAAACCCGAAAAAATCCATTTTTAAGAAATTATTGCTATCATTTTTTAAACGAAAGTCGGATTCAATTTAACAGACTGGATGAAATAGCAAGACTTATTTTACAGACGCATGATTTTTCATCTTTTACCAAATCAAATTCAGGTTTGAATCATTTTGAATGTAAAATAATTGAATCCAAATGGCTCAATCCTGAGCCAGGAGTTTATGAATATCACATTGCAGCAAACAGATTTGTACGGGGTATGGTACGACTGATTGTAGGTTGTTGTATGAATTATTCTTTAGAGAAAATCAATCGTGAAACCATACTGTCTCAGATACAAGCCAAAAAGCAAATAGACAAGAGCTGGAGTGTACCGGCACAAGGTCTGACTTTAGAGGAGGTCGGATATCCTGAAGAAGTTACTTCTTCATGGATTGATATCGGGGTATAAGGGAAAATTTGTCACAAATTTATTGATTTCCACTTTTAGCTTTTCAATAAAGCCCGGGTTAGATTTATTAGAAAGTATTTCATTCATCCAATGTGCGACCTGAATGAAATCATGTTCTTTAAATCCTCTTGATGTCATGGCAGGAGTTCCCAACCTTATCCCTGAAGTGGTCATCGGTGGCTGAGGATCGAATGGAATCATATTTTTATTGGTGGTAATGGCCGCATGTATTAACAATTCTTCTGCTTCCTTTCCGGTTACTCCTTTGTTTCTTAGATCCAAAAGAAATAAATGATTGTCCGTACCACCCGATACAATCTGATACCCCAGATCCACAAATGTTTTCGCAAATGCCTGCGCATTGCGGATGACCTGCTGTGAATAAGCCTTGAAATCAGGTTCAAGAGCTTCTCCAAAAGCAATCGCTTTAGCAGCAATGATATGTTCCAGGGGGCCACCTTGAGTGCCTGGGAATACCCCACTATTCAATATGGTGGAAAACGGCAACAGCTTGCCTTTTTTATCCGTTTTACCAATCAGGTTTGGAACGTCCTTTCCAACCATAATGATCCCCCCTCTTGGACCACGCAAAGTTTTATGTGTGGTTGAAGTTACAATATGACAATGGGGAATGGGGTCATTGAGTAATTTACTGGCAATTAGTCCTGCCGGATGGGCAACATCAGCCATTAGGATGGCTCCAACTTCATCCGCGATTGCCCGGAAAGATTTATAATCCCAGTCTCTGGAATAGGCCGAAGCCCCACAAATAATCAGTTTAGGTTTATTCGCCAGAGCTGTTTCCCTTACAGTATCCATATTCACTCTCCCGGTCTCTTCCTCCACCCCATAACTTACTACTTTATAGTATTTACCGCTCATATTCACGGGTGATCCATGGGTAAGATGCCCGCCATGCGCAAGGTTGAGTCCCATAATGGTATCTCCCGGATTTAACAAGGCAATTTGCACAGCAGCATTTGCTTGTGCACCTGAATGTGGCTGAACGTTAGCATATTCCGCTCCAAACAACTGACACAATCTTGTTCTGGCCAAGTCTTCTACTTCATCTACCACCTCACAGCCTCCATAATACCGTTTACCAGGGTATCCTTCAGCATACTTATTGGTAAGCCAGGATCCCATGGATTGGACTACCTGCAGGCTTGCAAAATTCTCAGATGCGATTAACTCTATGCCATTTCTTTGTCTGTGGAGCTCTTTGTAAAGCAACGACTCGACCTGTTTATCCCTAAGTACCATAATTAAATTGTTCAACCAAAAGTAAAAGATTATATTTAATCAGTCTCTAAAAGAAGTTGGTATTATTTATGGATGTCAACAAATTATGAAAATTTATAATATGTTAGAACTTAAATCACAATTCAACCCAGTAAGCAACTCAGAAAATGAAAAGGGTTTTCGGCCCAATGAATTTAGTTTAATTTAAAAATGAGGTATGGTAACAAAGTACTTTTTTACTGGAGTTTGAAGGTGTTGCATATTGGGAATACTTGAAAAAGGAACTAAATTTCCCTCTTTAGTTTTGATTAAAATTTCACCATCATGCTGATTGTATGGGATGAATTCAAAAGAATCTTGTCTGACCTCAAATAAAGAGGAGCTATTCCGGTAATGCTCTTGAATGTCCAATCCACTTGAGCCTAAAATACCTTCTAATGGGGCATCCTGTATTCGAATTTTAAAAAGACGACGGTTAATCAGTCCTTTTGCCAGATTTTTAATATCCGAATCTTCTGAATCCAAACAGGATTTAAGAAGAAACCAAATATCCACATCATCAATATTGGTATAGTTTTCAATCAATATTTTTTGCCCTTCTAAAGTGCTGTCAAATTCATTATTTTGTAAGAAAAAATTAAGTGCGGCTGATACGTTTGGTTTATTTTTTGATTTTCTAATTAAATCTAAAAATAAAATAAGCATGCTCTCAGCAGACAAGGCAGTTTTATGCATATATACCTGTAGATACATGATCTTTCTTGAGGTTAAGAATTTTTCAATGGAATAAATTGCTTTTTCCTCAATGACCAACTGATTGTCTACCACATCCATCATCAGTATCAACCGATCATAACCTATGACCCCTTCTGCCACTCCGGTAAAAAAACTATCCCGGTTCAGATAATCCAATCGATCCATATCCAATTGACTACTGATTAATTGTTGTAAAAAAGGTCTGGGATACTCATTCTTAAACAATTTAATGGCAAGATCCAAAGCGCCATCAAACTCAAGATTAAGTTCTTCCATCATTCTTAAAGTCATTTCCTCATGGGGAACAGACACAATGGTATGTTCCAGTACGTGAGAAAAGGGACCGTGACCGATATCGTGTAAAAGAATAGCAATTTGAGCCGCTTGAAATTCTTCCGTACTGATGGGAATGCCTTTTAATTTTAAATTATGCAAAGTACTGGTCATCAGATGATAGGCTCCAAGTGCATGATGGAATCTGGAATGGACTGCACCCGGATAAATATAGTGCGACAAGCCCAATTGCCTTATCCTTTGAAGTCTTTGAAAATATGGATGCTCAATTAAATTAAGCACAATACCTCTTGGAACTGTAATAAAACCATAAACCGGATCGTTGAAAATCTTAATGGACGACAATTGCTATTTTTATAATTTAGAGTAATGTTTATTCAGCATGCGTCAAACACAGGCATTGCCAGTCAAAGATGCCTAAATTCGTGAACTATACCAAATGCCATTGCTTCTTTTCTTCTAATTAACCAGTATTCACCACATTAAAAAACATGGACAAGATTAAAATTTTATGGGCTGACGATGAGATGGAGCATTTAAAACCACAGATTTTCTTTCTAGAGAAAAAAGGTTACAGTATTAAAACGCTCTCCAATGGATTTGATGCATTAGAACATCTTAAAGAAGATCCAAACTACGACATCATTTTTCTTGATGAGTCGATGCCAGGGATTTCCGGTCTTGAGACCCTGACACAAATAAAATCGAAAGGATATTTGATGCCTGTGGTTATGGTTACAAAGAACGAAGCAGAAAATATTATGGAGGAGGCTATTGGTAGCCAAATTGCAGATTATTTAATCAAACCTGTAAATCCAAATCAATTGCTTCTGACTATAAAAAAATTAATAGACAATAAGCGCTTGGTTTCCGAAAAAAACAGTCTTGATTATCAGATTGCTTTTCGCCAATTATTTATGGAGATTTCTGAAAAACAGAATTATGCCAGTTGGGTGGACCTATATAAAAAATTGATCCATTGGGAATTAAAATTGGACCAATCCAATGATCCACATATTCAAGACATCATGAACCAACAAAAGAAGGAGGCAAATGTAGAATTCTCAAAATTTATTCTGAATACCTATACCTCCTGGTTTAAAAGAGATGCTGACGCTCCCACTATGTCACACAATTTGATGTTGAACAAAGTTTTTCAGCATTTGAATGACAAGCTGCCAACTTTTTTCATTTTGTTGGATAATTTAAGATATGATCAGTGGAAAATTATAGAACCCATAATTTCTGAAAAATTCAGAATTGAAGAAGAAGATTATTTCTACAGTATTTTACCGACAACGACTCAGTACAGCAGAAACTCAATTTTTGCAGGGATGTTGCCATCTGAAATCGAAAAATTATATCCTGATTGGTGGCTGAACGATAATGATGAGGGAGGTAAAAATCTTAAAGAACCCGACCTCATGAATTCGCAAATTAAAAGAATGATCAAACGGGATTTAAAGCATGAATACATTAAAATAACCAACACCACAAAAGCCAAACAATTACTGGATCAATCCATCAATATGTTGAATAATGATCTTACGGTTATCGTATATAATTTCATAGATATGCTTTCCCATGCAAGGACAGAAATGGAAGTTTTGAAAGAACTTGCGTCTGATGAAATTGCCTACCGTTCCTTAACTAAAAGTTGGTTCCTTCATTCGCCACTTTGGGCTGCATTACAAAAAATTGCTGAACTACCGGTACAACTAATCATTACAACCGATCATGGCACCATTAGAGTTCAAGATCCTATTCGCGTAATTGCAGATAAGGAAACCACATCGAACCTACGGTATAAAGTTGGCAAGAATTTAAGTTACGATAAAAAAGAAGTATTGGAAATCAGGGAACCTCAACTGGTTGGTCTTCCAAGACCAAATTTATCTTCTACTTTTATTTTTGCGAAGGACAGGGGCTATTTCCTCTACCCAAACAATTATGGCCACTTCTTGAATTATTACAAAAATACTTTTCAACATGGGGGCATTTCAATGGAAGAGATGATCTGTCCAATTATCAGATTAAAAAGTAAAGTAACTGTATAAATTCAGGATATAATTAATCGTGCACAGTACTTTTAAAACTTAGCTTTTCAATTTGTGCTTTCAAAAAATCGAAGTGTTCTGTGTTACATAAAAAATAAACTTTCCTGCCAAAGGAAGATCTATAATTAAATGTAATTCTTCCCACTGATCTGAAAAAGAGTGATTTTACATGTAGTTCACTTACTGCGTGCAATGGAACTTTAATTGTTTTTAAATAATTTGTTACGTATAGAAAATTGGCATCCATTTCTATTCGCTTAAGGCGTAATAAAGTAAAATAAATAATTAAACCAAAGCCAATAAAAAATACCAAGTAGGTAATCTTGAGTAAAGAGGCTGAGGTAAAACTAATATCTTCTGCAGAACTCATCATCAGCCCCAGACCAAGACTTCCAAAAAAAACCAACCAAAATGTCGGTAAAAAAATAACAAAAAACAAAGTGGCATTTGAAGATATCCTGTTCATAGCATCATTTAAAAGAAGAATTGTCAGAGTAATTGGTGACTTCAGTTTCTTTTGGATAAACCCTTTTGGCTACAATGATACTGACTTCGTATAACAAACAGAGTGGAAGACCAACCAAAACCATGGAAGTTACATCCGGTGGTGTAATTATAGCTGCAACAATAGAAATTACTACAATGGCATGTCTGCGATATGTTCTCATAAATTCGGGTCCCATGATGCCCAGCTTTGCTAAAAAATAGACGCCCATAGGAAGTTCAAAAACCAAACCCGTCGACATGGTAAACATAATCATAGAGTCTACGATTGAACTCAAAGTTGCCGATGCCTGAATGGACTCACTTACCTGATAAGAGGATAAAAAGCTTATGGAAAACGGAGCAATAATAAAATATCCGAATATGACTCCAGTGAGAAAAAGCAGAGAACAAACTTCAACAACTCCTCTGGTAGCTCTCCGCTCTTTTTCGTATAAACCGGGCTTTACAAAAAGCCAAATCTCTCTAACGAGTAAGGGGAAAGCAATAATCAAACCTAAAAAAAAACTAACCATTAAATGGACTGTAAGTTGCTCTGATAATTCCCTTGTGAATATTTGTGGCGGAATAACTTTAAAACAAGTCCATTCTGATAGCCAGCAAAAAAATCTGAAAGTAGGAAAATCTGACCTTGTTGGACCAAGAATGATGGTATCAAAAATAAATTTCTTTTGGAAAAAGATCAGGACGGTTGCAGTGATTACATAAAAAGACGCTCTGAACAAATGCTTTCTCAAAGCATCAAAATGATCTAAAAAACTCATTTCAGCCTGCTCCTCTTCAGGATTCTTAGGTCTCGACAATATTTTACTTAACATGCTGAAAGCTGTTTTATAACCATTTGCAAAGATAAGTGAGTTTTTAATGAAAGGGCCAGACCAAAAGATAATAATATTTGACTTAACTTTGGCCTTATGAGAAAGTATGCAGGAGTTTTCTCCCTATTTATCGGGTTGTTACTTATACCATTCAAACCCAAAGCACAACAGGTATTGGTTAAATATGCTTTTAAAAATTGTGGATTAACCGCAAATCAAAGCAATGCGGGAGATTTAAAGAATTCCGTTGCGCTGAATTGTGATTGTGGAATAGAAGATGAGGCGGTGATCCTCAATGGACAGAAAATTGAATTGCCTGTGACATTGGATTCATTTTTCAGAAATGATTATTCTCTTTGCTTTTCGTTTCTTCCAGGGATTTTCAGCGGGGAAATGGACCTTTTCAGTAAGGCAGCACAATGCAATGCAGATACTAACCTACGCATAAGTTATCGGGCTAAAGATTCGGTTTTCCAATTTAATGTAAGGGAAGGTATCGATGAAAATATATTTCTAGAAGCAAAAGCCGACCCGGGTAGTTGTTGGCAAACAATATGTCTCAGTAAAAATGGAATTGATTTCAGGGTATTTGTAAATGGCGTAGAAAAAGATCGAGAAATAGCACCAAACCTTATCAATCTGGAAAACAAATATCCACTCACTATTAATGGATCTGCATGCGTTCCTTCCAATCTGGTTAGTGCCTCAGGTAAAATGGATAACATTATTCTAGCTAATTATGGGTTCAATGGCCCTGCTGTAATTTCTATGTACAAGCCTCAACAAAAAATTCTCACAGAAGATACTTTGATATTTTTAGGAGATCAATTTTTACTTCGTTCGGAGAGTAACTGTCCGGGCAATATCAATTGGATGCCCACAGTTTCACTTGACAACCCTAGTATTCCCGGCCCATTGGCTTCTCCTGTGGTTGAAACAAGATACCAGGCAAGATTTGATATTTCCGGGTGCAGTATTACCGATAACGTGCTGGTGCGAGTGGTTGATAAAGAAAAATTGCAATGTGCAGAAATCAGGTTTCCAAGTGCATTTACGCCAAATCAGGATGGTTTAAATGAGGGATTTGGAATCAGCAATTATTACCTCATTGAAAAACTTTTCACTTTTGATATTTTGGATCGTAATGGTTCCATTATCTTTCACACAGAGGACCCTGAAGTAAAATGGGATGGCACCTATAAAAATAAACCATTAAATCCCGGTAGCTATTATTACCGTATTTCCTATCAATGCAAAGGGGAAAAATACCAGTCCAAAGGAGCCTTATTTTTACTTAAGTAAATCGTAGCTTAAGAAAAATCAAGTTAACTCATAATGGATTACCTAACTATGGTAATGTCTCCCCGGTAAACCAACTTATAACCGTCCTTAAATAGGACTCCGACAGAATAAACATAGACTCCTGGATTCATTGGCTTTGACTTAAATGTTCCATCCCAGGTGCTTACAATTCCGCCACTGATATTAGGATTCTCAAGATGATAAAGATTGGCACCCCAACGGTCGAAAATATCAACGAATTCAATTTTATCTACATCCGGGCCGGCGGTAATATCAAAATAATCATTCACCCCATCATTATTAGGACTAATTGCATTTGGCACAAACAGCTTTCGGTTATTTTCAACAATTACAGTGATCTTATCACTTGCCGTACAGCCATTTTCATCGACCACTACCAATGTAAACATGGTATTTGCATTTGGAGTAACAAAACTTACTTCAGAGTCAGGAGTGCTCACGAAATTTCTCGGTGTCCAAATGACAGAGTCAATGCGGGCTTGAGAATTTATTTTACCGATAAGTCTCAGACTATCTCCAAGCTGAATGGTATCGAAATCTTGTCCAAATTCAACTGATAAATTATTATAAGGATTAGGAATGACAATCGTCGTATCTATTTTACATCCATTCTTATCGTACACAGAAATGGAATAAACTCCTGAAAACAATGGAACCAATTCGCCAATTTGATTAGGCGCGCCATTCTGAATGGTGAACCTGTATTGAGGTCCTGCACCACCTGTGGCGGACAACACCGTAAAAAGCTGCTGGTCATCTGCACAAAAAGGAGTATCGATGGGCATAAAATTAGCCACAATTGGAGAAGGTTCAAGAATGGTATAGGATACTGTTCCTGTACAGTTATTCGCGTCTATAACGGTAAGGTTGTAAGTTCCGGCAGAAAGACCGGTAAGCACTGAGTCCTGACCAACATTGGGACTCCAAACAAAGGTTCCTTTTCCTTTAGCTCCACCGCTCCACACAGTTGTAATTCGGCCATCGTTTAAACCTGCACAGCTTACATCAAGTGTTGATCCCTGAATTACTTGTACTTTTATAGAATCCGGTTCTCTCAGCCTTATTGAATCCAGATGTATACACCCCTTGTTATCTGTGATGTTCACATAATAATAGCCATCCCTTATTCCCGCCAATACCGGACCTGTGGTTCCACTATTCAACCATCTGAAGGTATACGGTCCCATTCCACCTTTTGCTGCAACGGTAATTCTGCCATCGCTTAGACCATAGCAACTTGGAGGACTTAACACCAGTTTAGTTGAATCTATACTGATTGGGACTGCAGCCGGCACATTGAAGTAAATTGTATCTGAACAAAGATTATTGATGGAAATTATCGCAAATTGCTGCCCTGAACATAATGCAATTGCCGTGTCTCTGAAAATCCTCTGATTTGAATTGTACAACGTTTGTTCACCGCTGGACCAGTTTACCGTGACCAATGTATCCATGGTTGTCACAGTGACAATGGCTTGTCCGTCGCAAGAAGCAGATCCCGAACAATTAGGACTGACAAGCCCAGAAATTTGGATCTGAGGACGTGGGGGATCAACCAGAGTAAAGGTATCCGTTAGAGGAGGACAGCCACCAATATCATCAATAGTAACAATATATTGACCAGCTTTAAGGTTGGTATTTACCTGTGAATTTCCGCCGATATTCCAACTGTATTGCAACAAACCAGAGCCTCCTCTAGCAAAAACAATAATAAGGCCATCTGCCTTATTTGGACATGAAGGATTTTGAAGAACAACAGAATCAATGGTTATTGGGTTTCCGGATAGATTAATTCTCGTGGATGCAGTATCACTACAGCCATTCTGGTCAGTAATGGTTACATTATAATTTCCTGCTGGAAGCATACAGATTCTTGCTGCGCTTCCTGGCACATTCCATTGAAATGAATTTACAGCTGCAGAACCTGCTGTAAAAAGGACTTCAACACAACCGGAAGAGTCCCCAGGGCATATGACATTCACATTGTTGAATCCTGTAACGGTGGGTCCTGTTGGCTTGGTTACGGTATAAACCTTCGATACCCTGCATCCCTTAGCATCTGTGAGGGTAACAGAATATGTACCTGCACTTATACCAGTAAGTCTGGGAGAACTGGATCCCTGGAAATCCCATAAAAAACGGTAAGACATTGTACCTCCAAAACCCCGAAGGTCTATTAGAGCGTCCATTCCAGGGCTACATGATTCTGTAGTATCCAAAGCATTTTCTATAATTTCTAATACATCAGGCTGGTGAACAAACAAAGTATCATTTAGCATACAGCCCAGACTGTCGGTAATATTAAGATAATAAGTACCTGCAGCAAGCCCGGGACTTGTATATTGATTTAGTACTGTTATGCCTCCAGGTATCATATTCCCTCCACTATTGATCAAAGTAAAAGTCAGGGGTAAATTTAATTTTCCTTTAGACTTGGCGAAAACAGTAATTCTGCCATTTGCTTCGCCAAAACACCGAACACTATCGATAATTGATGAATCGGATAATTCACCAGAACTGGCTACAGCAAACTTTATGGTATCGGAGCAACCATAGGTATTTAGAATGTATTTATGCCTGTCCTGTACAATTACAATTTGTGAATCGCAAACCATATTGTTGGAACAACTGACACCCGGCAAACAATTTGCAGCCGGGTTTGACGGCCAAATATAGTTATACCTTCCACCAAGAAAAGGGGTCCCTCCTCTTGCAGTTACTGTAACCTGTCCATCACAACTTCCAGCACATGTAGACTCTTTGTCTATTGCAATATTGGCAAAAAGGGTGTCTGCCCTTAAGAATGTATCCAATGTTGCGGTACAGCCAAAACTGTCTGTGACTGTAATTGTATATTTACCTGCGTACAAGCCTGTTTCTCTGGTTTTTCCATACGAATTAATGGGCTGGATGCCTACAAATAAATTCCCAACCCCACCGCCAAGGATCAAGCCTATCCTTCCATCATTTTTATTATAACAACTGGGTTCGCGAGTATAGGTGATGTCGTTTCTTATGGTAATGGATGGAGCTGCCAAAACCCGAACAACGAGATTTGTGTCTTTACCTGAAGCATCTTTAACATTAAAATCATAAGTCCCCGGTGGCAAATTGTTTACAATTAAACAATCCCCTCCCATTGCTAAAACGCCATTGCCATTGGGCGCATTGGTAGAGGTAATGGTATACGGAGCTTGACCTCCCCATGCCTTTAAAGTAATAGACCCAGTATTATTCAATGTTCCACAAGCATTATGAATCACACAAAGTCCGGTGGGAATTTGAATTTTTATCTGATCGGAAGGATCTTTATCTGCTACGCAATACACTACGTCATCTACCCCAATTTTTTTAAGGAATTCAATGGATGTGGGTCTGTTGGAAAGAAAAACCGGGGAACAAGCTCCGGGAGCGCCTATTAATTTGAAGCAAATTTCAAACAAAACAGAACCATCCGGCAAAGTTTGTCCTTGAGCGTTTGGGTCATCCCATAAACAAATGATAGCCGCCTTTGCTGTATCGATTCGAGCGTTTGTTTGTCCGAAACCCACTAAGGTAGGGTTTAAATTTCGAATACTGGATGGGACAACTACTTTTGGATCGTAATTTACAGAAAACTGAAAAGCACTAATGTCCTTAAAATTAAATAACCTGACTTCTATGCAAACTTCAGCTCCCTTGTCCCCATTTTTGGTTACCATATCCACTAAAACACAACTGTCTTGCTGGGCATTTAAAGTACCTGACCCGAACCACAATAAGGTGACATTCAGTATCAAAATAATCGAAGGGTATAGATATAAACGGTTAAGACGCATCGTTTTACGAATTCAATTTGGCAAAGATATAACAACTAAACTTGAGGTGAATAGGGAAAGGTTACCTTAACAACGCATTAAGAGCATGAATATTCTGCAAGTTGCTAAAAATGTGCTTAGGCCCTTCCTAAAATGACGCGGTTTATCCAGTTTGACGAAATTCCGTATGGAATCTGAGCCAAAGATACGCCAGGTTTGGCAATTATCAACTGAGCCAGCTTTCCTTTTTCTATACTCCCGACGATATCCTGAAATTCAAGTGCGCAAGCGGCATTTATGGTCATGGCCGTTAATACCTCTTCCGGTAATAAACGCATCTTTATGCAGGAGAGTGCAAAAGTGAGTGTAGGATCTGGACATGGTGATGTTCCGGGGTTGTAATCAGTTGCTATAGCTAAACCCAAGCCAGATTCAATCATTTTTCTTGCAGGAGGGTATTCGAGATTCATAAAAAAGGCTGCTGCAGGTAAGCCTACAGGTATAGTCCGAACATTTAGTAATTGGTTAATTTCAGAATCATCCAATACCTCCAAATGATCCACAGAAATAGCCTGGTGTTTTAAGGCAACTCCTATCCCTCCCGAATGGGTAAATTGATTCGTATGAATCCTCGGTTTAATTCCATATTGTGATGCAGCTTTTAATATTAGGTCAGTTTCTTCCGGGCTAAAAAATCCTTGTTCGCAAAAAACATCGCAATAATCTGCAAGTTTATGCTCAGCAATATATGGAAGCATTTCGTCCACAAGGATATTCAAGTAACCCTGATGGTTGTTTCGGTATTCCAGTGGATACGAATGTGCGCCAAGAAAAGTAGCCCTGATTGGAATTTCAAACTCTTCTTTCAATCTTTTGATCACCCGAAGAATTTTAATTTCCTGGTCAAATGAAAGACCATAGCCACTTTTTATCTCAATACATCCAGTGCCTAGATTCATGGCGTATTCTAATCTGACTTTTGACTTTTGAAAAAGTTCTTCTTCAGACATAGCTGCCAATTTGAGCGCAGAGTTGAGAATACCCCCTCCCCGTGCGCTTATTTCCTGATAAGTTAAACCTCTGATCCGATCAACAAATTCGAGTTCTCTTGTCTCTGCAAAAACCAAATGGGTGTGACAATCCACGAATGCGGGAAGAACCAAAGCACCCTCAGCATCTATTACATGGATATTTTTTGTTTCAAATTTATCCATGGAACCATAATCTTCTATTAGGCCGTCACTCACTTTGAGCCATGCATTGGCAAAAGATGGTATAACAGACATATCCTGCCCCTTTTTAAAAAGAACAGGATATTCACTGCACATCAGCAGATTGCCGATGTTTTTTATGATAAAATGAGCCGTCATTAATATTCTATTTTACGGATCAACCCTTTCACAGAATGTTTTTCCAAATTTTGAAGGAACAAATTAGCTTCCTCTTCAGTGATGAAAGAACCCAAAGCAATTTTAAAAATTGTTTTTCCACTTTGCAGTTGTTCTTCAAGAATACTGGCATCCTGATTAAATAATTTATCCAGTCTGTTTGCTTCAATCTGTGCATTTTCAAATCTGCTATAAGCCCCTGTTTGTATATAAAATTGGCCAGTAAGACCATAACTGGATGCAGGTTCAGATTCTTCTTTATAATCCACATTTTCTTCACTTTTGGCGGACAATGCTTTATCCCTTTGAGCGAAAAAAGCCTCTTCATCCTGGACAGTGGAGGATGTGTTAATTTCTTTATTAACCACAACTGGATTAATATCAAACTGATCAACCAAGTCATTTATCCACTCGCCAAATTTTTCTACGTTAAGTGATTCTTCCCGTCGATCTATTATTCTTCCATCCGGATGAAAAACAAGGATGGTTGGTAATAATTTGACATTAAACTTTTCTTTCAGAATTATTCCTCCGGCGTCATCGATGTCTATATCCATGGCCACTGAATTTTTAGTTAAAACTTCTATGACTTGCTGATCTGTAAAAACATTTTTATCCATAAAACGACATGGTAGGCACCATTTTGCACCAAACTTAAGCATCAAAATTTTGCTTTCATTTTTTGCCTTTTCTTTAGCTGCCTGGAGACTACCTTCAAAAAATACTGTTGCACGGAGTTGTGTATTGGTAAGGAACACAAACGATAAGATCGAAAACAAAAGTGAAAATTTCATATTATAAATTTTTATAATTTGTATAATGTTGATTACAAACAATGATATTCTCACAAATTGCATGCCAAAAGAAAAAATTGTAATTAAATATAATATTATTTAATATTTTAATTATTGTATTACTGTGTTTTATATGTTACAAATTTATTTAATATAATAATGTTTTTCTGGGCTTTTATACTAGGGAGACAATTGGGTGATCCACAACTTGCCCAAACAATTCTGGCACATTAGTTATCTTTGCGGCCAAATCCTTACCATGCAGAAAAGACGTGCCGCCATCAAAGGAATCCAGGGCTATGTACCGGATTATATCCTGACCAACGCAGAGCTGGAAAAAATGGTAGATACAACAGATGAATGGATTACTTCCAGAACCGGTATAAAGGAAAGACATATTTTAAAAGAACCCGGAAAGGGCGCATCTGACATGGGAAAAATCATGGTGGAAAAACTTTTAAAAAAAACGAACACTTCCGCGGATGAAATTGAGTTGGTCATTTGTTGTTGCATTACAGGTGATATGGTTTTCCCGGATACAGCAAATACAATATGTGACAAAGTCGGAATCAAGAATGCTTTTGGTTTTGATATCCATGCAGCTTGCTCAGGTTTTTTATATGGTCTGACCACTGGTTCAAAATTCATAGAATCTGGGACCTACAAGAAAGTAATAGTGATAGGAATGGATGTCATGTCCTCTATCATTGATTATACAGACCGTGCTACCTGCATTATTTTTGGAGATGGTGGAGGTGCAGTCTTGTTAGAACCTGATGAGGAGGGAAATGGGATTATAGACAGTATTTTTAGGGGAGATGGTTCCGGTCGTGAATATCTTCACATGAAAGCCGGAGGTTCTCTTCGCCCCGCAAGTGCAGAGACCGTTGCGCGTGGTGAACATTACGTTTACCAGGAGGGCAAGACGGTTTTCAAAGCTGCCATTACCGGGATGGTAGATACTATCAAACGTGTATTGGAAAGAAACGAACTCACCATTGATCAGATAGATTGGCTTGTACCGCATCAGGCAAACATCCGAATCATCAACGGGGTTGCAGATGCATTGAATTTTGACCCTGAAAAAGTTATGATCAACATACACAAATATGGCAATACTACTTCAGGTACATTACCCTTATGTTTATGGGAATGGGAGCCGAAATTAAAAAAAGGAGATAACATACTTTTGACCGCATTTGGCGGAGGATTTACCTGGGGGACCACTTATCTCAAATGGGCCTATTAAGCTAATTTAATTTTATGGAAACCAAACTTACCATGATGCTCGGAATTCAATATCCGATTATTATGGCACCGATGTTTTTAGTATCTAATGTAGCTATGGTAAAGTCTGCTGCGGATTCGGGAATTGCAGGTGTAATTCCTGCGTTAAATTACCGCAGCGATAAAGAGTTTAGGATTGCTTTAGAGGAATTGAAATCCATGAATAAAGCGTATGGTATTAATCTAATCGTAAACCGTTCTAATTATAAACTACCGCAACAACTTAAAACCTGTTTAGAATATAAGGTTCCTTTTATCATTACTTCTCTTGGTAGTCCCGCTATCGTTATAGATGCCTGTCGCCCTCTCGGCATTAAAGTTTTTTGCGATGTTTCAGACATGGAATATGCATATAAAGCTGCTGCTTTCAAACCAGATGCGTTAATTGCAGTCAATAATCAGGCAGGGGGACATTGTGGAATTTTAAATCCTGAAGATTTTATCCCTCAGTTGGTCAAAGCTTTTCCATCTCTTCCTATCATCAATGCAGGAGGTGTAGGTAATGCTGATGGAATCAAACGAATGCTTGCGCTTGGCGCTTGTGGTGTCTCTGTAGGAACTCCATTTATTGCTTCTGTTGAGTCTCCGGTCAGCAAAGAATACAAAAAAGCATGTGTAGAGTATAGTTCTAAAGACATTGTAAAAACGACCAAGTTAAGTGGTGTACCCTGCACCGTGATTAATACTCCGTATGTGCAAAAAATCGGAACCCGTCAAAACTGGTTGGAGCAAATATTAAGTAAGAATAAAACTCTGAAAAAGTGGTTTAAGATTTTAGTTTACAGGAATGGTATGAATAAATTATCCAAAGCTGCATTTTCTGCAAGTTATCAAAATGTCTGGTGTGCCGGCCCTACAATAGATTTCATTCATGAGATCCTTCCGGTCAAAGAGATCATACACAGAATGGTCAAAGGGCTTTAGCGTTAATAAAAAATATAAAATATCTGACTGGCTGATTTATTATTCCAATAGTTAGATATAATCTAATTTTTAAACACCCTCACACTTCCAATTATTTTACCGAAACGGTCTTGAACTTTTAGGAAGTAGATTCCTGATGGTTCTTTCGTCAATTCAAAATTAAATTGCTGTGTTTTTTCTAACAAATTCACTTTCTGTCTCACCGGTTTTCCCTGGGCATCCAAAATTTGATAATTAAGGGGAAACTCGAGATCAGAATTTACCAAACATACGAAATGATTCTTTTCTCCTGATGAGAATACACCAATTGGTTTTTCAAAATTATTCACCACTCCGAGAGGAATGATGTACAAAGGTTCAGAGGATAGAGATTCACAATTATTTGAATCAATTACACTTACACGGTAGCTTCCTTTTTGGGTGATAACCCATTGATTGACCGTACTTCCGCCAAGCAATTGTTCATTTAAGAACCAACGGTAAGCATTATAACCTGATGGGGCAAACAAAGTATCTCCGGATTGGATTATTATAGGTTTGTCCGGTGATGGGTGTACAATTATTTCAATTTCTCCTGAATGAAAAGAGATACAACCATTAGTATCTACAAATTGGACTGAATATTTTCCGGAAGCATTTACATAAATTCTTTTACTTAGCTTGTCCCTAATTACTACACTGTCTTTTTCCCAGATATAGCTGGCAGCATTGAGTGCATCACAGGCGATCAATATGGCAGAATCATTTTCACAAATCTCATTGACAAAAACAGGAGTAATGCATGCTGTATCAGGTATTGGGCTTTTAAGTTCTACGGCACCTTCTATGCTGCAGATACCACTTGTGATTGTCAATGAAAATTTTCCTGGACCTAAACCTTCCAGAACAGCACTGCTGTCTCCGGTACTCCATTTATATGTGTAAGTTGGGTTTGGGTTAGATATGGTAATTTGTCCATCCGTGCTGGTCGGACATAATGGGTTCTTGGTTAAAAATTGAATTGCAGGTAGATTACAGGTATCTGCAATTTTATACACTGCACCTTCAGCAATTGCAATCAAATACAATTCTCCATTTACATCTTCTCCAAAAGATGAAATCTGACTTCTGTTGAATTTATAAAGTGTTTTGTTTTCAAAGGTTTTGTCTGCTTTTTGGTTGATTCCCCAAATGTAACCACTACAATAATCTCCATAAATGTAGGTTCCATAAAGTGAAGGATGTTTGCTACCACGATATACATAGCCACCGGTAACTGAACAACCTAAATTATTTTCATCAGAAAAATATTCATGGATGGGAAAAGTAAATTTGTTTTTTGGGCTGCATCCTGTTGTATTAAAATCTTTGTTTCCTTCATAGCAACGCCAACCATAATTTCTGCCTCCTCCTGAACCACTTTCTTCAAAATCCACTTCCTCCCAGTTACCCTGTCCTACATCGCCAATCCACATATCTCCAGTCAATCTATCAAAGCTGAATCTCCACGGATTGCGGACTCCTATTGCCCAGATTTCGTCCAAAACATCAGGATCATTCACAAATGGATTACTTGGTGGAATCTGATAAGTAGAACTTGTTCCAATTTCAATTCGCAACATCTTACCCAACAAACTTTTTGGATTCTGGCCGTGGTTTTGAGGATCTCCACCATTGCCCCCATCTCCCATTCCGATGTATAGGTAACCATCTTTTCCAAAATGCATACAACCACCATTGTGATTGGAATATGGTTGATCAATGGTAAGCAGTATGCGTTCACTTAAACTATCCGCTTTATTCGGGTTATTGGAAAATACCTTATACTCCGCTATTACAGTCTGCCCCACTGAAATTTTATTATTATAATTCACATAGAACAAACCATTATTTTTAAAATCAGGATGAAATGCCAAGCCGAGTAAACCCTGTTCATTTCCACGTGAATTTACCTTATTTACGATATCCAAAAATGGAACAGGAGAAACAATTCCATTGTTAAGAATTCTAATTTTTCCGGCTTTTTCAATGACAAAGAGCCGGTCATCACCTGCATGACACAAATAAACCGGAATTGAAAGTCCGCCGGTTAATTTGGTGAGCTTAATTGCATTTTGTGAAAAAATGGAAACCAAAGGAAACACTAATATCATCCATACGACTAAAACTCTCCACATAATTCTTCTATTTATTTATTTATTACTGCTAACTTTTTAAGTCTTCGGTACCCGTCATTTGAAGTAAAGCGCAAAAGGTAAACTCCCGAATCAAAATTAAAGTTTAAATTATAAGGAGTTAATTCTTTAATGTATGAAAATTGCTCTTTGTAAACCATCGTACCATCCGTTTTATAAACCTCTATTGTTGCTTGTGAAAAAGGATACCTGGATTGCCAAAAAATTTCTTGCCCCAAGCTAGATGGGTTAGGAAAAACTATTATTTCCCTGTCTAATGAAACATCCTGTGAAGCTGTTTCTAACCGGACTGTAAACCTAAAAACACGAACACAGTTTTTGTCGTCCCTGACAGTGAGTACATAGACTCCTGAAATTAAGTTGTTGATGCTGGAAGTACGATCACCTGTGTTCCATAAATACCGATAAGTTCCTACACCCCCTTTGAGCGTGACAGAAATTGAACCATTTCCGGTACCTTTGTCATGTTTGATTATGGAATCTTTTATTTCAATCACAGGATAAGCAAAAAGATTTAATCGAATGACGCTGTCACAACCTCCTCGCCCGGCACCAGGATAAATGATTTCATAATTTCCTGGTACTTTATACGGTTTAGAACCGAATACATAATCTGTATCAAAGCATGCGGAATCTGACAGGTTTTTCAAGGTTCTTGGCAGTGCAGTGATCTGGATGCAAGCTGTATCTCTACACCCATTGTCCGCAGTAACGGTAACACAATACATGCCTCCGGAATCTATCCGGACTTCTTGATCAGTACTTCCATTACTCCACGAATAAGTTGAAAAGTTCTCGTTCACTTTAATCGCTGCGGTTATTCCAGTACATAGAGAATCAGGTGCGGTCACCGTTGCTGTCGGTGCATCAGATGACAGTATTTCAAGACATGAAACTCCGACACAATTATTGAAATCTGTTACTGTAACACAAAAATTACCGGGAGATGAAACCAGCAATATTCTATTGGTATCCCCATTGGACCAGGTGTAGGTTTTATAGCCACTTCCAGCATCCAAACTTGTTATTTGTCCAGGACAATGAAATGGTTTTCCTGAAATATTAAATCTAATGGAATCCAGAAACTGCATTTTAACTTCATCACTGCGAAGACAGTATAAACTTTGACCATCAAATGCAAAGGTATAAGTCCCTTGAACGTCTACCGTAACTGTTGAGAAAGAGCTGTCTTTACTTTGGAACAAAGCATTCCCTGGTCCAGAAACTAAACGCCAGTTGCCTTTGATAAAATTTCCACTAGCCATTAACGCACCGCCAAATCCACAAAAAGAGCGATCTCCTCCTGCTGAAACTATAGGTCTTGGAAAAAAATAAATTACCTGAGAGTTTGAAAGGCTGAGACAAGGATGTAGAAAATTGATATTTCCCTGACTATTGGTTCGGCTGATGGCATGTGCTAAATAATAGGGCGTATTGAATTTAAAATTAATAGGATCGAATGGGAACACACCATTTTTACTTGTTTTAATGATGCTTCCAACAGGGTTTTGAAAATTAGTATATAGAACAAAAATGGCTGCATCCCCTGAGTCTTTTTTCTCATTTCCAAGCGTTTTACCTATCAAATTCTGACTTTCGCACAAGCGCATAGTATCATTCGGCAAATTTCCAGCAAAAGAAGTACAATTGCAATTTTCAAATCCAGCTATTTGGGTTATGCATCCTCGTCGGTCAATTATTTCAACCAGATAGGATGAATTACATAAAATAAAGTCCGAAACAAATTTACCAGTGCTGCTATCGATCACACCGGAACCTTTATTCACATTATAAGGTTTTGTTCCACCCTGAATGGTAAAACTTATCCGATATACAGAATCATTGAAAAACTTTTTTACTTCCTGATTTGTAGTAATTAACTTTGGAAAAATCTGAAAAGTCGTAAATATTTCATCCGTTGTATCACATTCGTTGGTTGCTCTTACGGCTATCTTATAAATTCCTGAATTAAGATTCTTCAGTCTAACAATAGTATCTGTTGTGATTTGATTTAAAGTATCATTTAAAAACCAGCTGTAAGAAGTTGCACCAAAGACGGGACTTAAAGAGAACAAATGTTCCAGCGTGTCAGGACAGAATGCACGTACCCCGGACACTCCACCTGATATACTTAGGTTTAGATTTGCCTTACCTTTAACTACTTTAATCAGAAAATTGCAAAAATTACCTTTGCAACCATCCAGCATCAATAAGTATCTATCGCCTTTTACAAAACCTCCACCCCCAATTAAAAAAGGTCCATTCATACATTCAGGCATACAATAAAGCACTCTTTCGCCAGTGGCATCACAAGCTTTGTAAATGCCCGCCTGCAATCCATTATACAGCTGTCCACCTACATTGATTTCTTCACAAGTCATAGGAAAAATTTCCAACACTATGGAATCCGTTGGTGCTGTAAAAGAAATCCAAACAGGATTCTCCAGACTACCAAGACTATCGCAAACAAATTCTCCCAAATGACTGGAGTCTGCTGACCGAAAACTTCCGCAATAATTATGCAAATCCAATGTATTGCAAAAGTGAGGAGCTTCTTCACAAATTGTTCCACTTGCCGGATTGTCACACCTTCCCGGAAGAGTAAATACCACTCTGGTTTTGCTGATCTTAATATCAAATTCCGCAATGGCATTGTTGGTTACAGACCCGGAATAATAACCTTCGTCTTCTTCCATCATGTTAATCAGTGGATAGTAGTTTTGGTTGGTGATAAATACGACTGCGGTGTCTTTAAACCATTTGTAATTATTATCCGGAATTTGCGGATCAGTAAACAATCTGATGTTGTAATTAGCTGCCTTAGGAACAAAAATTATTGAATCCAATGGAATTGGATTCTGAGGTTTAAAACTGAAATAAAAATTCTTTGGTAATTTTTGTAATGGAATTAAATCTTCAAATGTAAAATTATTATGATGTATCACTAACCCAAATGGTTCACTGTTTCCCCATGTTCTCAAACTACTATAATCAGGGATGTCTGTAAAATTATTGTACTCCAATCGTAAACTTAAAAGAGGCGCAAGTGTCAAATCAGGTACCAGGCCGGTAAATTGATTATTGTTTAACCAGACGTTACGAAGATTGGTAAGCAATGACATGGAACCAGGAAGTTCGCCGGTAAATTGATTATTCGAAAGATACAATTCCTTCAAAGTTCTAATTAAACTAATGTTAGGAGGTAAATTTCCGGAAAACTGATTATTACTAAAATCAATTAAGTTAATTTGATTCCACTTAGAAATTCCGGGTGGAATAGTGCCTGTGAAAAAATTATTGGATAACCGCAATTGATTCAAAGTGGTTATATCGGTAAGCACCAATGGAAAATTACCAGATAAATTATTATCAGAAAATGATGCTTGTTTCAGTGCTGTTAGACCTAAGAAACTGGATGGGATAGTTCCAGTCAATTGATTGTTTTCCAAATTCAATTCTTCAAGCTGATTAAGCCCTCCCAGGCTAATCGGAATAATGCCTGTTAAGTGGTTATTAAATAGGTTTAACACCTTAAGATTGGTAAGTAAACCTAATTCGGGTGGAATGTTCCCTGTAAGGTTGTTATCACTTAAACTGAGGTTTCTAACACAACCTATTCCATCCAGATTTATGCCGTACCAGTTATCCATGCCCTGGTTAAAATTCCACTTAATACTCCAGTTTGCGCCATTGGTGGACTCAAATAACTTTACCAGAACAAGTGAGTCTGCCATCCTGCTGCATGCACAGGTTGTGGGCTGGGGTTGAGCCGAATGGATAGCCGCTGTTAAAAAACTGAACAGGTAAAATAGAATTGACATGTCAGGTGGTTATTTTATCCAAAATAATAGAAATCTTTTTTAAAAATATCGAAACCAAAATTGGATAATGCTATAGATTACAATATAAAAATAACCTTTTCCTTCTGAATGCAACAATAATTTTTGATATTAAACAAATTGTTTATTTGTATAAACATGATATACAAATTACTAGATAACTTTTTGAGGATTTTTTGCATTTATGATAAAACATTCACCTCTCTTTCCAATTGAACTCCAAAACGTTGTTCAATAGCATCCACAATTTTCTCAGAAAAGGCTAAAACCTCTTCCCCTTTGGCTGATCCATAGTTAACAAGAACAAGTGCCTGTTTTTCATGGCAACCGACATCACCTTCTCTCTTACCCTTGTAACCGCAAGATTCTATCAACCAAGCTGTGGGGATTTTATAAGTGCCATTCTCCTGTTTAAAAAATGGCATTTCCGGAAAGCGTTCATGCAATGCATCAAATTCATTTTTAGTCAGCAAATTATTTTTAAAAAAACTCCCAGAATTTCCAAGGATTTTGGGGTCCGGAAGTTTGCTTTGTCGAATAGAAATGACTGCATTACTTACATCTATTGGCGAGGGGTGTAAAATTCCAGCTGCATTAAGATTAGATTTTAAATCCCCATATTCAAACTTTGGATTAGGTGTTTTTGATAGTTTTAAATGTACATAACTGATAAAAAAAACATCCTTTAAATCATGTTTAAAAATACTGTCCCTATAACCCAATGCACAAGCTTTTTTATTTAAGGACATTCTTTTTCCTTCTTTTAAGTGAATGCCCTCAAGACGTACAAATACTTCCGATATTTCCACACCATATGCACCAATATTCTGCACCGGTGCAGCTCCTACACTGCCGGGTATAAGACTTAGATTTTCAATCCCAAAATAATTGTTTGCCAATGCCCATAATACCAATTGATGCCAATTTTCTCCAGCCCCGATACGCAGGGTAACATCTTCAGGTCCATCGTGAATAATTTCGATCCCTTTGATTTCATTTTTTAAAATGACCTTACTGATTTCAGACATCATCAAAACATTACTTCCTTCTCCAAGTATGTAATATTCATCAGGATTTCTTCCATAAAAAGGAATCAGATCTGCCTCAGATTTTATAAAATGAATTTCTTTTCCAAAAGATTTTATTTGAAAGCTATTGAATTCTTTCAAGGATATAGATGTTGGCATATTTCAAGGTTAGCTTTGTTGAATTGATTTTTTCTTAGGGGAGGATTTGGTTTGAAATAAATTTGTTTTGGTAACCAACCCGGAGTTAAAGGAAAACGCCTCTTCTTTATTCAATCCAATTTTTACATAAAAAATGGCATTAAATCCTCCAACCCCTCCGCCAAATCCCACTTCACAAACATAAGTAGAGAAGAAGCGTCTGTTTAATTCTTTGTAATTATCCGTCAGTCCAAATAATTCTGTTCTATTCAATTGAACACCCCCACCCAGGGAATACCCTATTAGTCTATTACTGCTGTGACCAGTCAGCGCACCAAAATTTATTTTTGCCATCAGTGGAAAGGAAACTGCCCCCAGTCCTTTATATTCGCTTACATCAAAAGCCAAAGGAGATATGTTAGCGCCAGCCTCTAATGCAACAGATGCATTGTTTCTACCATAGGAAAATTGAATGCCAAAAGGAATGGAGAGTAAAGCTGCACCGGACGAATTGCTTGCACCTTTGTCAGAAACGTGTGTGGGATTTTTATATTGTTGATACATATCAATTCCCAAAATCATAGATGAAGTCCATTGAGCAAAGCAGGAATGAGAAAGAAAAATAAAAAGTACAAATGCTGAATAAATTGTCCGCTTCAAGTGATTTAAATTTTTGATAAAGATATATCAAAACCTTCACAGGAATAATTCCCATAGTCAGAATCGGCACAATTAATTCATCTGAATATTTTCCGGTTCAAGTTGGAGGCTAACCAGGTTGCGGTAGATACCGTTGGGTAGCTCCAGTAATTCCACATGCTTGCCGGATTCCACTATGCTTCCTTCTTTTATTACATAAATCCGGTCTGCTTCCCTAACCGTAGATAAACGGTGCGCGATGATGATTGATGTGCGATTTAGCATGAGTCGATCTAAGGCATCTTGAACAACTTTTTCTGACTCCGAATCCAGGGATGAAGTTGCCTCATCCAAAATTAGTATTGCAGGATCCCGTAGAATTGCTCTTGCGATGGCAATGCGTTGTTTTTGACCTCCGCTCAATTTAATTCCTCTTTCCCCTACAATGGTTTCAAATTGGTCTGGGAAGGATTGGATAAATTCCAGCGAATTAGAAAGCCGTGCAGCTTGGATAACTTCCTCTTCTGTCGCAGAAGGCTTTCCATAAAGTATATTTTCTTTTATGGTGCCCCCAAAAAGAAGAATTTCCTGCGGGACGATGGCTATGTTCTTTCGATATGCAAGCAAATCGTAAAATTCAATGGGTTTATCGTCGATATATATCTCTCCCGACGTTGGTTCATAAAACCTCATGAGTAATTGGATTACGGTTGATTTTCCGGCACCACTTTGACCCACTAATGCGATTCTTTGTCCTTGATCAACTTTGAAGTTAATCTCTTTTAGCACTTCCACATCTGTTCTTGAAGGATAAGAGAAGTTAATATTCAAGAACTCTATTTTTCCTCTTAATTTTATTTCAGGATTTTCGTGCAATTGCTGATCCGCAATTTCAACTTCCCGAGCAATTATGTCCTGAATTCTTTCCGTTGCACCGATGGATCCGGCCAAAGTGGAATATAAATTACCCAAGCCTGCAATTGCACCTCCTATTATGCCGGTATAAATAATAAAAGAAAATAAATCCCCGGCTTGCATCTCTCCAGCCTGCACCATCATAGCACCTCGCCAGAGAATAAAAAACAAACCCCCAAATAAAACAGTAATGATGAAAATAAAAAATATACCGCGCATCCTGGCATACTCCATGGATATCCCAACCATTTCCATAATTGATTTACTGTATCTGTTTATTTCATATTTTTCATTCGTAAATGCTTTTACTGTGGAGAAGGACTGAAAACTTTCTTCCACAATTATATTCGTACTGGCCAGACTATCTTGTCGCTTTTTAGACAAGGATCTGATGTATCGTCCAAACCACATAGAACTGATAACAATGAGCGGAAATGTCAACAACATAATGAGGGAAAGATGAGGAGCCATCCATGCTATAATGACCACACCAAAAACCAAAACAACGATCTGACGGATAAATTCAGCAAGGGTAATGGAAAATGCACTTTGCAATTGTTCCACATCAGCAGTGATCCTGCTGGTTAGTTCACCAACCCTTTGACTTTCAAAAAATGAAATATTCTGGGTGATCAATTTTTGATAAAGAGCCTTCCGCACGTCGGCTATGCCCTTTTCGCTGACTCGGGCAAAAAAAAGTGTTCTAAAATAAGACAAAATTCCCTGAAATATAAGGATCACCAGAAAAAGCAAACCAAACTGAGAGACTTTTAAATTCCAGGTACCTTTACCTATTGCAGTATTTGCCATTTCTCCTGCAGCTGCGGGAAACACCATAAACATGGAGCTTGAAATAACAAGACACACCATGCCCAAAATAAAGGACCATTTATACGGTTTGATGAATCGAAGAATACGATAAGCCTTTAGAAAACCTTCCTTGGTTATTTTGTTTTTTTCTGCCATGATATTCTTCAACAAGTCAATGCCAAAAGAGTTCTAAATCTCAGAATTCCATCCCTACCATTAGTAAAACAAAAAAGCCATTCACAAGGAACGGCTCTTCTGTATCTAAATGTGGTAATGAATAAGTTAATTCTTCTGAAACTTATATCTTGAAACAATCGTATTCTCGTGATAAACATAAACCAGGTAGGTTCCAGTAGCAAGCTCTGCAACATTCCAATCCACCACATTTTCCCCTACTTCCAGAGCTACCGGAATTTTCTTAAGGTTAACTCCGGTAACATCAGCCACAGTAAGGGTAACGTTAACTTTTGAACTGCTTTTAATTTTTACCATCATATTCTCATCTACCGGATTAGGATTGATGTCAACAATTGCAATTCCTACAGGAGGATTTTGAAATTTAGAGATTTTCAAATCTTTTGTCACCTTACAAGGAACCCCGTTAAAAAATGCAACCAATGTAACCTGATAAACACCTTCATTAGCATAGGTATGTACCGGAAATTCTTCTTTGGATTCCGCTCTGTCCCCAAAATACCAAATCAGGCTTTCGTATTTTTGCTGGAAGGAAGGTCTGAATTTTACCGTCAACTGGTCGGCGGAAAAGTCAAAATCAAACGGACATGGGCCTACATTGTTGCCCACTTTAATGGGTTTTTTCAACTTTACAATATTCACCATTTACCACTAACTCCAGGGTAACTTTATATTCTCCTGCTTTACCAAAAACATGAGATGGATTTAAATCATTTGAATTCGTTCCATCCCCAAAAGACCACTGGATTTTATCCGGCACCACTCTTGAATTTAAACTAAATGACGCATTTAGTCCATTGGTTTTATAACTGAAATCATAATTACATGGTGAAGGAGGACTTACTTTCTGATTTATGATTACCCATAAATTTAATTCCACTTTACATTCTTCTCCAATTATCAAAGCAGTTACCCTATACTTACCAGGTGCCTTATAGGTATGTACCACTTCAACTCCCTTGCCAAAATCGCCATCACCAAAATTCCATTCCACATTAAGGACTTTAAAATCTCCCTTTGCATAAAATTTATAAGAATTTCCGCCCGCAGTAGTAGATACAGGTGTTGGAAGTATTTGGATGGCTCCACAGCAATGTGCTTCAAAACTTGTCTTTGGAGGATTAGGTGGGGGTGCAGTCAACAGTTTCACTTCTACTTCCTTAACCACATCTCCGATACAAGCCGGAGAGGAAACTTTAAGGGTAACTTTATAAGATCCTGAATTTGCATATTGATGCTTAATGCTGGCTCCCTCACCTCTTTGACCATCCCCAAAATCCCAATAATATTTAGCATCTTTCAATTGTGGCTGAGCTATAAATTCAACCCACAATTCATTTGCTGCTTGTTTAAAAGTGAACTCAATTTTACAAGGGTTTGGTGCACTTTGCTTGCAAATTATAAAGTCGTGCTGCTCAGATCCATTGGCACCATTTGCTTTCTGAACCAAGGCAGGACGGGCACAAGGGTCAATAACCTGAATTAAATAAACAGAGGATGGGTCTTTGAGAAAAGGAACCACCTGTGAATAGAATCCATTTTTATCCGTTCTGATTTTCCATGCTGCATTCTGCTCTCCGGTGATCAAAACATCCCAACCCGAAACCACTTCCTTGTCTGTATTGTATACGGTACCGTATATTTTAAACCCGGTGTTGCCCGGTTGTGTGATCCCAATAAATGGAAGGATCATCATTAGAAAAAAAACGGGGAGAAAATTTTTCATATATAACTTTTACAATTTTTGTGAAATAATATATACAAATATATATTAAAATAACCTAATTGTCTCAATTATCCAATCAAATTGATGGTTATTTAAAAATCAACGAATCTCTAATTGCGTACAACCGATAGTAATCCCTGATTTATCCAAAGCTAAAACCTGATATATACCCGGCAAATAATTTAAAATATCAAAAGTTTTTTCTGTTATTGGATCCTTAACCTCCAGTGTTCTTATCCACCTTCCCTGAATATCCACTAATTGAAGTGCGGCAATCCCTGACTGCTCAGGCAACTTGACATTTACAATTCCATGTGCAGGATTTGGGAAAATATCCAATTTCACAAATCTCTCTTCAGAAACTTTAGAAAGTGATGAATACCCATTGGCGAGTGCATATTCTCCCGGAATTAAAACATCTAATCTCATGAATCCTCTGCGATCATTTGGTGTAACTTTTAGCCGGGTATAATCTGAGTATTCTCTCCATGGTTCAGTCCAATCTTTTCTATAGACCAATATTACGCTATCCTCAGAAGTATAAATAATATCTGCATCCAGTCCTTGGGCATTTGAACCATTATAATCCAACCTACCGGTTAATTTCAACTTCCCAAATGGAAGTGTATTTACTTGCCAGAAATGGTTGGTAGAAATTTTCAGAACATTGTCCAGTTTTCTATCGGCAGATGGTCCTACGAGATGATGGACGATATGCACGAATGCACTGTCTGTTATTTCTGCTACATTGGGTGACATACCGGAACCACTCAGACTTATCCCACCAGTTTTACTCACTATTGTCTGATCTTGAAGACTGGCAAGATTTAATTCCTGGCCATCATTCAGTAGGATAAATGCAGTTTGGAAATTATTGGGTAATTCAATAGTACGCCAGGAAGAGGATCCACTGAGCACGAGAGAATTTTCAAATCTATTCAAGTTACGATCATAAAAACTAATTTTCAAAGGTGCCTCAGTAAATATATGATCAGCATGATGTCCCTTTTGTTTGATATTGACATCCGCATAATTTTTCCCATTCACAGTCTTAAACTCAAAACTATCCACAAAAAAAGCGCAATAGCCCCGATTAAAAATATGATCGTTAAAAAAATTGGTCATATCCTTTCCACTATTCCTGTTGAGGAAATCGCGAAATTGAAAAGCATTCATCGAAGTACCGCTTAAGCTATCAAAAATCACATGACAAACTTTTCGATATGCTGAATCACCCAGATACCCTCTTAAGTTATGTATCATTGCTGCACCTTTTCTGTAAGTATGGGTTCCATAAGTACTTTCATAAGGCATTGGGGACAGTGGTAAATAATCGCCATCGTTCAAGTGGGCATTAAAAATAATATTAGCCAAATTCTCTTTTACCACTTTCACAAACCGTTCTCTTCCGTAGGCAAATTCAAAAAATAAATGTGCGCTGTATTCTGCATTTCCTTCTTTGATCCACATGTCTCTGGCATCATCTAAGGTGGTTAAATTTCCCCACCATTGATGACCAAACTCATGTGCAAACAATCTTTCATTTTGAGTGAGATCCCCTCCCGTAATGGTTCCTACCGGGTAGGCAGTGTTTGTAGGATGTTCCATAGCACCCTGAGTCGTTGCTACAAATCCAACCCTCTCAAAACGGTATGGCCCAAACCAAAATTCAAAGGCATCGATTGCTTTTGGCAGTTTGTCAAACTGGTTTTTCATTTGGTTGATTTCCGTTTTACGTGCAATCAACTCAATAGGTACGTTTCCAAATACACCCGTATGATTTGATTTTTCAATAACATATTCTGATACTGCAATACTTGAAAGGTAGGTGGGGATTTCATCCTTCATGCTGTAATGTCTGTATATACGATTGTCATCTAAAGAATCTTCAGAAACAAATGTCCCTACACAATACGCCCTTGCAGGTGCCACTGATGTCACATAATAATCATAAGTACTTCTTTCCACAAAATTATCAAAGCAAGGAAACCACACTTTTCCAAAATTAGGTGGCGTAGTCGATAAACCTATGCCCAGATTATAGATGTAAGGATCTGCAAAATAAAAACCACCCCACACTGGATCTCTTGATGGTACTCCATGATAAAATATATCCAGGGAAGCAACCAAATCTAGGGCCAACTTTTCACCAAAATAAGCCTGAATCAATTGGTCTCTGTAATTAAAATTCAACTTCCGGCCTTTATAATAAATTGAATCTACTGTCAAGTCCTTTAGATCAAGAATAATCCATTCGAGCTCCGGCAATTTTGTTTTGAAGGTAACTGTAGTATGCGCAGTTATACTTTTATTTTTTGCATCCGTAACGTCAATATAAATGGAGTAATTGAGTATATTAATTGAATCACTTCTTCTATTTGAGTTTTCTATTATTTGCAATTCCTGGATTGTTGGTTCTTGCTTTATTACAGGTCTTTCCGCATGATGACAAGAATATTCATGAATCAAAGGCTGTGCAGATAAGCTCCCTATTAAAAATGTAAAAAAAACGACTTGACTAAATTTCATATGAAGAGATTAAAATAATTTAGCTAATGATTTTTGGCACTAAGATTTGACTTGATTTTTTTCAGAGGTGCAATGACTAAAAACAAGGCGGTGGAAGTTAATAGAAAGGCCATAAAAAAAGAAGCGCCGGGAAATACAATTGGGCTGGAAGTCTTTGTAAAATAGTTAAAAAGAAAAGTCATTAAAAGCGGACCAAAAATTGCAGTTATGCTCATCAAAGAAGTCAACCCACCCTGAAGTTCACCCTGTGCATTGGCGGGCACCTGATTTGCCACCAGGCCTTGAATGGACGGCCCTGCAATACCACTCAAAGAAAAAGGAACCATGATTAAATACATATAAATTCCAGAAGGTGCAAAAGCATAAGCAAGATAACCTAAAATGGCCATACTCATCCCGAAATATATCGAATTTACAGGCCCAAATTTTGGTATTAAAATTCGACTTAAGCCACCTTGTACTATAGCCATCATTAATCCTACAAAAGCAAGTGAGTACCCAACGTGTACTGCATCCCATTTAAATTTTTCCATCGTATAAAACGCCCAGGTGGCTTGTAAGGAGTAATGGGCCAAATACACCAAAAAAAGTATGAGAATAAAACTTCTTAAAACAGAATACTTAGTAAGTACTTTGAAGGTTCCTATCGGGTTTGCCCGCCTCCAGGAAAATTTTCTTCTATTGGCTAAATTTAGGGACTCAGGGAGTACAAATAAGCCAAAAACGACATTGGCCAATGCCAAGACTGCTGACCCGAAAAAGGTACTCTAAATCCAAACTGCCCTAAAACTCCACCAAGTAAGGGTCCAATAATAAAACCTAAACCAAAAGCTGCCCCGATTAAACCAAAGTTTTGTGCTTTTTTCTCTGGCTCACTCATATCTGAAATATAAGCAGCTGCTGTGGAATAGGACGCCCCTGTAACACCTGCAAGTATTCTACCAACAAACAACCAAACGATATTAGGAGCAAATCCCTGTATAATATAATCCAGCCCAAAACCAAAAAGTGAAAGTAGTAATACCGGTCTCCTTCCGTATTGATCACTTAGCGCGCCCATAATCGGAGCACATACAAACAACATGATGGAGTAACTGGCCGACATCCAGCCTGAGTAATAGGATGCTTCACTAAGATCTCCTCCGGTAAGATGCTTTATCAAATCAGGCATTACAGGAATAATAATTCCAAGCCCAGTTACATCAATTAAAACCGTAAGAAATATAAATACAAAAGCTCTTTTCATTCCATTCATACCAAATAACGGCCACGAAGATAGGACATTATTGCACTATGTATAAATTGAGAGAATTGAATTGATGTTGTGTTAAATACGAGGCCAGGTTCACATCTATAGTTTTACAAAGCGTTGGTACTGTTTTTGTCCATTGACTTCCATACAAATCAAGTAAGTGCCGGGGATCAAGTAGGACGTATTATAACTAATAAAGTCTCCTTCGGTCAATCGAAAGTGATTAGCATCCAATTCTTTAAGATTTAAATCCAATAACCGAACATAGACCTCGATTGAACCTTTTATTTGGTGGGAAATCCTTAATTCTGAATTTACAGGATTAGGGGATAAAGTCCAATCCTTTTCAGAACTCTGAAAATTAATCGTAACCCAATTACTTGCCATTTCCTTACCATCAATACCCTTTGCAATTAATTGGTAATAGAGTTCTCCATTCCCTGATATTTTAGCATCTACATAAGTATTTGTTGATGGAGACAGTTTAGCAACTGTTTCAGTGCCCAGGAATTTAGATTTGCGAATAAGTTCGTATCCAACCAAATCTTCATTGTGGATAACTGTCCAATTCAACCATGCGTCCTTCCCCTTCTTTTCAACAAATAACGCCAACTCTTCCAGAGCGAGCGGTCTTTGTCCAAATAGCTCAGCCTCACTCATCAAACCACAATTAGGTGGAAGATTGTATGCATGCACACCATCATCACGTCTCAAAGAAGAACCCTGATTAGCGCTATAACCTAAACCACGTCTGGCAAACACATTCCATATTTCACATACATTTGCGCCACCAAATAAAATGGAATCCGCCTTCAAAATTGCATTTCTTGCATCAACAAACCCGGGACTGCATGCTTGCAATTTAAATCCTTCCATGATTAATTTATTGGCTTTAATGTTTCCGGCGGAAGAATTAGATTTGTAAATATCCTGCTCAAATCCGTATTTAGTCACCAAGGCCCAATTCAAATCCCAAATCATTGCACACCAAACATAACCTATCCCGTGTGGTTGAGATATGTTGATCAGGTCTCGCAACATTTTATAATCCGCAGGACATGCATTCAAATCTACCGAATAAACAGAAGGTCTGACCCCTACACCATAATATGGTTGCCCACTAGGCCATGAACCAATGCCTCTTGGTTTGTAAGGATGATCAATGACCTTCTGGGTCATTACCAAACCAAAATAATCACTCCAACCTTCTCCTGCTTGTTCTGCATTGGAAAGGCAATTTGAATTATTAGGACCACCAGTCAATCTGGTAGATATCCCATGTCCATATTCATGCGCAATTATTCCGGCATCAAAATCCCCATCAGCCAATGCAGGCAGTGTATTCGTTAATGTAGCCTGAACGGGTAATAAATTTTTTATTTTTATGCAGTCTGCTTCACTTAAACCAAGCACAGGAATATTCACTAAAGGCCCATAAGTTCCATTTTGTAAGGAATCCGGGTAACCTGGCCCTACTTTACAAACCAAAGCTGCAACAGCCCCTGATTGCTGCACCTGATATGCCTTATAAGAAACTTCACAGTTACCTTCTTCAATCAATGCAAAAGAACCATTAATTGCTGCACCGTTTATCAGACTTTGGCAAGCATCATTTATATTATTTACATTATCCAATGCTAGCTCACACTTGGCAGTTAACCCGGCAGGAATTTTTCCGCCAAAACTTGCTTGCGAAAAAATTAAAGATTCATTATTTACTTTTAACTTAAATGCAGAACTTGGGAGAAGAGTAATAGATACGCCTGAAGCTATTGCATTTTTAATTCTCTCACCATCCAATTTACCGATCATTACAACTGGAATGTTAATACCACTTTTGAAACCACCTATTACAAAAGGCTCGTGTGGCTCGTTGTTTATCATTACGACTGCTTTTGCTCCAGCGCTTTGGGATCGGATAATCTTACTATAAAGCGTACAACTTCCCCTATCCACCAATGCAATGTTTCCATTCACCTGCGCACTATTTATAAAATTTGCACACCCCAGAGAAGGATTACTTGATCCATCATTTACCAAGATCAGCTGACCATTAAGAGGTGCTTTAATTTCAGGGCTAATAGCTGAAGCAACATACATTATTTTTCCAGCGATTTGAACAGGCGCTTCAATAATGATGGTATCCTGATTTGGTTTTTGCCAGACATACATCTGCATGTGTGCAGGATAACCATCCGGTGGAGTACCAAAATTTGCATTATTTCTTGCACCATCAATAAAATCCAAACCCTCTGCAATGACATTGTCCAAATCCAAACCACCGCGCCCAAAATTATTGTATTGAAAATTTCCTGTCTGTTCATTAAAACCATACTGATACCAAACATCATGCATGATATTGTTCCAATAAAACAAATTTGTAATGGCAGAATTTTTATTATTTATTGGTGGCAAAGATGGGTTGTACGGAAAATCATAATCTATTTGAGGGCCACCCACAGCTCTGGCAGCATCCCCTCCTGTGGGATAGTTGTCATCATCCATATCCTCATAAGCATCTACATTATTACCCTGGCTGGAATAGTAATTTATAAATCCATCATGATGCCAGCCAATTGGACTTGCATTACCTCCCTTTATCCAAGGACTGTACACAATACTTCTAGATCCATGAGAAGGACTTTCAATCGGCAGAGAAAAAACATTGTAACATGAATTACAAGAAGCTGCACTTTGAGCAAAAGAAAATTTACTAAAAGCACTTTTCTCCGCGAAATGAAAATGATCAAATGAGCATGATTTCATTTGATTATCTTCAAAAAGAATGTTCCCGGTTGTTGCATCTATAATGCTATTCCACCATTCTAAAGGTTGATTTCTTTGCCAATAAATATTGTAAGCTGCTGTCAATTTATCATTCTGAAAATAATATACCTTTTTAAACTTAAGCAAGTCATTTTTACTTTTCATTAAAGCAAAATGTTGCCATTGCGGCTCTGAAGAATTTCTATCCAACTGTTTAAAAGGTTGTTCAACACACTGATGACTTCTTAGAAATTTTTGAATTAAATATTCTGTTCTATGTTCAAAATGAAATTCTCGATCTGCCAATTTAAGATGAGTTGGAAATCCTCCCGTTCTGTAAATCAAATTACCTTTATCATCCAAATGAATTGCTAAATCAAGACCAAACACAGGAATTTGATTTAACTCCATATTAAGATACACATGTGTTATTCCGGTTTGAGCATCCCGATATTGAGAGGATATTTTAATTTGTCCAAGAGGAGGATTCAGTTTCTTTGAATCAACTATACCCAAAATGTATTTTTCAGATAATTGAGCATTAAGCTGAAATGAAAAAAATGTTAAAAAAGTGATTAGAAACAAAAAAAATCTCATGATTACTTTTCAATATTTCCAATAAAAATTAATCATATACGAATATTGTTTTTAAATTATTCTTGCAAATATACTTGGAATAAACTAGCATTTAACCCATGTGAACTAAAATAAAAAGAGGATAAAGAAACCTGAGTAACTTTATCCTCCAAATCATTTCATTTGCTATGCTTAATCCAATATTACCATCTTCCTGGTCTGGGTATTGGTATCAAAATCTACCTGGTAGTAATATACCCCTGATGTAGATAGCATGGACTTTTCTATGATCCATTCCTGATAGCCTTTACTCATTTCCTTTGTACTGCGGAAATACACTTTTCCGGTCACGTCGTAGATCGTTAATTTTACTTCTCCCTTCTCCGGTAGTAACATACCGATTACGGTCGTTCCATTCCATGGATTCGGCTCATTCTGCAACAACACAAATTCATTCTGCAATCTACCCTGCGATCTCAACTCTATCCTGCCCTCTTCCAATCCTTCTCCTATACTCATCGCTGGGGTTATGCTGCTGCCCAGGTGCATCACATCGGATACCCGTGCATCTGCTTTGGCTCTTACTTTCACCGTAAACAATCGCTCTCCACTCTTTGAACTGCCATCCCAGCTGAAGGTGATTTTTCCTTCATTGGCCCTGTGCATACTGTAATGCTCTTCTCCAAAATGGTTACCTCTGTTGCCCGTAACTTCCATCACTTCCATCATCTCTGCATTCCACTCCATCGTCATCTGGAAGCCTCTGAACTGGTCTATGTTGCTTGAGTTGAATTCTATCTCGTACACATTTCCTTTCTTCATCTCCTCATCTCTGTAGCTCAGATCCATCACCTTCCCACTTCGGCTGGTCGTGTTCTGGTACCCTCGCGTCTTCGCCGACTCATTTACATCTCCTATCTTGATGCCGATGAAGTTTCCTACGGTATTCGATGACATCGTCGGTATGCTATACACTTCCGGGAAATTCTCCGTCAACGCACTTTCCGCACTCGCAAAACTATAATACTCATCCACAAATCTCCAGCTGGTATTGCCACTGATTTCCTGTGTCAATCCCAATATCAGTTTTCTAAGATCTGCAATGTCTCGTGCGGTCACTGTCTTGCTTCGGTTTACATCTGCCGCTACCATTTTGTATGGTGAGGTGATCGGCTCTGTTCCCAATATATGCTTCTGTATTTTTACGATATCCGCTGTACTGACGCCATTCAACCAGTCATCGTTCTTACCAGGTTTTACTGCATACGATCCGCCTGTAGCGATTGGTCCAAATGCATACTCTCCTTCAAAGTTTGTACTCGTCGCAGGCATCGTGGATTGTTCCAGCAATACCCCTACTTTCTCTACTTTACTACCTCCCTCTGTTTTGATCTGTCCATTCACCGTCACATTCAAGGTCTGTGGACATTGTGGCTCACTCTGCGGATTGTCCCAGATGATGATCACTGTCTTACACACTGATGTATTGCCATTGATATCTGTTACCCACAGTTCCACATTTCTAGGTCCTATGCTGTCGCAGGTATACGTTCTGGATTTATCACTCGTATCCGCACTGAAACTAAAGGTCACCGGATAGCCGCAGCTGTGGCCTGAGTTTACATTCAGGTCACTGGCCCATACCACTGCCATCTTCGTGTCCGGTGTTCCGTTTCCATCTGTATCCATACCTGTCAATCCAATGGACAAATCACGGTGACAATAAGCCGTCGGTGATTTGCAATTCAACAAATTCACCTCTGACTGACACTTCGCGGTATTACCGCATCGGTCTTCCACTTCCCACTTGATGATGTGTCTGCCTAATGGCCATGTGCCACTTGCTGTATTGTCTCCTATGGTTGCTCTTTCTATATCGATCGTACCGTCGCTGTTCAAATCTACTTTGTATCGGTACAACAATTCTGATACATCCGTACAATCGTCTATGGCATCTATGCTCAGACTGATCGGTATCGGTCTGCATTGTACATCGTAGCTGCAGATCGTCGTATCCCGACACAATTTGGTAATGACCGGATCTATCAGATTGCTCACTTTGATGATCTGGGTATCGCTGAAGATGACTATGTTTCCTAATCTATCCCGCTGACACCAGTCGATCAGTTTCCATACTCTGAAAATTTTAAAACATGGATCTCCGGGTACGGTTTGTGAAAACACATGGTCATGGTAACTTAAGCCTACCAGACTGCACTCATCGTCCACATACGTTGGAAAATTATATGGTGCACTCAATCGCTCCGGGATCAACAAATCAGGATTACATATTCCACTCGTATCCAGATCCGCTGGCCAGGTGATGGACAGATAGGTCATTGGATGGTGATTGGATATTTCTATTCTCTGTGCACAGCTTGCACTGTTGCCTTGTCCGTCCGTTACTGTAAATTCTCTGATGATCAGACCCATTCCACACTGATTCATCCCACTTGTATCTATCCGCTCACTTACTCTTGGACTACAATTGTCATACGCTATGCCATCCTGTGGATGTCCGTTTATGTAATGCCAGTAGATCGGATCTATTACTATTTTCTCACGATCTGCTTCATTGTCCACTACTTTACCAAATGAGGTGCCCAAATTATTTAAGTCTATGTCAAATCTGCAATCCACTGAGATATCCGGTGGACAACTGATCAATGGAACATCTTTATCCTGTACCTCCACGCTCACCATGCACACACTTTCGTTTCCGCTTGCGTCTATTGCTTTGAAGGCTACCATGATCGTCCTGCCTACATCCTCACAACAAAAGCCAACTTCAGGTCCCCAATCGTCTTCTCCTACTATGCCACAGGCATCCGCATCCATTCTCCTCACTTCAAAATGATGTAAGTGACACTCATCAAAACTTCCATCGTCAAATACTTCTGCAGGCACCCAATTGATTCCTGCATCGTTCAGTGCCACCACTGTCCTTCGGTCGCATATCGCCACAGGTTCTGTATCGTCTTTTACTGTAACTATCAATGTATCGGTCGTAACATTATAACAACCATCATAGATTCTGTATATCACCGTATCTCGTCCAACAGGTAAAATTACTTTTCCTCCATTCTTTCCTATCAAAGATCCGCCCGGATAGCTGATGTCCACCCGCAATTTGTCATGGCATATATCGTATGCATCTATCGCAGGCAACAATACATCCGCCTCGCAATCTCTGTGTCCTGTCGTAGCATCAAAATCATATGGACGGTGGGTTATGATTGGGCCTTCGGTATCTCTGATCTGGATAAATTGTATACCCAAAACCGTAAACTCCTGATTGCACCACCACTCTCTGGCTCGCCAGGTTCGCATGATCTTATGTACAGATCCGATATCTCCAAGATCCTGATCTTCATAATCTACATACATGTTGCAGATGAAGTCTATATTCGGCCATATCTGATATCCTTCCAAGGTCGGTATCCCCGTAATGCTCGGATGTGGATTACCATTTGCATCTAATCTCGATATTCTGCTGCACTCCAGATCTACTATCTGATCCGGAAATACTATCGCATTGATGTCCGGTCTTTCTACTCTGATCAACTGTACACAAGTGTCGCTAATGTTACCATAGGTATCCGTAGATATCCAGGTTCTTCTTACTTCTTTAATGTATTCCGGATTGCAATCCAGTTTCGTCGTCAACTCATCCAGTAAAGTCACCGTGTATCTGCTGCAATCTTCTATCACAGCAGGATTCGCCGCATTCAGATTGAACTGGATGCAACTCATGTCCTGATCTCTGCAGATGATTTCCGGGGCCAATTTATCTTCTACCGTTACATAGGACCAGCAAGAATTGCCGGTCAAAGTATCTGTTACTTTTGCGACAATTGTTTTTCCTAAATAATGGGAATCGATAGGATTAGGTATAGGGTGGTTGTAATGACTCAATTCAATAATTTTATAATCCGGACAAATCCCTCCTGTTAACAACATCTCCGGAGTGATGGTCACTTCACAATTCTGATCTAAGGAAACGTTGACATTTTTGCAAGAAATCGAAGGGTTAGGGAGTATATTAATATTAAAACTGCAAGTACTTACTGCACAACAAGTATTGGCACTGTACTCTACAGTATATGTACCCGGAGTCAAAACCGAAAATGGAGTTGGCCCTGCAGTCTGGGTAACCGTTACTGGATCAGGTGTAAAAGTAAAATTTGTAATGGTCAGAGTGTTTTCAAATTCCTGATTATCTGAATTTACATTAAAAAGGAATTGATCGCCGGCAACTACCGGAATGGTAACTGTGCCATTAGCAATATTTTCATCCAATGGTAAAGACAAAGTAACCCCTCCTCCACTGGTAGTATAATAACCTGCATCATCAGTCATAAAAGTTCCACCCGTAACTTGAGATTGCCAATCAAAACTTATAGTTCCATTGCAAGGAATCAGATGTTCAACAGAGGTGGTTTGGGCAAATCCTGGAAGACCGTTGTTTGCTCCGGTGATATAAAGTGATGATGCATCATGGCTAATGATTGCATCTTGTCCAGCGCCAGGAACCTGTGATACAAATACATTATTGTTAGTCCAAGTGTAGGGGGCAAACTGCCCTATAAAACCAGGGTTATATAAACAAGGATCAAAGGCGTTTGGAATATTCCAACTAACAATTATATCACAATTTTGTCCTTCTAATTGGATATTTATGTCATTTGGACAATTTGTTATTACAGGTTTAGTACTATCTACTACCTGTATTTCAAATTCACATAAAGTGGAAAGATTCATGCAATTAGTCGCATAAAACGCTCCAAAATAAGTCCCACATGATAATTCATCCCCTGGTCTTGGCCCTACAACAGATATTGTTGGCAAACCGGAACCAACTAAATTGAAATCACTGATGGTTAAACTGTCAATCCCTTGGATGTTATCAGAATAAACTTCAAAACAAACGCGGTCTCCTGCCCCAACATTATAAAATCGTGATCCTTGCGAAAAACTTCCTCCTGGAGTCAAACCATCTACTACAAAAGCACCTGTCAAAGCATTTTCAATTCTTAGCACTACCCCATCGTCAAAAAAATTATCATTATTTGACATTCTTGCCCTAAAGTCAAAGCTAAGTGTACCTGCACAAGGGATATAGATGCAGTAACTGTTTATTGAATATGGGCCTTGTGACCCATCGGAAACTCCTATTAAAGTTATAGAATCAGTACCATGTAATATTAATCCAGGGAGTGTGCCACCTTGATCACCCGCAAGATAATTTATCTTTAAAATGGAAGGAAAACTTAAAATGGACACTTGGTCGCACTCTTGAACGACTGTTGGTGAAATAAGTGGATTTTGAATAGTGCACACAGTTGGGTCATTAATTTCCAATAGTGTTAATACATCAGGACAATTATTTAATAACGGTGGGAGAGACCCAGGAAGACATTGTGTTTGTGCAAAACAATAATTTGCAAAAACAAACAATAGTCCTGTAAATAATTGTGTAGTAAATTTTATAAAAGTCATAGCAGAAACGTTTTAGTATACTTCTTGTACGCTATAACACGCTATGAACTAAAGACTTATATTATTTGGGGTACTAATTAACAAGGCAAATATAACATTTATTTTAAATATGTATATTTTATTTGCTTTTTAGCTTAGATCGAATTTAATAAATTGGTGAACCAAAAAAATAATTTAAAAAGGTTGTTTAACCTTTTGAATCTTCAAATGTTAACTTTCTGTTTCCTCTAGCAATAAACAATTTAAAAAATTTACCTTTGTTTGCTAGTAATTTATATATTAATATATTTAATAATATTATTTAGATATGGCCATTATCATTACCGAAGAATGCATTAATTGTGGCGCGTGCGAACCTGAATGTCCCAATCATGCTATTTATGAAGGGGGTATTGAGTGGGCAATGGCAGATGGCAATACTCTAAAGGGTAATTATACTCTTGAGGATGGGTCTGAGGTAGATGTTCACCAAAAAAATCAGCCAATTTCAAACGACTATTATTTTATTGTTCCTGATAAATGTACGGAATGTGTAGGCTTCCATGAGGAACCCCAATGTGCCGCAGTTTGTCCGGTGGACTGTTGTGTTCCTGACCCGGATCGAAAAGAGTCAGAAGAAAAATTATTGCACAGAAAGAGTGCGCTACATCTCTAAAGGAAACTAAATTAGAACTTGAAGTAATATTATGGTTTGTATAGACCTCTATGTTTATCCAAGAATTTATCTTGGACTACATTTTTGCAAACTTTTTTCTTCCTTTTCCTTCAGCAAAATTCAACTCAATCAAATAAACTCCTGATGCTAATGCATCCGTTTGTATGTCTATGCTTTTTACTGCAATCCTGAATATGGATTCGGATTGAATTTTTCCATTCAAGTCAATAATTCTCCAAGCTGTAAAGGCTACATCAGATTTTACATGCAGTAGTTGTGTGACCGGATTTGGAAATAGCAGGAATTGATCTTCAATGATATTCTCTGTGGAAGTATTAAGTAGATCCACCTCTCTTGAATTGGCGTTAGTACCACAGATGTTACTGACCGTTAATTTTACATTGTAGATTTTTCCTGAATCATACTGATGTACCGGATTAATTTCTGTACTGGTTTGTCCATCTCCAAAATCCCAAAGTAAATCTTTAGAATGACTGGACTTATCCTCAAAACTGACCGTTCTGTTAGGACCTATATTAAAATCAAACGATGGGCCGGGTTGATTATACACATAAACTGAGGATGTTTTAACTACATCAAAATCGGTACCCTGAACGCGCAAGCTAATGTTGCGCTGTCCCGAGGAAGAAAATCTTACATTATGTGGACCAACCCCGGTTGCTGTTCTTGGCAAAGATAAATTTCCAAAATCCCATTTGTAGCTAATCCCAGATCCAACCAAAGCAGAAGTTGAAAATTTTACGGTTTTTGTAATACAAATTTCATCCGGATCAATGGTCAGCTGTAGTGAAGGTGTTTCTGTCAATCGTTCTTTAACATGTACATTATCTAAAAAGAAATGTCCATTTACTCCTCTTAATAATCCTAATTGAACTACAATTTTCTTTCCTTTAAAATCCGATAAATCAAATGCCTTATTCTTCCAATTTGATCCTGATAATGGCACCCACCTCAGATCAGAGGATGTATCTACAGTATATAAATCAGTAGAACCATTCATATAGATTCTTCTGGTTTTGTTTACACCTTCACAAACGGTTATAACATCCACATAAAAAGAGTCCGGATAACTTGTGAATCTGGTGTCCTTATGGTAGGCATAATCAAAATATAAGAACGGTTCAACAGATTTACTCAAATCTATCGTGGTAGAATACAAATCAATCGGATAAGAACTGTAACTGTAGGCTGAACTGGTAAATCCAAGCATTTTGCTAATCTGTCCATTTTTATCAATTTGATTTTGTTGTATCCAGTTAGAAACCGGTATCGGGTTGGTCAATTTCCAATTCGTTGGAACAACACTACCTTCAAAACCTTCCAACATTGGGTATACTCCTTGTTCATCCGCTACTTTTTGATTTTCAATTTTTATAAAACTGGTATCGTTAAATACATTTTCATCCGTATTTAAAGAAACCCAAACCGGTATGAACTGCACCCCTTCAAAATCTAATCGCAATCCTTGTTTGAGTTCGATGATTACGGAATCTTTGTATTTTAAAGGAGTATTATATGTTTCTGTAATTTTATTTATACCATCAAAATATTGAATTGAAAAACCTTGGACCAGATTAGAATTTCGATTATGTACAATGACTTCCGGTCTGACATAGGTATCGTCCCCACATGAAACAAAACTTCTAGACAACCAATTATTTCTTGTCTTCATTGACAAATCATTTTTAATGGAACAACTGATTAATGTGTCCGACAGACCAATTGCTTTCAATCTTCTTCCCAAGACACCTTTTTGAAAACCCGCCACAGAAAACCACCAATCATTTTTTGGATTATCAATTGGGATTGTTGCCTGATTGGAATAAACTATAGAGTGGGCTTGCATATAATTACCCTGCAAAGTGTAAATCTGAAAACTATCCTTCACAGATGCATTCCAACCTAGTGTCACTTCATTCGGACAGTACTTAAGAATTCTTAAACCTGTGAGGGTGCTTGAAATCGTAAAGAAATTGCTGGTCTCCACCAAAGTACCCTGTTTGATTTCAATTAAACATGAGTCGGAAATGATATTATTTGGTACTGTCCAACTTACCAACCGACTGGTACCCGGCACACCCCTGACGTTGGTCCAAGTCCTGCCTCCGTTGGGAGAAAATCTTATAAAAACAGAATCTGAACTAAGGCTTTTGTAATGAATTTGTGTGACTTCAAGATTGTTGTATTTTTCTCCGCCGATTGGAGAAGTTAGTCTTAATACTTTTTCATCATAATGGCTAAGTAAGATAAACGGAACTTTATTATCCGGAAGAAATTTACCTTTTATTCTGATGATATACTTCCCAGGAACAGGAAATGGGATCGTTACTTGTTCAAAATTATTGAGGCTATCCATCCCAGGTCGAGCCCCAGCTGCCAATATTGCAGGATCAGGAGTAGGATCCAATACCCATGGCAAAATTGTAGTACCGGAAGGATTTATTACCTCCATGTCGATGTCGTTGATCAAAACTCTTTCGGCAATCAAGGAAGCTTCTTTCTCCGCCCAATAGATCATAAAATTGGCTTGGGCAATTCCTTCAGGGATATCGACTATTATTTCCTTTAATTCTGATTGATTGATTTCCAGATTTTTAAAATTTTTCTTTTCGAGACACTTGTATGCGCTATAGGCATCAATTACTCCAAATCCAAATATATAATCAGGTCCAGGTGTCCCAATATCTGAAGCAGTATTCATCAAGACAGACTTAATTAAAGCAGATGGGGGATTTACACCTCCATTAAAATTCTTGTAAGCCTGGTAAAGCAAGGCTGCTGTCCCTGCGATACCTGGGGCGGCAGCAGATGTGCCACCTCCAACCTGATATATATTGCCATCCTGCGTACTCAATTGACCATTCCCTCTGGAAGCAACATCAGGCTTTAACCTGCCATCTTTAGTCGGGCCTCGGCTACTCGATGCATCGATCAGTCCATTGATTTGGACATTTGCAGCAGTGATTACATTTTTTCCAATTTTATGACCTCCGGTAATATTTCCCCATTGATTTCCAGCACCATAACCACAGTCAAGGTTATTGGAGTTGCCCGCTGAAAAGACATGTAGCAAACTAGGGTTCTCATAAATTTGTTTGTCCACTATTTGGGTAATGGCTGTGTAGCCCAAATTACATCCATTGGAATAGGATGAATTGGTAATCACTACACCATTTTGCTGATGAAGATCCAGGGTAGCATCCAAAAAATCATCCTGATAATTAATCCCAAAAAGTTCTGCAGCATTAGCCATGCCGGATATTACCGGATCTATATTTCCTGCCCCGCACACTATACCGCTAACCATATCCCCATGGGTCCCATTGGAACCATACACCTGGTTGTTTATTCTACCTTTAAAATCCACATGCGGCCCAACAAAACCATCATCTCTCACACAAACTTTCACGCCGGATCCATCTAAAAAAATATTCTCTTTTGTATTTGACGTGATTTGATTGACCCTATGCAAGGTCTTGCCTTCTCTATCCTCCGGTTCACCGGGTTCCGGGGCGCATGAAACGTACTGAATCCAGTACTGTTTAATCAAATCTTGCATTTTATCGATTTCACATTCCACATACAGCAACCGATAAGCTTCAGCATATTTAAGATTGTTCATGCCAAAAGAGGATACAAGAGCAAGAACTTTATCTCGTGGAATCATGGGCATATGCTGAATCAACAAAATTGCTTTAGACCCATTTGACCTGGAGCAGGGTTCTCCTTGAAAAATTTGCTGACTGCATTTATTTTTTAATCCAATTTTGGAGATTTTCTCCAAACCAGGAAGATTGCTTCTTAAATCAATTCCTTTCTTAATGAGGGCCAAATAACTGGAATGCCCTACATAATCGAGCAATTGAATTCCCTGGCGAGACAGTTCATTCTTCTCTTGTGCACCAGGTAGCGCCGAGAATTTAACAATCCTGTATACCTCATCGTGAGGCTCTCGATCGATCTCTTCAAAAGAATTTATGGTCAAAATATTATTTTGTCCAAACATCGAAAAACTAAAAAAAAGATAAAAGAAAAAAATAATTGATCCGATGTTTTTCTTTGATTTGATTGATGTCATGATCTAGTCCTTTTTTTGATCCGGTGTAGAGTTTTGAGGAAGCAAGCTAACTGCTTTAATACAGGGGTGATTGCAAAGTTCAATAATATTTGACATGGAAGTCTCCATTTTTATAAAATCATTTCTTGCAGATTCTACTTTACCATAATCATCAAACTCATCTAAGGGTACCGAACCTACTGTTTGAATAAGCAAGATACAACGGGAATTGTCATTTGGCTTAATATCTTTTAAGATTACACCCCCTGCAAGTTTTTCATCCGGTGGAATTACGGTTAATTTTGAAATTACGGTTTTGTCCAAATTTTTCTCCGACCAATTATTTTTCCAAATTCCCAAATAGAGATTTTCGAAAACAAATTCCTGAATGACAATACCACCGGACTTCAAATTTAATTTATCTCCATCTGTCAGCATTCTTTTTGTCTCAATCTTCCCATATTCAAATTTTCCACAAGAATCCCTGTTAAGATTATCCAACTTTATGGTACTGCTGCAAGATCCAAAAATGATCACCAATAAAAAACTATATAGAAAAACCTTCATTTACTTAAGTTTGAAAATATTTGATTCAAATAATGTATAAAACTACTTTTTCGAAAACCCCATATCAGCCACAAGATAAGTGCCAGACTCATGCTAAAACCAAGAGAAAACATAGAGATCAAAGTATTTAGGCTGGACATACTAGCATCTGTAAGCTCGTACACTCCGATCCTGGCATTTGAGATATTAAACAAGGCCAACAAGAGCACCTTAAACAGCAGAAAAACAAGTAGAATGATAGCACTCCAAAGCAAGCCTTTTAGCTTTTGACGCACGGCGATAGGTGTTGCAATAAAAATGGAGATCAGAAAAAGAAGTGGAATGGTAAACATTTCAAACAACTTGAACTGAATAGATTTGGTAGGCATAGTAGCATATCCTTGTCCGGAGGCCCGGGCTTCTTCAAGTGCTTTTTTCATCAGGAAAGGATTTCCATAGACCAGATACATCATGGTTTTATCTTCCTTTTTGGTAATTGGATCAACAAATTTTTGTGCTTCAATTTCACAGGATGGAAGTGCAGTGGAAACAACAAATTCTACAGAATTTCTAAAAAATGCGTGAAATGAAGTAAAGATACCCAACTTTGAAAACGCATAAGCCCCTAAACCATAAGTTACGATAAAAAGCAGTATGAAGCGAAGTAAAGATCTAAGCATTCTTATGAGCAGTTTTTTTCATCACCCATTGCACCCAGAGTAACCACATGATGACACTAATCAGAAGAAATGCAATTACCCCTCCATGCAAATGAAAAAATTCGAAGAATGCTGGCCAGTGAATACCCGCAAGATACAATCCCCCAATGCGAAGGATATTTAAAAGGAACAATATAGACAAGCCTACAATTAACCCTGAAATTTTATATTTTCTTGCAACTAACGGAAGGGAAATAACTGCAATCGCATATAAGGCAGAAGCTTCAATACCATCGCAGCCACCTTTTATACTCACTCTAAACTGATCTCCCTGGATTAAATCTCCTTCAATGGATGTTTTATAACCCATGACAGTTAGCAACATACTCGCAAGATTGGCCTGAAAATTCAAAAGTGCAGGCATTATATAGAGTTCATAAATTGGTGAATAGTAGAAAGCATAAAACAACACTATCAAACCAATAAAGCTGGACAAAAATTTTCCAATAGGTGGTAAATTTTTCCACCAATTTGCTATTTTACTGAACATGTGTGGTGTCGGTTTTTCTTTTCTCTGCTTCTAAATTCTGAATTTTTTCGAGGGAATCCCTTAGATCTTTGTTTCTGATAAACTTAAGACTGTTATCCGGTCGCACCAATTCCACAGAACCAAGGTTCCAGCCATCTACCAACAAGATTGCATCTCTGATTTTCAAAACAAATGTATCCTGACCATGATAGATCCATCCATCGACTGCCAATCTGTAGAAAGGTCTTTTCCCATTAAAGTAATTGTTAAAATCTACTGTATCAAATACAAATGGTTTAAGACCAATGCTGTCAAATTTGCGAACCAATTCACGATACTGAAAAGACATAGAATCCCGATAGATCTTCATTTCTGATTCATTGTTTACCAAAGCAGTTTCCTGTTCAATGACGTAATCAGACAATTGTCCCAATTTTAATGTTTGCAAACTCCCTCTCCTTATTAAAAAGCCTGTCTAAAAACAATGTTGAATCTTTATCAAATACAGACTTAAGAATTATGTTGGCCAAATTTGTTGGCGTCATGATTTCCTTTTTGGACTGACAACCATAAAGGGCAAGTCCTAAAATAATAACAACAATAGTAAAATTTAAAAATTTCTTCATAAAATTCAAAAGATATATAATTTAGTTACGTACAAATAATTTCATTGGTTTATTGTTGATGGCCACCAGCACACCTTGCTTCTTTTCTTTTCCAATTTTTACAGGAACAATATTCCGTACATCATAAGGAATAAAAAAACCACTTTCCAAAACGGACATAGATTTAAAATTTCCTTTTCCGTCTCCACTAAATAATTGTCCTATTGATTGATCTGCTCGCTGTGTCTCATATTCTGAGGCATACCAATTTCCTCCAATCAATAAGTCTTTCTTTCCATCTTTAGTAAAATCATCATAGATCATGCCTTGTACGGCTGAAATTTGTGCTTCGAATGGGAGCAACTGTTCGGTAAAAGTGTTTCCGTGTCTAAGAAAAACTACTGATGCAAACTGATTAGCCTGCAAGTGAACTCCCTTATCCTTTTGTTCACCAAGAATTTCTTCAATGTTTGCATTTGCAAAATCTCTGTAGGATGGAAAATTCTTGACCACATCCGGTAATTGTTCTGAGGAACATTGTCTTCCGCGGATTGGCACAACTCTATCCTTAAGGTGTTTTGCAAGGAATACATCAAAGGTAGTATTGCCATCAAAATCGTTGGCATAAACCTCTAAAGGTTTTTCTACGGTTGGTTGAAATTTATAATTCTGTCCTATGTTGCCAACAATGTAATCCATTTCACCATTTCCATCTACATCTGCTTCAACGATTCTGTTCCACCATCCGGTAGATTGCGGCACATTATACATTGAAGTATCCCTTATGAATCTTCCATCTTTTTGAATCAAAAAAGTTAATTTCATCCATTCACCGACCACCACTAAATCTTTAAATCCATCTTTATTGACATCCGACACCACTGCATCTGTGACCAATCCCAACTTAGAAAATCCCGGACCTGTCTCCACTGAAACATCTTTAAATTTGCCTTTGTCATTGCGCAGTAAAAAACTATTTCCTGGCAATGGATAATAATTTGGAATAACCCTGCCACCAACAAAAATATCTTCATCTCCATCATTGTCATAGTCAAATGCCTTTACACACAATCCACTCACGCCGATCTGTGGCATGTCTTTCATTTTTGTAAAATCTCCTTTCCCATTATTCAAATAAATCCGATCTTGATAGTAAGAATAATTGACTGGTTTTTCTGTACCTCCACTAACCACGTATAAGTCCTTATCCCCATCGCCATCTGCATCAAAAAACTCAGCTCCGGTATCCTCATATGCTTTATCGTCTACCAATACTTTTTGTTTTCTTTCGATGAATTTCCCCTCACTATTTTGGAGATATATTGCTCCCGGCTGATCTTTAGCTCCGCCGATAAAAAAATCTTCCAGGCCATCCGCATTGATATCTGCGACTTCAATACACGGGCCATTCATGGATAAACGATGAGGTAATAATACCTGGGGTACAAAATCATTAAAAACATTCTCCTGATGGGTAAAAACGGGACTGATTAACTCGTTGGTACGCTCTATAAAAAGTGCTGTCGCTTTTGCATTAGAAACATTTGAATTTTTTGAATCCCGGTAAGCAATAGTCAGCAGCTGATTTGTTTTAACGGTGCCCATTTGACTCATTTTACCATCCGTCCAAAAAACTTTAACACTGTCCACATTCTTTTTTTGCCCACATCCAAAGTGAAGTATTGGTTCAACTGAGGACTGATAACCTCTGACCGTTTTAAATTGCTCTATTAATTTTTCTTCTCCAAGATAAACTTCGACTTTCGCACCTAAGCCAAATTTATTACTCTCAGGACCGTCCAATTTAATCCGTAAATAGTTATTTCCTTTTAAATCATTTCTATACAAAAATGCTTTTTCGTCTACATTGCTTACGACCAAATCCAGATCCCCATCATTGTCCAGGTCAGCAGTAACAGAGCCGTTGGACCAACTTGGTTCTTTGATTCCCCAGTCGTCCATTTTTTTACTAAACTTAAGGTTCCCTTCATTTTTGAAAATATAATTCACCAGTTTTACTTCCGGATAATTTTCCAGAAGACTTAGCATAGGAGCCAGTGTGGTGTTATTGTTGTTCTTTTTTATGGCCTCATTTAATTGGGCATCTGTTTTTAAAATGGCATCATTGTCAAAGACATCGCGTCTATAACCATTGCTTATAAAAATATCTCTTTTACTGTCGTTGTCAAAATCAGACATTAAAACTGCCCAGCTCCAATCTGTGCTTTTCACTCCAGCGAATTGTGCCACGTCACTAAAAAAACCATTACCTCTGTTCATTTGCAACATATTTTGCATGTATTGCACATGTACTCTTCCAGAAGTAAAGTACTCATCCCATTGCGCTCCCCTCACCATTGGGGACATAGACACTTTAGCCCGCCAATAATCATCCGGCAACATTTCTACACTCATGATGTCTTCCAGACCATCGTTGTTGATGTCAGCTATATCCGTACCCATGGCATAAAATGCGGTATGGTTGGTAACCTCTTTAATTGACTCTTTAAAGAATTTTCCCTGTTGGTTAAGATAGCAATAGTCGTTCTCGGTAAAGTCATTAGAAAAATAAATATCCTGAAATCCATCCCCATTCAGATCTGCCACAGTAACCGCTAGACCATAACCGTAGGTCTCCCCCAGCCCCATCTCCTTGCTCACATTCGAAAAAGTATTGTCACCATTATTTCTATAAAGACTAACTTTATTAGCTGGATTGCCATTTTTTCTACCCTCCAATACGTCGAAAACCGTTAGCGAAAATCTATCAGGGCGATTGGAAACGACCAAATCCAGATCATTGTCATTGTCATAATCAAAGAAATTAGCCATGATGGAAAATCCGGCATCGTCGATTCCATATTTTGCACCTTCCTCTTTAAAAGTATTGTTCTTTTGGTTTACAAAAAGTAAATTCTTCCTTAATTCAATTGGCTCAATACTGGCACCACGACAAACGTATACATCTAAGAATCCGTCGTTGTTGATGTCCACCATCACTACTCCGGTATTCCAACCCTTTGTGCCATCAAGAATCCCGGAAGATTTAGAGATGTCTTCAAACTTGAAATTGCCTTTATTCAAATACAGTCGGTCATCCACCTGATTCCCGGTGAAATAAAGATCCGTAAGACCGTCATTATTGATGTCCCCCGCTGCAACTCCCCCTCCGTTATAGATATAGTGAAAAGTTAAAAAGCTAAAATTTACATCCTCTTTTAAATTGTTGGAAAAATCAATTCCGGACTCTTCAGATTCAATTTTTACAAATTTACCAGAAGCTGAACTTGAGGATGTCTCACTCTGCTTTTGATCTGCATTATTGCAAGATTGAAAAGTAAGCAACAGACAAAAGGTAAATAAAAGCGAGAAAAGACACTTTTTCATGAGGAGATATTTAAGTCCGCAAAGATAATGCACTGTGTATAAAAACCCTTAAAAATCAGGGTGCTAAGCACTATAAAGCAATAAAAAATGCCCTCCACAAGTGAATGTGGAAGGCATTTTTATAAGTTTGGAAACTAATCTTTTTTGTAAAAAGCATCAGGACATGTATCAGGTAGGCTATAACGGGAACTGCAACCAGCATTCCTATAATATCAGATGTAGTGAATTCACCCCAAATCAAATAGATAAGGATCCATCCAATTATCGCCAATACAAAAGAAATCCAAAACGCCTTTTCAAAAACTTCTTTTAAAAAAGGAAAATGCATGATTATTTTGTAATCGTAACATTTTTACGTGAGAAGTTATAAACAGTTACTACTGCAAGAGTCAACAATACTAAACCGAATAGGAACAATCCCCACTGAGTCATAGTTGGAACCGGAGTACCACCTAGAGTAAGGAAAGCGTTACGGCAAATGTTGAAGTTCATTGCCTGGTTAGGAGGACCAGAAGTAGCTAAGAATGCACAGCTAGCTTTTGGAGTCCAGTAAGCACAAGCAGCTCCACCCCATGCACCAGCTGGCTGATATCTAACATAAGCAGGATCAAGAGTAGTAGCACTGTTGTTAGTACCATCCCATTCCCATCTGTTTGTTGCAGTTTGAGTGATTGCGTTAACACCTACACAAGAAGTCCAATAGTGTACTCCAGGAGTAAGGCTGAAAGAAGCAGGAAGTTCGTAAGTTACGATACCACCTGTTTTAGTAACCTGAGTTGAAGTACGTAGATTAGCACCAGGACCGTTACCAGCACCTTCTGCCCAAAACGCAACTTCGAATCCATCAGGATTACCGAAAACTTGCTGACCAAGATAGTCAACAGATACAACACGCTGTCCGCTTACATTGTAGTTAGGAATGTTGAAGTCATTACACAACTCAACTGAAGCTCCAGTTTCTACGAAGTTAGCATTACGGGTTGAAACCAACCAGTTACCGTTAGCTCCGAAACCGTAAGCAGGTAATTGTTGATCGCAACGAACCGCAGGCTGAACACCAGCAGGCGTGCTGAAACCAGAAAGTTGGTCACTGGCCTGACCGAAAACATTCAAAGCTACAAAAGCTTGAACAACAAATAAAAGTAATAATTTGGATACCTTTTTCATCATGATTTGGTTTTATTATTTTAAATTAATTTTGGTTGCTTCGTTAAAAATCAACACCAAATCAGATAAACACATGTGCCATGATAAAGGCAGTATGAGTATAAACTGTTTTGGTTATTTACGTTATAGACATTTCTATCTATGAGGCGAAAGTAGTGTGTGCTGAAACTATAATATATACTGCTAAATGGGTATTTTTTATATATTAATTTATAATAATGTTATATATATTGATTTTCAATTAATTACTATCAAACTTTTTGGACATTTTGGATTTTATATTGAAAAATAATTACGAATGTCGGTAAGTAATGGATGAAAATATTGGTCGTCCGAAGACTTTCCACACTTCTGCAGAAAAAACTGATCTTGGATTCTATTCGTTTATACCTCCTAACATCAACCGTAGGAACCTTGATACCTTAATTATAGTGTGTTTGAACTCTTCAAGCCTTAAGTTCCAGGAGGTGATTCCAAAATATTTAGTAATATACTATAATTATCTGATTGTATTACACTTATACATGGCTTATTGAATAATTCCATCACATATAGTGAAATAAACGGGTATTGGTCTTTTGTTCAGTGTCTTTGCTTTGAAATTCTTAATCCCTTTCCAGATATTAAGATTATATGCAAATTGAATGAAGATAAATCTTACTGACCAGTGATTTAAGTCTTCGGTGTAGAGAACAATATAATTTTGAACTGTGCGCCATTTTTCGGTTGAAAATGCACCAATGAGGGGCTTAATTGGTTTCCACTTTTTCCGGACACGAGCGTCCTACTTCCCTACCGGTTGGATCTTTTAATATTTTAATGAGATAGCCCATATCCTCAATACATATATACCTTTCCGGCATTTCCATTCCTTTTATAGCTTCTGCAAGCTCCATATCGCGTGACTCAGGGGTTCCAAAGCCTTCGCTGCGCAATCGAACAGATCCGTCCGACTTATAAATTACAAAGTAGTATCTTCCATTGGTGTGTCTGAAAAGGGACACATTATTTACCTTATCATTGATGTGATGGCCCTTATATTCTCTGCATGGCAAATATTTATCCAATCCGCCCAGGTCATTGTCCGGGTTATAGCCCAAAGCATCTTCATTCATATTAATATTTTCATTAATATGTTTGACGTACTCAACTATGGGAGCTTTACCAGGATATTCTTCATGGCTGATCAAAGCCCAAGCTTCCTCAGTGGTTTTCTTTGGACATGATCTGGCAATTTCCTGATTATTATCAGCTGTAAGGAGCAGGAAGTAAATACCATGACTTTCCTCAATCTTAAATCGATTCCGGTGACTCCTGTTTCGAATCACCGTCTCGATGCCATGATCCCTTGCAGGAATGGTAGGATATCCCTCGCTTCGCATCAAGACATTCCAGGAGGTATCCATCCAGGCAAAATAAAACTTCATGGTCATCTCATGGTAAAAGCATATAAAGTCCGGATGCATACCCGACAATTGATCTGCGCGTTCTGCATATTCCTGACAAACTAAATAGTCATCTTCCTTTTTCAATAAATGATTCATGTATCCTGTTTTTGAAACAATGAACTGATCGATTTAACTAAAGTAAATCTACAATATATGATTCTAATGAATACTCTTTTAATATCTTGATCTGACAAACAAAGTTTGTTATTTTTTCACTTAAGGTTTTGGGATGGTAAAAAATACAAAGGAAGTTTCATCACAACCATACTTGGCTGGCTGCCCGGCAACAAAATAATCTACCCGAGTTAAGCTGCTACATGCAGCCGGTCCATATGCACTAAAAACTAAATTGGTGCCTTCAGAAGAGCTTAACGGGAGATTTACACCATCCAAGGATATGATTACCCCTTTTGTTGAACCCTCAAGCGTCCATAACTCAATATTAAAAGAATTAATTAAAGTCCTATTTGAATTACAATTAGCAGTGTATTTGGCGAAAACGGTACCATGGCGTCCATCTATATCAAAGTCTTTTTGATAATCCACTTTATAAGTTGTGCCTAACCATTTTCCAGCAAATTGACCCTGCATGGTTTTATATCCAAAACTAGCGCCAAGTGTATGATCATCTAATAACTGTTTCAACCAGTACCCAAAACCAGCTTTAGGTTCTTTTTTGATCACCGGCATTTTGAAATCAAGATACGCCCAAGAAACCCCATCCGGAGAACCAAATATTTCAAGTGGCAGCAAATTTTCTCCAGGCACCAATGGAATATGAAGGTAACCTTTCTCATCTGTTAACACAGAAGTTTCACCATTCGTTTTAAGCAATTTCATAGTAGTGAGGTCTCCCGGGTATTTTCCTACACACTGAAAACACCTTGCTGCTATTATAATTGAATCATATTCAGTACTCAGTGTATCAGGTAGATCTACCCACTCTTTCCCATCGTAATAAATGAGTTGGGATGGTGGAAAAAAATAAGGAGGTTGAGATCCTATCGTCCCTGATAACATTTCAGCATAATGTGCTGCAACACCTTCAGAGGTAATAAGAGCGGATTTTGCAAAATATTTTATATTTTCAAATAATGTTGTAGGAGCAGTTGCATTTTGTTTGGATTCATAAGGCAAAAATTTGCCATTAGACAATGTAATCGAGTGTGCGTATTGACTCGGGAAATTTGGATCCGCAATGGATAACACATTAAGATTTGTGCGATACACAATCATAGCATGTGCCAATCCTGTATTACTTAGAATATAAACGTATTGAGGCTTTTTTGTCAACCTTATAGAATAGGCAAATCCCAAATAATGCAAACTGTCATAAGAAATAAGATTTTTGGGACCCTGATTGTTAAATTTAACATCAAAAACATTGACCGGACCTAATCCTTGATTCCATAAATGGGATCCATCAACATGTACCGCAGAAACAAATCTGTAAGCTTTCACATTGTCTTGCCAGATTGGACTTGTCACAGTACTGAATCGGCCGAACAAGGGCGCTTCATTCAGATTCAATTTGTGAACACTGTAATACCACATTGCAGCAAGGGACTGACCTGAGCAGTGACCTTTTGGAGCAATGTATGAACCTCATTTGGAAACTCCCAATCGTCTATGCCCGGTCGAAAACCAGACTCCTGCAATTCAAATAATTTATCTTTTTGCATAGAACTAATCAAAATATTTGTCCAAATTTTAGTCCGTGCAGTTAAACTTCCAGCCCCTTCATTTAAATGTTTACCGGAAAAATGTCTAGTAGCCAATACAACAAAGTTATCAGTGATAGAAAGCACAGGAATTCCCTCCAATTCCCCTGTCTCCTCGTCATAAAAGAAGCCCATGGCAAAATGATCCTTGGATACTTCGCAGTGGATAGTTAAAGTAAGTATTGAATCTGAATATCCACCTCCGTTATTGATGCGGATCATCGGTGTAATTGGATTAAAATCAGGACCAAAAGTGTGGCTTTTAATTTCAGCTACAGAGATTGTAAAATTTTTATTTGATGGATAAGCGTCCTTGGGTATTTCAAGCGTCAAACCATCTAATAAACTTCCTTGAATGCTTAACAATTTACCTGAAGTTCCGACTTGATCATTTAACACTTCCGAAAATGCTCCGGTTTCAATTTTACCGGTGCCGGGATTGGGTGAATTATCGTCTTTACTACATGCAGAAAGAAAAATAATTAGAAAAACAGATAGCATGCCATTTCTACTTCTTAACATCATGATTAAGTTGAATTAATTAAATGATTAAATCGGAAACTAACTCTTTAACCAAAAAAATACTTTGTAAAGAATCTATTCTAATGCATATCTCCCAAATTTATGTAAAGGAAATACCGAGCACTTTCCCTGACATTTATTGAACAATATTTTACGGGATTTATAAATATTACTGTAAACAAGAATCATCCACAAAAGTAGAAGCCTCTGTATATTCACAATGATAATAAGATATGTCAAGCGCTAAATCGCCTATTAACTTTCCAATAAAAACTGCGTTTGGCCCACCGTCCGCTTGTAATTTACCAAGTATTGCACCATAAAATTTTACATTCGGCAAAAATTCCTGAGGATCAAATAGCCTGGTAAGTAACCCGTTCAAATTTGCAATTTCACTAGCTTTTAAATTAATCGTTATCGGACTTGGTGCGCCTAAAAATCTGGTCACTTCATATGAGCTCAGTCTCAAAAAATTATAATATTCCTGACCCTGCGGAGCGAATACATTCATTGAATATTCTACAAATGGTGCATTTTTTGGATTTGCGTCCGGTTCAATTTTTAATTTTATGGATTTTAAAGTAACCTTAACCTTTTTAGCATCTGATGGAATTTTTAGTGCTTTCTGAACATCTATTCTATCTACGTAACTCTCCCATACTTTCTGGTCAAATGTATTTATGTTTAAACTTAATGGAAAGATCCGAGTTTCGGATTCATAAACTTTAATATAACCTTTACAACCAGAAAAAGCGGTAATAAAAAATGTTGTCAGAACTAAGGTAAAATAATAATTTGCTGTTTTCATGTCAACTGATATTTAAGATTAATGATTAGAATTTTAATATTATCCCTGTTTCGGCCATAGGAAATTTTGCATAACTGATGCCTAGGTTAAATCGAAGGACTTTACCCAATTTAACTCCTCCACCTAATCCAAGAAAAAGTGGAAAATCATTTTTATTTTTAAACTCAATCTTAGTCCCTCCTTCCTCCAAATCAGGTGTATAACTCAAATCCATGTTGCCTAACTGATAGGCGATTCGACCGTAATAATAAAAATTTTTTAAGTCTTTCCCACCATCTAAACCGATCAAATGATTGGTAACCAATATCCTGCTTCCCAACATTATACTCTGGAATGAATATCCCGCATTTACAAAATAATTATGGAGTCCAAAATAATGCCCAACGTCATGCCTAAGCGCAGCGCCAAACAACTGAAATTTTCCAAAATCCTTGCCGAAATCATAAGCAAGGAAGCGCAGATTAAGCTCGGAGTGCAAAAGCCCCCCAACCGTTATCTGAGGCAAAGCAAATGGAACCCATTTGGCGTTAATTCCGGCCGGAAAAGTATAGGACAAGCCATTGGTATCTGTAACCACTGTTATTTCAGAAGGTCCAAAAATAGTGGCAGCCTTTACTGTTTGGGAAGGTGAAAAAGGGTCTTCTGTACTGGCGGAAAACGTCTTTAGATTATCTGTAATCCAAGCTCCCGAGCCAATTAAACTGATTGTAAAATAGAAACCGCTGTCGATTCTTGGTTCTGTAATTAAACCCGTATTGAAAATCCCTGTCAATACATCCGAAACCGGTTGAACATAGCCATTCTTATTCTCCCCCAGATAATTGTCTAAGTAGTCATCCACATCCTGACCAGAAAGAAACATCTGAGGCAACACTAACAGCAACGATACCAATAATACATTTTTCATAATCTGATTTTCCGTAAGTTTAAATTTCTTACAGATGATTTTAAATGACCAAAGGCATTGTTAAAAATGATTCCGATCATGCATGGATCAAATAAGCAATCTTCTATTATGAGAAAAATTTGGATTGCTCGAGGCTGTAGAGTAATAAGTCAACAGCTAGACGATCTTAAGTAGAAAATTAAAGAAAAATTGAAAAGTCAATTTCTGTTTTGAACACAAATGAAATCGCTTCATCTAAGAAAGAATTGGGAACTGAAAGACTGAATAAAATAATATGTTCACTTATTTGAACAACAAATTGAAAAGTAATTTCTTTTAACTTTCGTTTAACCTAAAAAATCATATAAGTTTAGGATTATCCTCTAGTTGTATTGTCCCTTCATAAAATAAAAACATTTAAAATCCTAGGTTCTTGTGTTTAAAGGTTAAAGAATTGAAGAAATGAGTCCACGTTCTCCATGTACCCATGGAGATTTTCGCCATACAAAATGGCGAAAAAGTGGACGAACTGACCCCTCCGCGGGTCAGCTAGTAGGAAATTATAAATAGCGTCTTTTCACTTTTAATTTTGTATATCCAATCCCACCTTGGAGATTTTCGCCATACAAAATGGCGAAAAAGTGGACGAACTGACCCCTCCGCGGGTCAGCTAGTAGGAAATTATAAATAGCGTCTTTTCACTTTTAATTTTTCATATCCAATCCCACCATGGAGATTTTCGCCATACAAAATGGCGAAAAAGTGGACGAACTGACCCCTCCGCGGGTCAGCTAGTAGGAAATTATAAATAGCGTCTTTTCACTTTTAATTTTGTATATCCAATCCCACCATGGAGATTTTCGCCATACAAAATGGCGAAAAAGTGGACGAACTGACCCCTCCGCGGGTCAGCTAGTAGGAGTTTTAAAAATGCTTGTTTCTTCTTACATTTAGCTACGCCGCAAGGCAATTATAATTCAGCTTAACAAAAATAAGCTTCCTATTTACTCAAAGCCAGATTCCGTACTTCCAATGTAATAACGGTCAAATGTCTCTGAATAGAGCACATATACATAATAACTCATAAGGTAAGGTGTTCATAAATAATAGGGGCGGAAGAGGAGGGATTCGAACCCCCGGACCTTTAACAGTCAACGGTTTTCAAGACCGCCGCGATCGACCACTCTGCCACTCTTCCGTATAGGCCTGCAAAGATAGAAAGTGAGCTTGATTATGCAAGAAATTTCTTTAAAAGCCTGAAACTTAATTAAACCTTACAATGGCAAATTGACTACTATAGGCACCAAAAAGGCCATGCCCTCCGATAAAATTGGTATAACTGCTCACTGTTTGAAGGCTGGGGAGACCACTTCCGGTATTTTGTAATTGCAAGGCTAATGCTTTATGAAAATTGTAATATTCCTTACTGACAGACCGTAATTCCAATTGCAGTTCCTTGAAAATTTCTTTTTCAGGATCTACTGGCAGTTTTGTTTTTACTTGAAGAGCGAGGTTAATTTCATCCTTAGGATAATTCTCTCCGGCAAGTAACAGACCTGGTTCATGGGTCAACAAAACCACATTTTTTAAGGTCTCCAGTTCCTCAGCCACTAAATCGACCTGAGAAATCGGGTTCACATTATCCTGGATGTATTTTCCTGCGCCATCATATTTGAAATTTACTTTTCTAATGATTAAGTGATAGAAATTTTCGTAAGTAGAGTCCAAGTTCCATTTTAAGGTTAATTTGAGGCTCTGAACCAGGTTGGGTACCAGAAATTTATCGGTACATTCAACTTGTGTAAAAGCAGGTACTGAGATTGGAATTTTGGTAGAGGCAGAAAGTAGAGTGCCATCACCAATTTTAATTTTCAATTGATATTTAGCATTGCTTACTGGAAAATCTTTCAGTTGATATATGGGATTGACTTTTCCTGGTACTTGTATAGGTTCCAATTTAAACTCCTGAGACTCTAGGTTAAGAAAAACATCCACATCAGATTGTATTGTGGCATCAATCCCTCCTACTGGGTCTGATAATTGATTTAATTCCAAATTCAAAGGAGCGTTGGGCTTTAAATAACCAAATGCAACATAACTGTTTATTGAATCATCTGTATCCAATATATATGCTGATCGACAACCTACAACCAGCATAAAAAACAGCAATGCCTTAAAATTTATATATTGAATCATGGAAAACAAAGATAATTTTTATTTACACTGTTAAAGCTAAATCATTAGTTTTTGGTCTTGAAAATATAAAGTTCTTCATTGTGCAAAATCCATAAAATATAATTGATAATTAATAAGATGTTTACCTTGTTGTCCATCGAATTTTATAGCTAAAGGATGGCAAAATAGGCATCAGGCTTACTTGTTGAAATTGATCCAAGGAAGGGTTGTCGGGGCGTGGGCTTAATTCAATATAAACCGGATTTCTCCGATTGAGAATATTATAAATTCCAAAACTTAACTCCTGATAACCCCACGATTGCTTGATATTATAATTCAAGGAAACATCTAACCGATAAATATCGGGAAGGCTGCTTTTATTGATATTATCATTTACCAAAATAATTTTATTAGGGATTCCGCTTTCCAGGGAAAGATATTCATATTTACCGAGGGGAAGGCTTACCGGACTTCCACTGCTATAATCCATCAAGGCATTCAATTGGAGTTTTCCGTTTATTTTGAAATTAAGCTGAAGCCTTAATTGGTGAGGTCGATCATAGAGAAATCTGAAGGATTGACCTCTATTGATTTCATCAAATTTACGGGATGTCTTTGAATACGTATAATTCAATGTATATTCAAGATTGTTAATGGCAGAGTGAAATCCACTTTCTATTCCATAGGAAGTACCCATTCCTGAAGTTACCTGGGATTCCCAATTTTCGGTAACCCCAAGTCTAAAATCAGCACCTTCTTTAAGATGCAGCAAACTATCCATTGTTTTAAAATAGGTTTGTATGTTCCACGAAGTATTATGCCACGTGCCAAGATAACCCAGATTCCACTGCCTCATACTTTCAGGTCCTAAATTCTTTGTTGATGGAACCCATAAATCGGTTGGCAAACCAACTGCATTTGCACTTAATAAATGGAGGGATTGCAATTGTTGGTCATAGGAGCAAAAAAATTGATGTTGTTGATGTGGTTTGAACTCTAATCGACCTCTTGGCAGGATAAATCCCTTATTCTCCTGACCATAGGATAAAAGTCCCATTCTTACACCAAAAACCAATGAAAAATGAGTCCCCAATTTTAAATAATCTTCAGCGTAGGCATTGAATTCTACATTAGATCTTTTATTCAATCCTGAAATACTGTCAATTGGTTTTGGTTGAAAATAAATAACATCCTCCAAAGGATAATTACCAAGGTTGTAGGAAAAAATATTAGGTTTAAATTGTTGATGTGCAATTCTAGCACCTACTTTCAGCCGGTTGTTTGAATTAAAACTGTAGTCTGTTATGAATTGAGCGCCATTCTCAATGATGTTAGAATAAAAAGATCGACCTACCAAACTTGAATCATTATTTTGCGAATTGATAATTGACCTATAAGATTCATATTGTTCAGAACTACTTTTAAATATACTTTGGTATACACTCAGATTGGAAAAAAAGTTTTTGTTCCATTGAAAATTATATCGACCTGAAAACAAAAAATTTTGCCAATGTAACTCATAGAATTTTTTGAAAGAAGTTGAGTTTTGGGCTATAAGATTGAACGCCAGATCCTCGTCATGGAAAAAATCTTTTCCACTGTAATAACTCAAATAAAATCTTTGTTTGTCGTTTATTCGCAAATGTAGTTTTGTAGTAATGTCGTAAAAATAATACGTGGAATTACCCAATTTTTGGTTTTTATCTTTAAAGTACTTTGTAGCTTCTTTGATAAAAGGATCCAGCAAAGTCCTTCGACCTGCTGCCAAAATAGAAAGACGATCCTTTACCAACGGTCCTTCCACCATTAGTTTTGCACACAAAAGACCCATTGAACCAGAGGCCTCCCAATTTTTCAAATTGCCTTCTTTGGTATGTACATCTACCACTCCGGATAATCGCCCAGAATAATTGCTGGGAATGGCATGTGTGTAATAATTCACATTTCTAATGGCATCCGTATTAAAAATACTTAATAATCCAATGGCATGACTCGGGTAATAAATTGGAATATCGTCCAACAAATATAAATTTTGATCGTAACTGCCACCACGTATGGAAAGTCCACCGAATCCATCTGCTCCGCTTTGAGTACCCGGTCTTACCAAAAGAGTGCGGATAAGATCGCTTTCTCCAAAGGCAGGCGGACATTTTTGGATGTCAGAAGCATTGATTCGGTTTAAGTACTGATCGGAAGTAATATTTTGTTTGGAATCTGTTACAACCACTTCCGGCAAAGCGTGGTAAACATTCAAAGAAAGATTTAGAATATTCTTTCGTTTCGTTAGAGAAAGAAAACGGACAGATAATTTTTTGGATAAAAATGAAAAATGCAATTCAGCAAAATCATGATGACTTAACAAAGCATAGTATCCATACTCGTTTGTAGAAGTAATTGCACCTGAAATACGATCGTAAACCAAAACTCCGATGGCAAGCTCTCCACTGGTGCTGTCCGCCACTCTACCACTGATCCATTTTTCCTGTTCTGTTTCAGCTTGAGGTACAACAACCAATTGATCGGGTGAAATAATTCTGTAGCTGAGTTTTTTTTCGGACAATAACTTTTCAAGTATTGCTTTAAAAGAATTTAGTTCTGCTATACTAGGTCCTTCAAATGGTTTAATCAGCTCACTGTTGAAGGAAATATTAATACCAGACTGCTTAGCAAGCTGAATGAGGCTGAGATCGAGACTTTGAGCTGGGATTTCATAATATTTGACTATAGATAAAGAGGACTGGGCAAAACCAGCATTAGTGCAGATGAGCACCAAGAGTAATACTTTGCTTATTGAATTCAAGTAGTCCGGATATGGACCCAAAGATAATTTCTATTTACATTCTCCGCTGAGAGAATATGATCTCCCATCAGCTGAGGCTTTGTATTCCAATTGCAGGGAGGTGCTAATCACATCCAGAGCTACAGAGAGACTACTTACAGATCCTAAATCCAAGGGAGAGGTATACCTTAATAAGCCCAGGCATGGAGAACTTAAGGTAATTTCAGCATGAAAATAACGAGCCAGATCAACAATCACCTGTGAAAGCGGAACATCAATAAATTCAAGTTTCCTGCTGTGCCAGGAAATGTCATTGGTCCCGGAAGGACGGACTACGGATATTTCGTGATTTGATTTATTATACAACATTTTATCCCCTGCATTCAAGGTTTTGGCAATGGTTCCTTCCTGATTAGTGAATTGAACCGTTCCAGAGATTACAAAAACCTCCATGGTTTTTTCTGAGGTCAAATCACGAATATTAAAACTTGTTCCTATTACTTTTATTTCTCCCTCCCCAGTTTCTATAATAAAGGGTTTTTGAGCATCCTTCGCAACGTCAAAAAAGGCTTCTCCGGTTAATTTAACTCTTCTGACTTTTGTTTTGAATGATTCAGGATAGCTTAATTCTGCTCCTAAGTTCAAATTTACCACTGATCCGTCCTTTAAATTCAAAGGTTCAGTAGAGTTGGTATATTTCAAAAACTGGTTCTGATTATTACCTACCAGACTAATCAGGTAATAAGCTAGAAAAACAACAATAAACAAACCTGCTGCAATAGACCATTTGCTTAAAGACAGTTTTAAACCTTGTGTCCCCTTCTCCTTTGCAGGTCGCATCTGGGACTTTACTTCAGGTATATTCTTAAATCTTTTTAATGCATCCTCAACATTTACCTCCATGGTAGATTTTGAATCCAAAGAATCAGACCATAGCTTGCTGTATACTTCATATTCTGCCAAATTATTGGCTGAAGCTTCAAACCAGTTGTTCAATTCAAACTCTTCCTCCGGACTTAATTGTCCGGTGAGTTTTTTATGAAAAATTAATCCGCGGTCCATAAATTACACTAATATGACAAGATTATTGGGAAAAACCCCTATGATACCTTTAAATATTTTGCATTTTCTTTAAGTATTCTGAGCGCCTTTGAAATATGATTTTCTACTGTTTTTATGGAGATGTTCAACTGGGCTGCTATCTCGGAATAGGTCATTTTCTCATACCTGCTCAGAGAAAACACCACCCTACACTTTTCCGGTAATGAGGCGATACTGTCTCTCAGGTTTTCAAAATATATTTCCTTCTGTGCAAGCTCATCTTCATCCTGAGCATCCATTTGCTGATCATCCCGGTCTAAATCGATTTCAGAAAAGCTTAATTTTTTTGCTTTCAGGTAATTAATGGCTCTATTGGTACCTGCCCGCATAATATACGCTCTGAAGGATTGAACGATATCAATAGACTGCCTTTTGTTCCAGATTTCTAGAAAAATTTCCTGTGCTAAGTCTTCGGATGCATGGATGTCAGCCAATAGCTGGTTTATTTTGAGGACCAGATCTTTATAATAGTGCCTGAACAAAAGGTCTATACCTTCTTCACGTCCCTCCTTGAGCAGGAGCAAGACATACTGTTCTTGCGAATGATCCAAATTAATGCAAATAGGTTTCGGTAACAAATTTGGGATATTTACCCGGTTTTTTAAGCCTTTTGGATAAATTAATAAATTCAAATGTGTATGGCTTTCATCCTGACAAATTTAGGGAAATTCATATGATTATTTTATTGCATATGAATTGATAAATTCATATGGTTAAAATTTTTGTTGAATGTTAATTGGCAAGAAGTGTTCTTATAATAATTAAATTAAAAAAAATGAAATGATTATAGGCATAGCTGGCTTTCAAAAGTAATTATTGAAGTATTCTATAAGCTAAGATTATTGACCATTCAGCAGAATAAGCTTTGTATGTATAAGCATGATCAATTGTGTATGATTTGTAAAATGGGTTCAAGTCTGCTTTCCCAATACCATAAATTGAAACATTGTGAAAATCGACTCCTATTAACAATCCCAGATGGTAATAAAAACTGGGACTTTTAAAATTAAGTGAAGAATTTATATACTTTCCCCTGTATTCAATTCCGAATCGAGGTCCTATGAAAATAATTTCATTTAAATGATATTGAGCATTTATTGCCAAGCCAACTCCATGTAACAAATATTTATTTGGAGGCTCTATGATTCCCAAAATTCTTCCTAAACCGGAAACACCCTTCCAGGTGGTTAGTTTTGCATGCCCCCATGTTCCATATAATTCAACACAATTTTGGAATTTCTTGTAGGTGCGTTGGTAAGCTAATCCTATATTTACCCCTAGCCCAGGATTAAATTCATCTTTAAGAGTTAATGGCAAACCACTTTCATATATTTGTTTACTATTGAAACCTAAAAAAAAAATTCAAGGTTTGAGCTTTTAGAGCAAGGGAATAGCAGAAACATAAATTTAGGAAAATAAATTGCAATCTAAATACTTGTTTCATCCGTTCCACATTGATTATTTTATTCCTTTTATTAGTTTTTAAAATTAAACAAATTTTACAAACTATCACAGAAACTATCTATAAGGTTTAACCATCACTATATCAACTAAATTGAGGTCTAACAAAATTGATGTTGGCACCTATTTTTAAGAGAAAAAATAATCCTTTCGGTAAAGATAACTTTCTTGCTACCTTATAATTCAGGCAAGCCAAATCTTAATTTAAAGAGCTAAACACTGAAAATTCTTGCCTAATTTGAGATTGGACCCAAAGGCAGTTAGTCCATTTGCATCTATTGATGGAGATTCAGCTTTTAAAATACATTGGCGATTAAATGCTTTAAACAAATTAGGTTATATTGATACAAAATTTATAATTTTGCGGTCCAATTCGGCTTTTTGCTGACATATGGTGGTTGTAGCTCAGCTGGTTAGAGCATCGGATTGTGGTTCCGAGGGTCGCCGGTTCGAACCCGGTCATCCACCCATGGTCTGGAGATTTTATCTTCAGACCTTTTTTTTTTGCATGAATCCAATGCAATTGAACAAATAATACCGTTCAATTCTCACTTCGTGGTTTTTGGACTATTTATGTTTTTATACCGGTATTAACCAATGTCTTATTCTTGATTGGTTTGGATCAATTTTGTAATACCCCGGACTTTACTTCAGAATTTTCTTGAAAGTTCTGGTGTTCCCATGGAGATCCACCCCATAAAAAAGATAAACCGAAGATGGCAGATTTGATAAATTGATACTTTCTCCATCCTTTACCTCTCCGAAATGCAACAGCTTGCCATGGAGGTCATAGACCTTCAATCTAACAGATGTCCCACCGGCATGGCTCAATCTAAATATTCCGGATGAAGTTTGATCGAATGTCCAGTTACTGTGATGAAAATTATTAGTGAAAACAGGCTGAATGACAATCTTTACCTCTTGTTTTTCTCCAAAACAGAGCTTATCTGCGGGCCGTACTGCCCAATCAAAAAAGTGGTAGAAATAACTGTCCCCATAATCCGAACTGGTAATTCTGCACAGATCTTGTATGAAAAATGGATAGATAAAGCCTTTGTTGCTACGCTCCAACCTAGGACTAATGTTTCCATAATAAAGCTTGTTGGTATCCGGATTGGTAGTAAGCGCGTAATTTACATTAGAACCTTTACATAAAAACCCAAGATGCACCCGATTGAAACCTGCCTCCAGAAAAATCTGTTTGGTTGCCAAGGTCGCTCCACTGGCGCTTAACAATACAATTTCCCTCTTTCCTTTCGTATCGGTATAGAGACTTACACTATCCAAAACAAAATCCTGATAGGAGGTAAACAACATCTTTGGATTCAAAAAAGCAGCCGGGTAGGCTCCCCCTTCATAAACAGGACTTTTCATGCCCCCGTACGAATGTTTAAATTTTCCTATTTGGAAGGCCTGTGCCCAATATGAACGTGATTTGTCAACCAGTGGCGTCTGGTATTGAGGTCCTGTAAACACCGGAACAGAATCCTCCAAAGTATTAAACCAGAAGGTATTCGGATTGTCTGAGGTGAGGGTTGCAATTCCGGGTGAAGTCAAAGTATCACCTTTAAGTTGTAGTAATTCCACCGGATCCTGTACCCATACTTCCAGCGTATCTGAATCATAGGTCTGACAAACGCCTTCTACAGAAGCAAAGTATAATCCAGATTCCCGGATCAATCGGATCGAATCCTGGTTACCATCCCACCACACTTTTTGTTCAAATTCCGGAACCGACAGTTCAATCACATCGCCTGCACATAAGATTTTTTGATAATTGAGGTTGAGCCTTGGTTTTTCTACCGGATCAATGAGTAAAGTAAAATTTTCCGACACTGAATAACAATCGGAAGAATCTGTATGAGTATAGAAATAAACTCCGGCAGAATCGATGTTTAATTTTTGTGAATTGGCTCCTATGTTCCACCGAATGTTTTGAAGACTTGACGAACCGTATATTTCAATAATCTGGTTACTGCATAAAATACTGTCTTTTGCTGGAAATATTTCTGGTTGTTGGCGGATGCATTTGCCTTCCGTGATCAAATAGAATTGATCCGCTTCTAGTTGGTTAAACACTTGTCTGATTCCCGAAGGCCAATAAATAACCAGGCTGTCAATGGACTTTGAATCATTTAATCCAAAATGAAGATTCAGGCTGTTCTGAATTCCAAAAGACTCTCCACTCTGAACTTCGCGGTATTGTTGTTTTCCACCTGAATAAAGAAAAACTCTGCTTCCGATGCCATTCAGGTTTGAGCTGACTCCTTTCAAACCAAGTTGCACATAATGATTTTGTCCACCGGGGTTCAACCAAATCCGGTCCACTCTATTGTTGGGCTCATTTAGTAAGTAGGCATAAGAAGAATATAAATCCAGATAACCATCCTCGTTCAAATCCCCCACTGCAAAGGAGCTTAAGGGTTTATCTGCGAGATTAATTGTTGCTTTGTCAAAATGTCCCAATCCATCGTTTATCCACAATTCGGTACCTGATCCAGAGAGCAGAATGTCCAGATCTGCATCGTTGTCCCAATCCCTTAGGGCAAATTGGATAACGACCGCCTCCGGCTTGAATCCAGATGCATTGGTAAAATCTTCAAAGCTGTGATCAGCTTGCTGCATGAATACTTTGGAGGGTCCATAGTGATTGCCAACCAACAGGTCATTCAGCCCATCGCCATTCATATCTCCGGTGACCGTCATCCAGCTTTGTTCATGATCATCCACACCCAATTGCGCTCCCCTTTCTGAAAAGCTGCCATTTTCATTCACATAAAACAAGTTGATTCGTCTGGGATCATTGGGGTCTGTAACGCCGGCACGACATTTTGAAATGTAGAGATCACCGTCACCATCCTGATCATAATCACTCCATAGAATGCCATAATTACCGGCCTCATTTGCCTTGACAGGCATCGATAAATCTATCCAGCTTTCATTGTTTACCAGCTTACCGGAAATGTTTTCAAAAACGCGACTTTTCTCATTGTCATTGCAGATGCTAAAGTCGACCCAACCATCCTTGTTGATGTCATAAAGACTGGCTCCCTGAGAAAAAAAGGAAGAAGCATCCACCCATTCCTTTTTAAATATGGAACCATCGTTGTAAAGTACAAAAACCCCTAATTGATCGGCACCCAAAACGATGTCATTGAAACCATTTCTATCCAAATCGGCTGCAGAGACGGACCACAAGGCAATGTTGGATTTTACCTGCAGGTCTTTCCAAATAAAAACAGCCTTTCCCGAATTGATTCCGAGCCATATTTTTTTTGACTGATCGACCACCAGCAAATCATCCACAAAATCACCGTTAAAGTCCGCGACGCAAACCGGAATGCCTGAAAAAAACTGTTGCTGAAATGGCTTTTCAGTAAACTTAAATGTCACTTGCCCTGATACAGGTAGCATTGACAAAAAAACAATTATTGCAAAAACTAAGATCCTTATTCCCATGGTTAGAGGATTTAGTAAAACACAAATATAAATTTTTTATATATATTCGCCGTTAATATGTCAGGCATTTCGCAGTTTTTGCAGAAAATAGTGGTTTATCTCCGCTATTATTTCAAAGCAAATACAAGATATCGATTTCACAGCCCCTATCTTTTTCATTTGATTGAATCTTGTTTTGATGCAGAGCGCAATTATTATGACTTCTCTACCCTGGGTGAGAATTATTTACACCTGGTCAACAGAAATGAACTGATCAGTGTGGATGAATTCAGTCAAAAAAGGAATCAAGGCGGCTTGCTTATTGGCGCATTTGCAAAAAAAGCACTGCATCCGCCTGCACAATTGCATGAGTTATACCGATTAGTAAAATACCTGAAGCCTGTATCTATACTAGAACTAGGAGCCTGCCTTGGTTCCAGCAGTGTCTGTCTGGCGCTGGCCTCCAAAAGTTTACAGCAAGACAGTGTAGAAGGAAATGGCCAGTTCGTTGATATTGCAAAGAAGCTGGCTGCCAAATCAAATTGCAGTCATATTCATTTTCATCATCAGGATTTTAGAAAATTTTTATCAGAAAATCGGGAGACGAAATATGATTTCATCATGCTGGATGGAGATCATTCAAAGGCCGCTACGTTGGAATACGTACAGATATTGCTCCAAATGCTGAATGACAAAGGGGTGTTGCTTTTGGACGACATTCATTGGTCTAAAGGGATGCATGAGGCCTGGCTTGAACTTACGCTGCTTGATTCCGTGCCTTGCAGTCTGGAAACCTCACGATGGGGACTGCTCTTTAAAGACAAAACACTGAGCCAGGGTCGATATAGCTATATTCAGGCAGGTTTTAAACCTTGGCAGCGCTACGTTTAAAATATTCAAGACAAATTGATGTCCAGAGTGGATAAAATTCAAATTAGCGTTTGGTGATTTCAATGTAATTGACCTCGGCAAATAATTTAGGATAAGTACCTGTGTTAAATCCTGCAAAAAAGGAAAATTGATATAAATGTGGACATTGCAGTTTTCAATTACCGTGGCTTTTCTGAGGATTTGCCTAACTTCGCGCCTTATCAAAGCTTTTAACGATGCCAGTTGATGTTATACTTGGATTGCAATGGGGAGACGAAGGGAAAGGAAAGATTGTAGATTTTCTAGCCGATCAATATGAGGTGGTGTGCCGATTTCAAGGGGGCCCAAATGCAGGTCACACTCTATACATTAATGGGACCAAGTATGTTTTACATACCATCCCATCAGGAATTTTTAGAACCAATGTTCAAAATGTAATCGGTAATGGCGTGGTGATAGATCCCACTACACTGGTAAAAGAGATTGACCAAATCAAACATGCAGTGCCGGATCTTCATGATAGGTTGCTGGTCTCACACAAGGCGCATCTGATCCTTCCAAGTCACCGTTGGATTGATCTTGCCTCAGAGACTTCCAAGGGCAAAGAAAAAATAGGTTCCACGCTTAGGGGCATCGGTCCCTGTTACATGGACAAGACCGGGCGCAATGGATTGAGGGTTGGAGACATTGAGCAGGCAGGTTTTGATCAAAAATATCAGGTACTCAAACAAAAACACCTTCAATTCATCAGACAATTTCCTGAAGTGGAATTTAATATTGAAGCAGATGAAGAAGCATGGATGAACAGCCTTGACAATCTTAGAAAATTAAGAAAAGTAAATGCAGAATACTGGCTGGCAGAAATGCTCGCCAAGGGTAAGAACCTGCTGGCAGAGGGGGCTCAGGGCACCATGCTGGATGTGGACTTTGGCACTTATCCTTTTGTAACGTCATCCAATACCATTACTGCCGGCGTTTGTACCGGACTGGGAGTGCCTCCCAATCAAATTCGTAAAGTCATAGGCATTGCCAAAGCCTATTGCACACGGGTAGGCTCCGGGCCGTTCCCTTCAGAATTATTGGATGCTACCGGTGAAAGACTGAGGAAGGAAGGAAAAGAATTCGGTGCCACAACAGGTCGGCCGAGACGTTGCGGATGGTTGGATTTAGTACAACTCAAATATGCCATTATGGTGAATGGAGTTACCGACTTGTGCATCACTAAAATTGATGTGCTGAATAATTTTGAAGAAATTTCTCTGGTAGATGGATACCAGGTAGGTAATGAGTTGACACATGAGATTCCATTTGACCTGAATTCAGTGACTTCCACCCATACCAATAGTTTCAAGGGATGGGAGACGGCGTTGAAGCATGACAATAACTTTGATTCACTGCCAGAATCTCTAATCTATTATGTACAGCAAATCGAAAAGCTTTGCAATCTGGGTGTAAAATATCTATCAACAGGACCGGGAAGAGAAGAGTTGATTGTGAGGGAATAATACTTGTATTATATAAATTTCCAAATCCAATATAATACTATTGGGTTCTTTAAAAAGAATCTAAACCATTATAATTACTTTGCACGAAGTGGATATTCATTTAAAACTTTTTAATTTAGAAAGTATTTAAAATCGATAATTCAGTACCAAATTATAAAGGTTCATCCCTACTTTATTAATGATGTATTTTGGATTGTCATACGTTGTATCATTTTTAATTTTTGATACAAAAAGTGCGTACAATTCAAAGCCCTGTAGCTTACCACTGAACAGATAACGAACCTCTGCGTTCAATTGAAAATAAGAAGGCATACCGTATTTATTAAGCTTAAAATCTTTTACATCCGGCAATTCAAAATAACCAATTGCTAAACCAGTAGTAAAACGTTTTGATTTCGAAAAATAATTAATTTTAGCAACCGAGGCATGCACATCACCATAGCCTTCATTTCTTTCTCTGGGCATGAATGTATAAAATGGGTCCCTACCCCATTCTCTGGGGAAAAGATATCGGCCATGACTGGTGATTCTTGTATAATTCAGGGAGGTCTCCAGAAAGGAATTTTTAAATACAATTCTTCCGCTGAACACCATCGATTTACTGCCCTTCTGAATATAGGTTTTTAATGGATCTGTGTTTCCTCCATTTTGAATGGCGTCTTGCCTGATTAGCTGAATCCCGCAAGATAAGGTTGATTTTTTTTCTTTAAAAATGGTGAAATCGCTTTGCAGCAATGCCGAGTTCAGAATGTTATCTATTGTGTAATTCCAAATAGAAATTTTGAACCTTGCATTTCTGTTGTAGCTTATCCCCAAAACACCTGCGCCATTACTGTTTAAATTATTAAAGTAGTTGCTCTGCATACCACCCGTCTGCACACCGGATGGGTACAATCCTATTGATTTGACCCCTGAATACCATTTGGTGGTAGATCGTGGAGAGAAATTATAGAGAAACCCTCCTTCAATTTTAAATAATTTGCCGGAAAATAATTCCATCCAAATCCCCTCCACAACTGATGGTCTCATTCTTCCATCCTGCAGGTTGATCAATGGAGAATTTAAAAGAAATTTTCCAAACTGCAAATAAGATTTTCTGAAATGATATTTCAAATAAAATTCCTCCAACCGGTTGATGTCATTTTTATTTTCCGGATTCTCGACATCAAATAAACCCAATTCATAACGACTGAGTTGGTTGGTTGCACTGTCTTTTTTTGTTAGATCGCTTGAACCAAGATTAAAAATATAGAAACCGCTGACACCAAATTGAAATCCCTTAAACTTGTCTGTTTCGTAACGCAAACCTCCACCACCGGCATTCGCAAAATAGTCTGTCAATCCGGATTCATTATCTGTCGCCATAAAAAAATAGCGAAAGTGACCGTTGAATTTTCCACGTCGAAATGCGCTCAACAAGTTGTTTGTATCCGTAGAATCCAATTCGGAACTTTTCCAGATACCTGGTTTCTCCTGTAAGTCCTGATGCTGTGCCTGAATATTTGAAAAACATAAAATAACCAATAGGGACACTATGAGTGTAAACCAGACGAAATTCATAAAACAATTGTAGATCTATTTTTAAAAACCGGCTTTGATGTAGTACCAACCTTCAGATTGTTTTTTCACAATATGATAAATACCTGCCGGGACGGTAGCAATCCCTGGCAAAAGTTGCTCTTTTGCCACTTTGCGTTCTTTCATTGAAAATTCACAAGCGTCAAAAACTATTCCTCTTACCAACATTTCCTGAATTCCATTTGCAAACTGACTCTTGTCCTTATGCAGCAGATCTAAACCCGGTCCATGACAGACAACTTCAATTTTTATTTTTGGATCTACTGTCAACAGATTGTTTAACTGCCGCATAAGAGCCTTATGTGCTAATGTATCTCCACTTACCAATTGAAAAATCACTCTATAGGATTTTGCTTCCATACTATGCTGATCGATTTTTTGATCCTGCTCTTGTGCATTCACCGCAGGAAAAATTTCAAACATCAATAATGCTGCAAGTAATACTTTAATGTTGTTCATGGTATAATTTTATCTATTATTTAAACTCATAATCAACTCCCCATACCTGTGTAAGAAGGGACTTAGGCGCATCCAATGCAATCGCATTGTTATGTGGTACAGGGGTTACCGGAGAGCTTACTTTTAAATAATCTCTGAGCATTGTATGAAGCGTATAAGGAGTATTTTTTGGATTTTTTACGCCTTTAATCCGACACAACATATCCTCCGGATCGCCATCGCGTTCACAGGCGCAAATTTTATAAATTCTGTCTGCTTCCAAAGCCCTGTTGTTGATTAATACTTCCTGCACCCGCTTTCCCTTTTCTCCAAATGCCTTAAAGCTGACTTTCATTCCATGGAATTTTATGACCCAACCACCAAAACGCTCAGATGCATTTTTTGCAAACACATTATTCAATTCTTTTTCTAACCATTCACTGATTTGTTTGCCTGTAACTTCTGCCTGTCTGACAGTACTGTCAACAGGTAACATATCGTAAATATAGCCATTGGTGATGGGAATATTTCCGGTGTAGTCAGGAGTTACCCTTGGCGGACAAAATCTAAATCCATTGGACAATACAACATCCATGTCCGGCATTCGCCAACGCAGAGCATCTAAAATTAAAGTATCCATTGTATTTTCGATTACAAAATAACGATACAATGGAATGGTACTGTAGCCTACTACTTGGGTAATGTCTTTCTTAAACGGCAACTCCTTTTCATCAATAATTTTCTGAACTGATTTATTTGGTTTTATTTTTTTAGTATTGATTTCAACCAATTCATATTCATCTTTAATTACTTTTCCATTTTGAATCGTGAGCTGCAGTTTGCCAACGAAAGAACCAAAAGCACCCGGTTCTACCACTTTCGCATATTTGCCGACAATAGGTTTTCTTACCCTTTCATGCGTATCCCCGCCTAAAATATAATCCACTCCATTGCAGATTTCCTGATTGGAAAGATTGAGTTGTTGGGACAAACCCAAATGTGAAAGTAAAATTACATAAGTACATTGTTCCTGATTACGAAGCAGATCAATATAGTATGGCAAGTTGAATTCAGGGTGTGAATAAATAATTCCTTTGCTGTAGTTTGGTGATTGTCTGATTGGGACCAATGGGTCAGTATAAGCGATAAAGCCAATTTTTACTCCTCCCACATTCCACACATGGTAAGGTTGAAAAATAAGTTCCCCTTTCTTACCATCTCCAAGATCGTGGAACATGTTTGTGCAAATCTTTGGTGCGTTAAGGGAGCCTAAAAGTTTCTGCATGGCTTTTTTATAATAAATAACCTCCCAATTGCCCGGAATATACAAGTTATAATCTAAAGCATTTAAAATCGGAACCAATGATTCTCCGGTAGTTTTAACAGACAACTCACTACCCTGAAACATGTCGCCAGTATCTAAAATGAAAGTGTTTGGATTACGCGATCTTTCATTTTTAAAATAGGTCGCTAAATAGGCATAGCCCCCCGTTTTTCTAAATACAGATTGGTTGTTTTCCCAGAAAAGTTCATCGTGCGGATGCAACTGACAATGCACATCCGTAGTCTGTAAAATATTTAATACTAATGGCTTATCCAAAGCAAAATCATCAACTGTTTTTTCTTCACTTTCCGGATAAAGTACATCCGTCATAGGTACTGTGCCAACCAATCCAGTTGAGGCACCAAGAATCCCTAATTGTTTGATAAAATCCCTACGTTTCTGAGTCATTCTAATGCTTTTTTTCGTAAAAATCCTGAATCGGTTTAAAAGGACCGAATTTATGTTGTTTTTCAGAAAATCCATCCGCATAAGCGCCGAAGGGATGATCGATTGGTTTCTTTGAAATATCAGGCCAATCTTTTGATGCGTTTTTATGGGGTCTCGATTGAGCATTTACAAATGCAGCCACATCCCAGGCTTCCTCATCGCTGAGTTGAGGATTTTCGTGGGTGGCACCAAGAGGCATATTGCTCTTCACATATTTTGCAAAATTACTTATCCTGTACAATCCTGCTCCATCGTTATAGCTATGATTTCCCCAAAGAGGCGGATAAGTATATTCCGTTTTATCCACGGTCAAAGTCCCTTCACCATTTTTCTGGTGACAACTTTGGCATTTTGTAACATACACTAGTTTCCCATTTTCGGGATTTGCTGCTCTACCCAAATATTTAATTTCTTTTAAGCCTGAACCTTCTGCCTTTTCTCCTTTATTTACATTAGAGCCAATGAATTCAATATATGCTTTAATCGCTTGCATCTCGTTGCTGTTGGTATCCAAGGACTTTCCATTGAGACTGCGTTCAAAACAATCATTTATACGTTTATAAATATCTTCTACTGAACCACTTCTCGCTCTGAACTTAGGATAGGTGGATGCCACAGATCCATAGTTGTTGCCAAAAGTCGCAGTTCCTGCATCCAAGTGACAATTTTGACAATTCATTCCATTACTTAGTTTGGCAATGGTGCCATTAGGGCCCAAAAACTTAGCAGTATGGGCAATAAGTTCCTTGCCATATTCAACCTTTACACGCAACAACGAATCTTCAATTAAAGATGTATTTGCTGCTTTCCAAAAAGGTTTTTTAATTTTTGGCAATTGCTTTAACCTTTCCACCACAATACTGTTGGAACCAAAATTAGCAGTCTCATTTACTGTATCTTCATGATGGTAATATTTTGGAAGAATCACCAATAGAAAAACCCAAAATATAATTAAAACCAAGACGACCAGAAAAAACAAGACCAGACCTTTCCTTACGTTATCCTTTGCTTCAAGGCTCATTCCTGTATGTTTAAATTCGGTCTAGTGAGGAAGCTTATTTTTCACTATACCATATAGGTAAGTGCCAACAATGGCAAAAAAGAAAACTATGGTGAGGGTATAAAATCCGTAACCAATATTTACAACCATTGGCCCGGGGCAGGAACCACTTAGTGCCCATCCCAAACCAAATATGATTCCACCTAAAAGATAACGCCATACAGACTTTTCTTTAGGAGGAAATAGAATTGGGTTTCCGTCAAAGTCACGTATGGAATACTTTTTAATCAATAAAACACCCAACACACCAAGGGTAACCGCGGTTCCTATAATCCCGTACATATGGAACGCCTGAAATCGAAACATTTCCTGAATGCGATACCACGACATGGCCTCAGACTTAGCCATCACAATGCCAAAGATCATTCCTACCAATAAAAATTTTAAAAGCTTCATACCTTTAATTGTGATTCAGTGATTATTTATGAAAATATCAGAGGAAAAATTAAATAAGTCATCAACAAACCTCCTGCAAAAAATCCAATAACTGCAATGAGGGAAGGAATCTGCAGATCTGACATTCCACTAATAGCATGTCCGGAAGTACAACCGCCAGCATAGCGTGATCCAAAACCAACCATTAACCCTCCTAAAGCAAGTATTAGAAATCCCTTTAAAGTAAAAGCATTTTTCATACTGAACAATTCCTCCGGCTGAAGTGAAGTTGGGGGTTGAAAGCCAAGTTCGCCAAGATCTTTAATGGTCTGCTCTGAAATTTGAACGGGTTCTCCGGAAGAAAGCATCGTTGATGCTATAAATCCGCCCAGAATTGCACCCAACAAAAAAGTTAAATTCCACATTTGGGTCCTCCAGTTGAAGTCAAAAAATTTGACAAATTTGCCGCCTCCTGCAGCCGCACATATAGTTCTCAGATTGGATGAAAACCCAAACGATTTACCAAAATACAGCAAAAGAAACATGATGGCCGAGATCAAAAATCCTGAAATCCACCAAGGCCATGGTTGCTTGATAAGTTCTAACATTTTCTATGCATTAATTCAGATGAAAAGAAATAATTGGCTTGTACATGTGGTTGATGAGCTTCTCTGTTGCACTGCTGTGGAATATTCCTCCCTTGGCATGCGTTCCAATGCAAATCAGGTCCATGTTATTCATTTGATTAAAATGGATCACTCCATTCTCTACATCTCTATCCTGAATGACATGTTTTTCATAGCCTTCCAATTCATTTTGTCGGGCAAAAATATCCATTGCCTCATGGATCTTTGAAATCCGACCCTTGTCCTGCGAATCCGTCATTTGGAGAAGGTGTATTTTTGGATGGAAAGCTTTAACAATTTTTCTAAAGAGGTCGAATCGGATTTTAACTTCTTCGAGAAAATTGTGGACCATCAGCAAATTTTTAATTTCCAATTCTGAACGATCACACATTAAAGAGAGTAAAGGAATTCTGGATTTTCGTGCAATCATCTGTGTCTCACTGCCGGAAATTTTCTCCTTCAAACCCCAGGCCCCTTTGGTACCCATTACAATCAATTCAAAATTATTTTTTTCAGCGTACTCAACAATTGAATCTGTAGTTCTGCCAAAAACCAAAGCTGTATTTACATGCGCACCATACACTTCAACCAGCTGTTGAAGTTTACGCTCCGCAATTTGCTTTTGTGAACGGACATAATTTACATCAATTTCACCACAAGTTTCGATCACTCCTGTCGGACTCAGGGTAACTGTATCCGGAACATTCAGTACGTGAAGAAAATGAACCTCGACATCAATGTGTTCATTAAGTTTTGATACCATGATGTATGCATAATCCGATTGTATAGAAAAATCAGTCGGAATAAGAACTTTAATTTTGTCCATAACTGGTTAAACGCTATTGCAATTTGAATAAATACTCTGTAAAAATAAACAAACCCCCGAATTATCAAAGCCCATTTTAGACCCCCGAGTCCTTAAAACAAATGCGCTTAGAACTTTTTTATTTTACGCAAGCTGCGACATCTTGCCAGGTTCCACCATTGGTGACATTCTTAATCCCATTTTGTTCCAAAACCGATTTTGCCATCCCTGATCTGTTGCCACTGCGACAGAAAACTATGATGTTTTTTTTATCTTTGAATTTTGAGATATTTTTCAAAATAAAATCCACCGGAATATTTACTGCACCTTTAACACTACCTGATGCAAATTCCTGGGGAGATCTTACATCTACTAAAAATGCTCCTTCTTCGATTAGTTTGGTTAAATTTGAATTACCCGTATTCGTCCCAAAAAGGCTACTTAAAAAACTCATTTTTTATTGATTTTAGAATTTGATTATATAAAAAATCCAACAGAGATCAAGAATTACTCACTCTTGATTACTAATTATCTACTTGTGATTTTTAACTATGGACTATTAAGCTCTAGATGTTCATTACTTTAGACTGGCATATAAAATTTGTTCTGGGCACGGAGGTTTCTGCTATTGCTTTGAATCCACCTTCTACCTCAGTAAAATTTCTATATCCTCTTGCCTGAAGGATGCTGGAAGCAATCATACTTCTATACCCTCCTGCGCAATGCATGAAGAAGTGCTCATTTGGTTTGATGTCTTTTACCCATTCGTTGATGTAGGCCAGTGGCTTGCTGTAGGCTTCCTCCACATGCTCAGCGGCATACTCAGTTTCTCTTCGGATATCAAAGACAACAGACTCATCCTTTTTGTATCTTTTTGCAAATTCCTCTGCGCTGATTCTATTGACGGTATCCGTTTCCAATCCTGCAGCAGCCCAAGCTTCGAATCCACCTTTGAGATGACCAATTACATTATCAAAGCCTACTCTACTTAGTCGAATTACTGTCTCCTCCTCTTTTCCCAATTCCGTAACCAATAAGATTGGTTGGGTAACATCCACCATCAAAGCGCCGACCCATGGGGCAAAATCACCATTCAGTCCGATGTTAACGGATTGCGGAATAAAACCTTTCCAGAAAATAGCACTGTCGCGGGTATCCAAAATTACTGCTCCGGAGGTTTCAGCAACCGTTTCAAATTCAGCCGGTGACAAAGCAGTCATCCCACTGTTGATGACCTCTTCTACATTGCGGTATCCCTTTTTATTCATGGCTACATTAGAACCAAAATAGGCAGGAGGCGGTAAAAGTCCCTCTGTTACAGCTTTAATGAAGGCCTCTTTGTTGGGTTGATTCAGAGCATAGTTTACCTTCTTTTGATTTCCCAATGTATCCACTGTCTCCTTCATCATATTTTTTCCGCAAGCACTTCCTGCGCCATGTGCCGGGTAGACGATTATTTCATCAGACAGGGGCATGATCTTGGTATATAAACTATCGTACAGCAATCCTGCCAACTGATCCTGGGTCATGTTAGCCGCCTTCTGTGCGAGATCCGGTCTTCCCACATCCCCAAGAAATAAGGTATCCCCCGAAAAAATAGCATGATCCTTTCCATTCTCATCGATCAAAAGAAAAGTCGTACTCTCCATCGTATGTCCCGGTGTATGTAATACTTTAATTTTTATTTTTCCTATTTCGAAGATCTGTTCATCTTTGGCTGAAATGCAATCGAATTCACAAGCAGCATTTGGACCATACACTATTGGGGCCCCGGTTTTCTTACTCAAATCCACATGGCCTGAAACAAAGTCCGCATGAAAGTGTGTTTCAAAAATGTACTTCAATTTTACCTTGTCTTTGGCTAAACGCTCCAAATAAGGCTGAATCTCTCTTAGGGGATCAATGATAGCTGCCTCTCCTTCGGAAGTAAGGTAATAAGCTCCCTGTGCTAAACAACCTGTATAAATTTGTTCAATATTCATAAATTCTTTTTTATAAAGTTTAGTGCAAATTTCTAATGATAAAATTAACTCGTTGGTAACTACAGTTACAATTCCAATTTACAATGATTTTTTAGCAAGATACCAATCTACCATTTCTAAATTGGAGTTCTTGCGTTCTTCCAAGGCTTCGAGTGTTTTTGGCGCTGGCACTATCACTTTATCCCCAGGCATCCAATTGAGTGGCATGGCCACTTTATGTTCGTCCGAAGTTTGCAATGCAATCAACACTCGTTTAATCTCCTCCATATTCCTGCCTATATTTAATGGGTAGTACATAATGAGGCGAATTTTACCGGTTGGGTCTATAAAAAACACTGCCCTCACTGCAGCTGTTTCACTCTCCCCCGGTTGCAACATACCATACAATTTAGCAATTTTCATATCCAGGTCAGCTATAATCGGAAAGTCAAACAACACGCCGGTTTTCTCATTCACTGCATTAACCCAGGCAATGTGCGCATGTATACTGTCAATGCTTAAACCCAGAAGTTTAGTTTGGTGCTCTTTCCAAAAATCGCCCTGTGTAGCAAATCCGCTCATTTCTGTTGTGCATACTGGGGTAAAATCTGCCGGATGTGAAAAAAGAATTACCCAATTTGATTTATTGTATTCAGAAAATGTCAATTCCCCTATTGTAGTCAAGGCTTTAAAATCCGGAGCCTGATCTCCTATCCGAGGCATCATTGTATTTAAATTATTTTCCATGATATTTTTGTGTTTAATGATGGTGCAAATTTCAAACAATTAAAATTTGCATTTGGTTACTTAAGTTACATTTCCAAAGCATGGTAAATAAAAATTGATCAATCTTATATCGCACTTATTCGCTTTTATGCTTATTCTCCATTATCCGGCAAACACAGTCTCTTTCAGAATAATATAAATGCCCATTACTAAAACAAACCAACCGAAGGCAGGTTTCAATTTGGCGCCATCAATTTTTCTGGATAGTGCGGTGCCGATAAAAATTCCTGCTATGGCAAAAGCTGAAACTGTTAATAATAATTTCCAATCCATGTGGGTGTTGGCTCCTTCTCCCAAAAAACCAATGAGTGACTTGGCTGCGATGATGGCCAGTGATGTCCCAACAGCCTCTTTCATAGGAAGTTTACTTAGCACGACCAATGCAGGAATGATGAGAAATCCTCCCCCTGCCCCAACCAAACCGGTCAAAACCCCAACTACTGCGCCTTCAATCAAAATCAGTGGGTAATTAAATTTTTGCGGCCCTTCTGATTCCTTTGGTTTTGGCATGTCTTTTTTGATCATGCTGTAGGATGCGGCGATCATGAGCAAGGCAAACAATATCAGCAAAAAAATACTTTTCGTCACAACAAATCCACCTACACTGAAAATTTCTTTAGGGATGGCCGGCACGATGTAGGCCCTGGTAGCAAATACTGCAATAATCGATGGAATTCCAAAGATAATGGCCGTCTTGATGTTAACGAGTCCTTTTTTCAAATAATCTACGGACCCTACCGCACTGGTCAGCCCCACTATGAAAAGCGAGTATGCGGTTGCCAATACCGGTTCCGTTCCAAATAGATATACCAATACCGGTACGGTGAGAATGCTTCCCCCACCTCCTATCAGTCCTAGGGAGACACCTATTATGATGGAAGACAAATAACCTATAATTTCCATGAGAATATTTTTTGCTTGTGCAAAGGTCTTTTCTTAAATCTTAAAACTAAGCAACTTTAGTTACACTTTACAAATTCAATGTGTTTTCTATTCTTAAGTCTGATCTAACTTTTAAATCATCCCTAAGTGATGTCTGACATTATCCAAATTTATACACCAGAGAAGAATTTTTGTAATATATTTAAATCTACATAGTCCAGATATATTTATAATCAGGAACTCTTATAATCCAGGATTAAATATAATTTATGAAAATCAAAAAAAAACATAAAACTGAATAATAAGCACTTTATCTTGTCCAAAACATCATCTTATGATCAATCTTAAAAACATCCAAACCGAAGTAGACGCGGGTTTCTTGTATAAATTTATTGCAGATCGTGAAGAGGATCTACATGTTGCAAAAATATTTCACGAAATGAGTGAAATTGAAACCAGTCATGCCACTGCATTTATGAATAAAAGCAAGCTGGATCTAAGCTTAATGCCTAAGCCTTCGAGTCGGGCCAAATTCTTGACCTTTCTTGCCAAAATTATGGGTAACGATTTTTTACTGGGCATATTGATGGATACAGAAAAAAATCTATCCGGATCCATTCAAAAAGCACGAACAACCACGCAAACACTATCCTCCATTTCGGATACAGCCCATGTCTCTATTTTGAAAAATATTCTTGAAAATTCACCTAATGTAGCAGGATCGAGTTTGGCCAGATTTGAAAAAAGACACCGGTCCGTAGGTGGCAATGCACTCCGTGCCGCTGTATTGGGTGGTAATGATGGTTTGGTTTCTAATTTTAGTTTAATCATGGGGATTGCCGGTGCCACCAGTGGAAAAGATGAAGTACTTCTTGCCGGAATGGCTGGGCTTTTAGCCGGTGCACTTTCGATGGCATTGGGGGAATGGATTTCTGTAAAGAGTTCGCAGGAACTTTCGGAAAATCAAATTCAACTTGAACTGGAAGAACTGGAAACCAATCCGGAAGGAGAAGAAAGAGAGCTTGCCTTGATTTATCGGTCAAAAGGCATTCCTGAAGAACAAGCAAGGAGCATGGCCAAAGAAATCATGAACGACAAAGAAAAGTCTCATGATGTATTGATTAAAGAAGAGTTGGGCATTAATGTGGATGAGCTAAAAGGTTCTGCCATGGAGGCAGCCATCACATCATTTATCCTATTTGCCGTAGGTGCCATTATACCTGTTATTCCTTTCTTTTTTACAGGTGGCATGAAAGCTGTAGCCATCAGCACGGCATTCAGTGCGGTCGGACTCTTTTCAATCGGTGCTGCGATTACGTTATTTACTGGAAAGAGCGTTTGGTATTCCGGCTTCAGACAAGTTCTATTCGGACTTATTGCGGCTGCAATTACTTTTGGCATAGGAAGGCTTATCGGTGTGAGTATTGCGGGTTAAGGATAAACCATTAAAAACAATGCAACAATATTTTGCGATATTAGACAATTTAAATTCATAATACGAATACAAGTTTACCAGCAGAGGTGAGGAGAAACTAATTTCAATAAATTACATCAAATATAAAAAATGGCATTTGACGAAAATCTTGCACAAAGGATCAGAATTGCACTTCAGCATCTTGACCATGTTGAAGAAAAGAAAATGATGGGAGGCCTGACATTTATGTACAATCATAAGATGTGTGTAGGAATCATTAAAGACGAACTCATGTGTCGGATTGATCCGCAATTACAGGATTTTGTATTGGAGAGAGAAGGTTGTCGGATTATGGATTTTACCAAACGGCCAATGAAAGGATATATAATGGTTTCTCAAGATGGAATGAGAACCAAAAAAGATTTTGAATTTTGGATTAATCTTGCCCTGGAATTCAACAGTAAGGCAAAATCTTCTAAAAAATAATCTATTAGAAAAACCAATTCATTGAACTCATGAAACCAAATTCAACGGAGCTTATTCAAATTCTGAAACATGAATACATAAATTCGATCAAGGAAATTAAAACATCTGCTCCATTTTATCACCGAAAGGAAAATGCAATAAAATTAAATGCAGAAAATGTTATAGCCTACCATGATTTTTTAATGTTTATTCTCGCACATCCAAACCATCTAAAAACAAGCACCTGGGCGTCCGGTGAACTAAAAAAAATAAGTCAATGGTGTAAGCGTTTTGGGAACAAACATCAGGACATACTAGACAACAGCGGACTACCTTATTCCAAAATATATTCCTATTTTTCCTATGCACTTATCTGCTGGCTGAAAGAAAATAAAATCGATGTCGATTTGGACAATTATCCAGAAGATGCCTATACCCTGAATGAAGCCTTATGGCTCTGCCTGCCCGCCTATGAAAGAGATATCGTCCAACAGGAATTAAACAATACACAACTTCTATCTGCCTTAAAAATCAAACCGGATCAATATTTAAATTTCCTATTAGGGCAGTTCTCCAAACTGGACCAGCAAGCTGCCATCAGGGATTATTTGTTTGAGCGACAAAAATTGGTCATCAGGCTTACACTAGATCTAAAAGTCTCCCGGAGTTACAACAAAATTAAATTTGAAAAAACTTACCTGCAAAAAGACTGGATCAAGAAAATCCAGACAGAAGAATGGGTCAAAATCCCAGTTATCTTAGATAGAAAATTATCACAAAAAGATAAACAAGCCATCATAACAAGTTCCAGAATAAAGCTGGCATTGCTTCAGCGGGAAACGGATCCCGTAAGCTATATGGATCCTCGCAGCATTCGTTATTTTGCACTTGAACGGGGAACATCCATTGCTCTGTTCACCATGCAAACCGAAAAGCAATTGTATCCTGAATCCTATGTTGGGTATACCTTGTATAAGAACGGCTATCCTGCAGCTTATGGAGGAGCCTGGATTTTTGGAAAACATGCTTTGATTGGCGTAAATATATTTGAATGGTTCAGAGGAGGAGAGTCCACATTTTTCTTTAATCAATTGTTACGGGTTTATCACCAGGTTTTTGGTGTGCTTCACTTTGAAGTAGAGCCATATCAATACGGAAAAGATAATCCTGAAGGAATAGAATCGGGTGCGTTTTGGTTTTATTATCGCATGGGTTTCCGGCCGGTGAAAAGATCGCTTTACTTATTGGCTGCCAGGGAATGGGAAAAAATAAAACAAGATAAAGCATACCGCACCAAACCTCCAACTTTAAAAAAATTTACAGAATGTAATGTCAGACTTAGTCTTATTAAAGAAAAAATATTCTCCGGAAATCTTCTAAAAAAACAAATCACCAAAATGATTGTCCATAAATTTGGAGGTGACCGTCGAAAAGCTGAATTGGTATGTTTGGAATGGTTGAAATTAAACATGAATGAAAATATTTCGACAGAGAAGAAAAATTCTATTCCTATGACTGAATTGGCCTTGATGTGTCATGCCATGAATTTTCCAGTTAAGCACCATAAAGATTTAATCCAAAAAATGATCGTTAACAAATCCAAAGATTTGTTTGCATACCAAGAGAATATTCTAGAATGGTTAGAATTAGTAAGGTTTTAATTGGTAATAAAAAATGGATGCTATAGAGATAATGTAATTTTATAAATTCGTTGAAAAATTAAAATGGAAAAACCAAAAACCTACTGTGATGTAGTCGCAAAAATGGAACCAACCAGTCTACACAGAATTTATCATGATCAAGCTTACGGATTTCCGATTTTAGAAGATGATGAATTGTTTGGAAGGTTGCTATTGGAAATTAATCAAGCGGGATTAAGTTGGACTACCATTTTGAACAAGCAGGAAAATTTCAGAAAAGCATATCACGATTTTAATATTCAAAAAATATCTTCCTACAAAGATAAAGATATCAACAGGCTACTGGAGGATCCAGGCATTATTCGAAACAGATTAAAAATAGCCGCTGCAATCCATAATGCAAATGAAATTAAATCACTTCAGCAATCTTTTGGATCTTTTAAAAAATGGTTGGATCACCATCATCCAAAAACAAAAGAAGAATGGGTGAAAATTTTCAAAAAGCAATTTAAATTTACAGGAGGGGAAATTGTGAACGAATTTTTATTGAGTACAGGATATCTACCAGGAGCCCATGTTGAAAATTGTCCTGTTTTTACCCAAATAAAAAAAGCAAAACCGGCTTGGTTACGTTCCCAAGTAAAAGATTAATCTTTTGGTCTAGCCATTATGATGTACTGGTATTGGAGTTTATTATCATCCGAATGGATAATTTCATAGCCGGCATCTATCAATTCCCGCTCCACATCTCCTTGTGCTAAACGGTGTGCCAAATCCGGACCAATCGGGGTGATTTTTTTCTTAAAATCTACAATCATGATTTGTCCACCATTTTTAAACTTATCTTTTAGGGAACGGAGATAAGTGACGCGTTGAGTCAGGTAACTATAAGTGTTGGATAAAAAAACAATATCTACTTCCCCCTTATTCAATTTTGGGTCCATGGGTGTAGCAAGCCTCGCTTCAAAGCGTTTCTGAATATCCGGTTTATAATAAGTTTTTTCCGCATTCATCATGTCGATCAATTCCTTTTCGATATCAATCGCAATTACCTTTTTTGCCTGATGAATAAATCTAAAGGAAAAATAACCACTACCCGCACCAATGTCTGCAATCACCTTATCTTCCAGAGGACCGAGCAAACTGATGATGTCGTAGGGTTTTTGCCAGATGGTGCGATCTTGTGATTCTGCCACATCTTCTTCAATGGCATCCGATGAATCCGGTATTTTTTCATTTGGAACTTCAATAACCTCTCCCTTCTTTCTGCTTTGACAAGAGGACATGAGCATCAAATTTATTGAGGTCAAAAGGGCATAAAAAATAAATAAAAATGATTGAGCCTGTTTCATATTATGGAAGACAAATGTATCAGAAAATCTGCAATTTTATTTCTGATTTCAGTGGACGAACAAGAGTAGCTATTGATCATCAATACCAGGGAATACTTTGGCACACCCTCTGCCATAATATATCCGGCAAAACACCGGACCCCTTCCATACTTCCACTTTTAAGTCTGAATTTGCCCGTTAACCCTGGCACATTACCCAACCTTCCGGACAAGATGCCTGCCTTGCTCGCATCCTGGACAGAGAGATAAAAGTCTTTAAGACTACTGTCCTGGTAAATGACATTCAAAACTTTTGACATGGCTCTAGCAGTCATTCTGTTCTTGGGTGAAAGCCCACTCCCATCGACAAACTTAACGCCACTGTCATCCATCCCCAGATCCATCCAAAATTTATTTAAAGATATTAAAGCTTCTGCCCTATCCGTTGTGCCATTCTTTAAATTACCCAAGAGATGTAAGAAACTTTCTGCATAAAGATTAACACTTTTGTCCAATGTTCTTTTAATGAGTTTATCCAGTTGCTGAGAACGATAGTTCCAAAGCAACTCTATTGATTGATATGGCCTGGGGTGGTATTGCTCAGTAACAGAAAGACCTCGCTTTCGAAGTCTATCTGCAAGCATTTGAGAAAAGGTCCAAGCAGGATCTTTGATTGCAGCCTTCAAAACCTGCTCACCATTTCCACAGCATTTAATATTTCCATAAATGTCATAATGCCCAGCCTGCGTAGTGCCCAGAACATAAAGATCTTTAACCACATCTACTTTGGTAGCCTGGACATGCGAACAAAATTGTTCCTCCAAAACTTCCGGAACTACTTTTACAATTTCACAAATCTGTGAAGCAGACTTCGGTGCTTCGATACTTACCAGTGCCGTGTTTTCTAAAAAATTAAAACCAAAACAACCAGCACCATAATAATTTCCCAAATCATACCAGAGCCACTCAGGATTTTCAGGAATATCCTTAATGTAATCCTGACTGACTTTTATTTGTCCATCCAATATGGAAATTCCTTTTCCCTTCAGAAAAAAATAAATACTGTCCGCTATGTTTTCAATGCTGAGATTGTTTTCCAATAAATAAGATCCAAAGCTTGGATCGCCCATTCCCTGAATCAGTAAATCCCCATGCAACATCCCATTTTCATTGTCCTTAATTGCGAGGTATATTGGTGTCACAAAACTAAATTGAGGCCCTGCTGATTTCATGGTTGCTGCGCAGGTCAATAATTTCATGGAAGATGCCGGAATGAGACTACGATCCCGATCAAAGGAGGCTATCATTTTTCCTGTACGGAGATCGGTTATTGCAATTCCTATACTCGAGTTGGTTAAAATTTCTGCCTTGACAAATTTATTAATTGCCTGTTGGAATTTATGTTTTTGTCCATGCAAGCCTTCCGGCCCACAAACCATTATGAATAGTATAAAAAAGAATAATCTTAACATGTATGGATTTAGTCGTAGGCAAGATGAAACATTCCGTCTCCCATGTTTACCACCGGTGCATTGTTGTGTCCCAGAATAAAACCATCTCTGGAGGCATACATCCTGGTTTCTTTTTGACCAAAGGGATCATTGAGAATAGCGATCAATTCGTCTTTTCTGACATACTCACCAGCTTTGCGACGGTAAGTCAGCAGACCTCCTTCAGGACTTCTTTCCCAGATGGTTTTACGAAAAACTTTATAGTGTTCCAATTTTTTTAATTCCCCATCCAGCATTCCTTTTTTAATCAATAAATTCCGCATGACCTGAATGCCTTTTGTGACGATGTAGTTTTCCAATCGAAGAGCTTCTCCTCCTTCAAAAACCAAAATTGGTTTTTTGAGATCTTTTGCAATTTTTCGAAGTGATTTAGAGACCACCGCTTTTTCGACCAATAAGGGAAATTCACATTGCCGTGCAAGGTCATAAGATTCAGGAGATTTTGGAGAAAATCGGAGTTGTGGCTCATTCCAGTGATCTCTTCCACCTGTGTGAAAATCTATTCCGAAGTCGACCAGGCTTAGGATTTTTTTAGTGATGAGTCTGGCAACTCTGGAGGCCAAAGATCCCGTCATACTTCCCGGGAAACTGCGATTTACATCTTTCCCATCGGGAACATCTCTGGAAAAATTTATAAAGCCGAAAATATTTAAAAGCGGAATACAGATCACCGAGCCGCATTTGAGATTGGTGAACATGCCATCCGTAATGGATCTTCGCACGATTTCCAAACCATTTATTTCGTCTCCATGCATACCTCCCATAAAAAGCGCTACAGGTCCGGGATTTTTACTTCTAAAAACATAAGCGAAAATCGAAATTCTGTTACCCGACGGCAACCTCCCAGCATTGATTCTGATCATGCCATAACTCCCTGGTCCGAATTCCTGCCCCTGTATGATCAATTTATCCATAATCCTTACTTTTTAACCTGCCGCTCGATGTATTCCACAATCTTTCCTGCTATATCCTTTTGTGTGGTAGTCTCTATCCCTTCGAGGCCCGGAGAGGCGTTAACTTCCAAAATCAAGGGGCCTCTTCCGGATCTTAAGATATCTACACCAGCTATGGCTAATCCAAGCGTCTTTGTGGCCTGTATTGCCATATTTCTTTCCTCGTTACTTAATACCGCGATGGTAGCTGTAGCGCCCCGATGAATATTAGATCTAAATTCTCCCGGTACCGCTTGCCTGACCATGGCCCCCACCACTTCGCCATCTACGACAAAAACCCTTAAGTCAGAGCCCTTGGCATCCTGAATGAATTCCTGAATTAAAATTTCCTGCCCTACACGGTGAAAACCTTCTACAATGGAGATTCCCTGATTTTTAGAATTTGCCAGAATTACACCAAGACCCTGCGTGCTGGACAGCAATTTGATGACTGCTCTTTCCTTAGAAATTCTATCGTAAACTGCTCCTGCAGAATAGTCCCCGGCCGAAACTCCGGTCTTTGGAACATCAATGCCCACTGCACTCAGAATCTGCATGCAATGGAGTTTATCTCTTGCTTTAAGCAATGCCTCGGCAGTTACGGTGACAAATACGCCCATGGCCTCAAACTGGCGGATAATGGCGGCACCGTATGCGGTTGCAGAAGCCCCTATTCGGGGAATCACCGCATCAAAATGTCCCAAATCATCCAGTCCAATCATCACTTTAGGCTTGCTCTTCTCTACTATGATGTTGCACATCAGATGGTCGTACACTTGTACCTCATGGCCTCTTTTTCTTATGGCTTCCATCAGACTTTGTGTGCTATACAGATTGATGTTGCGGGATAGTATCAGAATCTTCATGCGAACCTTTTCTTTGAGATCAAAGATAGAAGAAAGTTTGAGCCTAAGCTAAAGAGCTTGGTAACTTCTAAGTTGACCATTACATTGTTCCCGTGGTTTCAAACTGAGATATCTTAGGATTGTAGCATTTTAAATGCGGCTTGTTATTTCAATTGGAGATGAACGAAAAAGTACATTCACTTAACCCTTCATCATAATTACATTAAAAGTTAAAAACTTTATAGCGTATTATTCCCCGGGTGAAAACCGCGGAAATCAGGTGTCGTATACAGATGGATTGTTCAATAATTTGATGTAAGTCTGATTTTTTTTATAATTTGCCTTAATTCTTTTAGAGATTTTACACAATATCCTTTGTGGTTACAACTAAAAAAGCAAATGTAACGACGATATTGTTTTATAATCATAAATTTAAAAGCTTATGAATAATTATTTCAATTCCTTATCCAGCTGGTTCCTAAGGCAAAATTCCTTAAGCCTGTTTATACTTTTTTGTTTGGCAGGGCTCCAACTCAATGTAGCATCTTCAACCGGTTCTATTAACATCCTTGCCATCATAGAACTTATTGGTATTCTTAGTGTAATTTCCTGGATCTACAGTGTAGGAATCAAATCTCGTCAATTGTTGATCACAAACGGTGCTGATCTTAAGGGAGTGGTTATATTTAACCTGATCTTTGGTATTGCTATTATTGCTACAATTCTCTTACATTACCTGGCTAAAGAACAGATCCTTTTGGATAAAAGCTTCGATACCTTAAACTATAAATTGGTTTACACCCAACCATGGCCCCTGGCACTGGTGAAATTTTTATCTATTGGCTTGCTAGCCGTTCAAAGTGCAAAGTATTTAGTAAGCGCGGAACTTAGGAGAAATGCACTTTTTAAGGAATATTTAGGTACACTTGCAGGATTTATTTTCTCCTGGATCGGTGTATGGTATATTCAACCCAGGATAAAAAAAATAATGGAAATTTAAAACCAAATTGAAGTAACTTCTTTTCAGACAATTTAATTGCTCGTCGCAGTTACAAACTGCGATGATGTAGAATTGCAGCATTTCTAATCCGGCTTGTTATTTCAATTGCAGATGAACGAAAAACAACATCTGTTTGATCCGTCATCCTTATTGCATTAAAAGTTGCAAACTTTATGGCGTATTGTTCCGCAGTTGCAGACCGCGCAATCCACCTCGCATAAAATCTATAGATGAATTATTTAAAATTCAAGCTAAAAAATCATTATCCAGATACCATACATAACAATCCTTCAGTGTCTCTGCCAATGGCCTGGCATGAAAATTAATTTCCTGAACCGCTTTTGATTTTGAAATTTGAATGGGCGGATGAAGCAAGGTATCTATGGATTCCCGGGTATAAAGTGGAGCTGTTCCTGACAAAGCTGCATACACCCTGATAAATGGTAAACCAATACGCGCCACTTGTTTTGAGAAGACCGGATAGTATTTTTTTCGGTCACTGATTTCAGCACACATCTCCGCAATTTCTTCCACACTGGCCCAGGTACCTGAAAAAATATATCTTCGAGCATTCAGCGTTTGTTCCCGATTGGAAGATAACTGAATGATCGTTGAAATTCCCTGCACCACATCCCTTACATCCACCCAATCAAATCCACCTTTTATCAATGCAGGTAGTTTGCCGGTAAGTAATTTTCTTAAGAACACACCACTGTATGAATTAAAATAATCGTGAGGACCAATGACTGCTGTAGGATGTATGACATAGGCATCCAATCCTTCCATTAACCCTCTTCTAATCTCTTCATCTCCTAGGACTTTGGAATAATCATAAGCCATGCCATGAGGCTTAGCAGATGGACTGAGTTCATTCACTACTGGACCTGATGCTGCCAAATCAAATGCATGAATGGAACTTAAATGTATCAACTTTCTAACGTCCTTCTCCAGGCAAGAGTTGACTATATTTGCCACCCCGATCGTATTGGTCTTATGAACCAACCCATGTGGATCTCCATCAATGGAGATCAACGCAGCGGTGTGCACCACTACGTCCGTATCCTTGCAAATTCGATTGCAAAAATCTGGCACTAAAATATCACCCACGATTTGTTCGACAGGAAGTCCTTCCAAAACAAATGATTTCTCATTGGTCCTAATCGCAGCTCGTACTTGATGACCTTGTGAGCAAAGCAGTCTGACCAGATTGTTCCCTATGTGTCCAGTCGAACCTGTAACCGTAATGTGCATGTGTTTGTAAATGAAATTACAATGCTAACAATAAAAAATGAAAGTTTGAAATCTATTGTTCGTCGCAGTTTCAAACTGCGATGCCGTAGGTTTGCAACATTTTTAATGCGCCTGTTATCCCAATTGTTCATGAATGAAAAACCTCCAATACTTATCCGTCAAAATACGTGCATCAATAGTTAATAACTTTAAATCGCATTATTTCGTAGTAGCCAACCGCGGAAGTCAAGATTCAATTAGAGTAAAATATATGCTATAAAAATTCCATCACAGCAAGAAAGGAATAACCGCTTTTCTGTCGGATGGGTAATTCACAAATTCTTTTCTGTACCAGCGATGATGACTCCATGCGCGCGGAAAAAGATTGGCAATTGTCCAAATGGCAAATGCACATGCAGGAAGATTCCAAGACATCACAGCAAAACCAATCCACTCCACCATTTCTCCAAAATGATTCGGACAAGAAATGTATTCAAAGAATCCACCTCTCGGAATCTGATATCCTTGTGATGAATTGCTGCGAAGTCTGATCAGATAATTATCTGCCCATACATTCACCGATACACCGATGCTGAATAAAATAAGCCCGACGACAAACCTCGGATCGGAAAACCAACTGTCCGAATAATTTTCCAGATACCCCAGATAGTAACCATTGGTACCTGCATTGATGACATTAAAAAATATCGCTGAAAAAACGATGCTGAGCGGAATTAACTTTCCGCCGGTTTTCGTCCTGAATGGAAAAATAAAAGAGCGGTGAATGTAATGCAAGGACCACAGGATATAAGCAAACCAGGCAAACTTAGAGGATACTCCGGGAGATGATAAAAAAAATATACTCAATACAACAAAAGAAACGGATTCCATCGTCAACCATCCCCAGCGATTGGACATGCCACTGCCCCATCCTGATTTGTAGTGCCTTCCGTATGGAGCCGTGACCCTAAACTGAATAGGAAAGATCAAGATAGCCAAACCGATCCAGGCATATAGAAAATAATTGAAATATACTTGTTGTTCCACCTTCAAAATTTATGATTACATACCCATCAAGGTTTTAGAATAAACGCTTAAAGATATTGGATATCCTGTAATTTTATCCATCTTTAACCAATCGTCTTATGTAAACAAAAAATATGTTTGAATACATACAAAGAATGATGCTGATTTTTGCAATCATGCAGCCCCTTATTGCTTGCACACAAGATCTTTACCTTAAAGGGAAAGTGCTTGCTTTCCCCGTAACAGGGATATCAGCCGTTGCGTTAAGTATTGGTTTCGAAAAAATTTATCAGGGTAGACATTCTGCTTCTGCTATGATGCACTTTAGTCAGTTTGGTTCAAATGACTATGATGGCTCTGTTCATTCAAGCTTTAAAATTAGTCCGGAATACAGATATTATTTCAAGCACAGTACACATCCTGCATCCAAAAAATATTTCATGGGAATTTTTACAGAGTTTACAAGATGTGTTCAAAAATATGGCGGTGAACAAAGCGGCCCCGAAATTAATCTCTATACCAGGGAACTTTCTATTGATCCGGGTTTGATTATTGGAAAAAATTTCAAGCTTTCCTCCAGATGGCATCTGGAGATGTATGCCGGTCCTAAGTGTCGTTTTGTTGCATCCAGAACAAAAACAATAAATGCAGGAAATTATTTTTACCATGATGAACATTCAATTAAGCCGGGCATCAAAACCGGTTTCAATTTTGCGTTTCGAATTTGAACTTGAATCAATCAACTATTCCCTACATCCAAAATAAAAAATTCTACAATTTCAAAAAAAATAAATTACAAATTATGCCCAACAATACTTCTCAACACATACTTGGCTCGACCACCAATCTGATCGGATTTTGTCTGATCATCATTACCTCTGTTCATTTAAATAATAATGGGCGTGGATATTTATTTGATGAGTTCACTTGTGTTATTACGCTGATGTTGACCTTTTCTGCCGTATTTTCATTTTTGTCCATTAAAACTCAAAATGCCGCATTGGAAAATCGCCTTGAAAATATTGCCAACAATATTTTTATTTGTTCGTTGATAGGTATTTTTCTAATAGCAGTGATTATTACCTTTAACTTTTTTGTTACCAACTAAATCCATTCACTCCTAACAAGATGTTTGTATTTATTTGAACTTGCTATTGCGCGGTCAAGCTGAAGACTCTTTGCTGACCTTTACTTTATTTTTGGCAAAAAGAATCATCGCTTCCTTGGTTTTTTTGTAATCTTGTACCCTACAAAACGAAACATGTCACAAGCAAGCAAAAAAGCCGAACTCGGTTGGGTAATATTTGACTGGGCAAATTCCTCCTATTCTCTTGTCATTTCCACTGCGATTTTTCCCACCTTTTTCATCGCTATGACGGATGAAAAAATCCCATTTATGGGTTTTAATTTAAGCAACTCCGCAGTATATTCTTTTGCAGTAGCTTTTGCCTATTTGGTGGTCTGCTTTCTTTCCCCTGTGTTGTCCGGGATTGCTGATTATGGGGGACATAGAAAATTGTTTATGCGCATTTTTACCACATTGGGTAGCCTGTGTTGTATGATGCTGTTTTTCTTTGATGGAATGGACCACTTATGGATCGGGTTACTTGCATTCATGGGTGCTGCGACCTGTCACGCCGGATCGTTGGTATTTTATGACTCCTATCTGTCGGAACTTGTGCCACCAAAACGATCGGATAAGTTAAGTGCAAGAGGTTATGCTTTCGGATATGTTGGCAGTGTCATCCTTCTAATCTCCAACATTTTAATGATTCAAAAACCGGAATGGTTTGGATTTACTGAGGAAATGGTAAAAAATCATGTTCCTGTGAGAATGGCATTCTTTGCAGTAGGTGCATGGTGGCTTGGTTTTAGTCAATTATCCTTTGCCTGGTTACCAAAAGATAAATCGGTTGCCAGTAAGAAATTTCTACTTTCCGAAGGACTCCATGAGTTGCAAAAAGCATGGAAACAAATTCAACTACAACCATCGGTATTTTACTATCTGGCATCATTTTTTTGTTACAGTGCCGGAGTACAGACTGTAGTATATCTTGCATCACCGTTTGCACAAAAAGAACTTGGCTTTGAATCTTCGGAACTCATCATTGTAATTTTACTTTTGCAAATTGTTGCCATTGGAGGTGCCTATATTTTTGCACATGTATCCAAGCTTACCAACAATCTGGTGAGTATGAAATGGATGCTTTTTATCTGGGTAATTATCTGTATTGCCTGTTATTTTATCCATACCAAAATTCACTTTTATTTTATTGCAGGAATGGTAGGGATGGTTATTGGCGGAATTCAAGCAATCTCCAGATCTACCTACTCAAAATTACTTCCACACGACCACAGAGACATAACCTGTTTCTTTAGCTTTTATGATGTGGTTTATTATATCTCCATTGTAAGTGGTACATTATTATTTGGATTGATCGAACAAATTTCCGGAAGCATGCGCTACAGTGTATTAAGCCTCATTATGTTTTTTATCCTGGGATTTGTGTTGATCGGAAAAGTAAAAAAAGAACATCTTGCATCGGAATGAATGATGAAGTAAAAATTAAGAATGAACACTCACATATTCAATTCGTTATCTACCTTATTGAGGATAAGTTAGCGTTTCAATTCAATTCATAACAACCAAGGTCCGGAAATTGTGCATCCCTGATCAGGTTCTTGATATCAGTTGGGTGTAATCCAAGTGGAAGTGCTTTTTTATCGGCAAAGGAGAGACTATCCAATGTGTAATCGTCTTTAGAAATATTTTTAAACAGATTGTCCAAATCATTTTTGTAATAGCAATTCAGCCCATACTTCTGCTTAAAATCAGGAAAGTAATCTTTATTGATCAGCTCATTTACTTTAAGCAAACAATGATCTAAGTTTACCTCAAACCCCACTTGTTCATCCACATCTTTTCTCATCCAGAATTCATCGCCTGCAGTTCCTGTAATCAGACAGTTGGTAAAACTTGCTTTCAGCGGATGTTTATTGTACATGGTGCAAAACGGCGAATTTGTGCAGTAATTATTGCTCAACAGAACAGCAGATTCAGAATTTCCTAAATTGGCAAAAGTGCTGTACACTATTTCATAAATTCCGCCATTCTGAATCAATAAAGATTGTTGTCCCTGGTTGTGAAAAAGGGAATTAAAAAGTTTCAGTTGCGCAGCATAGCAGGAAATTCCCTGATAAGAATTGAAGGAAAATTTACATTTATCCACAAGACATTCTGAAAGTGAATCCAGGTAAAGGCCAATCAAATTATTTCTTATTTCTGCAAAACGAATTTCATTACCCGTCGAATATTTATCGATAAACAGACCGGACCACTGACCCGGAATATCCTGATAAGAAGGTTCCAGACGAACGCCTCTGAAAATCACAGGTTTTTCTAAAGTACCATTCACCTGAATGTTTGCATTGCTCCCAATGATGAGCCTCCCATCATTATAGTAAAAACGATTTCCTTCAGCATCTTTTGCGAGCGTTATGCCACCAAAAAAATGAAGATTGGTTCCAGGATCAATAACCAGAGTACCATTGTCCACGACCACGATGCCATAAAAAATGTAAGGTTTAGGGTCAGCCAATCGAAGTGTCCCCCCTTGAAGATCCAATAAACTAACTTGGCCTTTATTGGATTTGTCCGGAAAGTAATTGGCATTTTGTCCCCTTGCTTCCAAGAGCACGCGTTGAGTCACCGTATTGGTAAGAAATAAAATGGAATCCTGGATGATAAAAGGACTCACTTCCAGAGGATCAACCGGGTTAATGGTGACTTCACAAAAAATGTACAAACTGTCTTTTGGTCTTATTTCAATTTCCTTAAATTCATTTCCAGGAATGCCATCGAGGTTTATCCTGAAATGGGATTGCGCTCCGCCGGCAAGACGAATCGAACGAATCCTCAAAAATTCTTCATGCGGGTTATAAATTTTAAAATAAAGCGTGGCTGAACCCAAAGTTGTAAAAACGGTGTCAAACGAAAGTGTATCCGTTGAAAATGCTGGCAATTTAGCAGGATCTGAGGTAAACTGTTCCTTCTGACAGGCCCCATTCAAAAGAATGAACCAGACAGAAAGACTTTGCAAGAGCCAAATAAAATTATTTTTTTTCATCAGTCGACTTAGAGAAGCTAAACGAAGATATTCTTAAAAAATATACTATTTTTGCCAAAATTTATCTCATGTCAGAAAGAAAAGAATCCAAACGAAACGACTGGCTAATTTTCCTGGTATCCCTTTGTGTTATGTGCGGACTTCTATATGCTGCACCTGCCTGGTTTTGGGTACCTCTACCATTTGTATTGACCTACCTTACTAAGGCATTAAATGCCCTTTAGACCTTTTAAAATAAGGTTTTTTATTTTGTAATGATCATTGATGTCATTACGCCTGCACTCAATGAAGAGAAGGCAATCGCGAGTGTAATTCGGGACATCCCTAAAGGTTTAATAAGACATTTTATCGTCTGTGACAATGGCAGCTTCGACCGAACTGCTGAAATTGCCCGATCCATGGGCGCATTGGTGATCCATGAGCCTGAGCGGGGTTATGGCGCTGCTTGCCTTAAAGGGATTGCATATCTTAAAGACTTGCCTATTGACAAACAACCGGATATCGTGGTGTTTATCGATGCCGATTATTCTGATTTTCCAGAAGAAATCCCTGAACTCGTCAGACCTATCCTGGAAGGCAAAGCAGATCTGGTTATTGGGTCCCGGGTCTTGGGAAATGCAGATCGCGGCTCTTTAACTTTTGTCCAGCGGTTTGGCAATGCGTTGGCAACCCTTTTGATCCGATTAATCTACGGCTACCAGTTTACCGACCTGGGACCGTTCAGGGCGATCAGATTCAAGACCTTACTAGAACTTGGCATGAAAGACCGGAATTTTGGCTGGACCGTAGAGATGCAAATCCGTGCGGCTAAGTTGAAAATAAGTGCCACGGAAATTCCGGTTAACTACAAAAACCGTATTGGTAAATCAAAAGTATCCGGCACCGTTAAAGGGAGTATTTTGGCTGGCTACAAGATAATTTACACCATTTTTAAATTACTATAATTAACATTTATTAAATCTTGTGAATGATATGCTAATCTCCTGGTTGCAGGGAATTTGATTGGGACATTATGGGTATTTTTGTCAGTATGAACCAACTACATGTCTTTTTAATCATTCTATATACGGCTTGCTTGTTGTATATGACATTTTTCTGTCTTCTTCAATTAAGCCTTTTAAAGGCATACAGGAAGCAAAAGAAAAACAAAGTTATCGTTCCTTCACTCACTGCTGAGGATGAACATCCGATGGTGACCATTCAGCTTCCTATCTTTAATGAGCTGTATGTGGTGGATCGGTTGTTGGATAACATCACCAAGTTGGATTACCCAATTGAAAAAATGCACATCCAGGTATTGGATGATTCTACAGATGAAACTGTAGGACATGCACAATCCAAGGTGGCATTCTATAAAAGTCAGGGATTTGACATTGAACACATTCACAGAACCAACCGCCAAGGTTACAAAGCTGGAGCTTTAAAGGAAGGAATGAAATCTGCGAAAGGCGAGTTTGTTGCAATTTTTGACGCAGACTTTTTACCCAACCCGGATTTTTTAAAAAGAGCATTACCCCATTTTAGCCATGAACGTATAGCTGTAGTACAAAGCAGATGGGCTCACCTGAATGAAGATTATTCCCTATTGACCAGATTGCAGGCATTCCAGCTCAATGTACACTTTACGGTAGAACAGGCAGGCAGATGTGAAGCAGATCATTTTCTACAATTTAATGGTACTGCTGGTATTTGGCGTAAGGCTGCCATAGAAGACGCTGGAGGTTGGCATTCCGATACCCTGACTGAAGATCTAGACCTTAGCTACAGAGCACAAATCAAGGGTTGGAAGATTAAATTTGTGGAGGATATTACCTGCCCGGCAGAATTACCGGTTGAAATTTATGGCTACAAATCTCAGCAATTTCGCTGGATGAAAGGAGGTGCAGAAAATTCCAAAAAACTTTTGCCTACAATCTTAAAAGCAGATTTACCACTAAAGACAAAATTTTACGCTGCCATGCACTTATTGGGCAGCAGTATTTTTCTCGTAATATTCTGGGTTGCATTGATCAGTGTTCCGGTCCTTTATGCAATGGATGATATGGGTATGAAAGCTACCTTCCTTGGATTTTGTTTGTTAGGTACTATTTCCATGATGTCCATTTTTTATGAAGCTAATGTAGTTACCTGCTGGCAGGACCAACCTCTTGGAAAAAGGTTGTTGAATTTTGCCATATTATTTCCTGTTTTCATGGCTGTCTCCATGGGACTTAGTTTTCACAACAGCATAGCCGTAATTCAAGGTTTCCGTGGAAAGAAATCCAGCTTTGTACGTACACCAAAATTCAGCATCATCAAGAGCACAGAATCTTTTAGCAAAAACCAATACATCATTCAAAAAATTGATTGGAAAACTTGGGCGGAAGCTATCATATTCGCATATTTTGCTTTTGCCATAGGACTTGGACTGGTGATTGAATATTACTCCTTCATTATGTTTCACATCATGTTGATGGTAGGTTTTGGCATAAATTTTTTCTATTCCATGCGCCATCTGAGCACCAAGTAAAAAACATTTTTTATGTCAAGGCCTGCAGAGGAGTATAACCTGCTGAAAGGTAGGTTTGGCTATCTGTGGTTGGGTGTTTTTTTTGCATCTCAGGTCTTCTTGTTTTTTATTTCTGATCAAAAGGACTTTATCTCCATTTTGATACCTTATGTTCTGGCATTTGGCAGTTATATGCTTTTGATCAGAAAGCCACTAAACTCCGGCAGCATCTACTTTTTAATTAAAATTGGATTACTCCTTCGGGTGTTTTGCCTATTTACTTTTCCGCATCTTTCAGATGATGTGTACAGATATTGGTGGGATGGAACTCTTTTATTCCATGGTATAAATCCTTTCAGTTATACTCCTGCAGAAATCCTTAATACATCGCTGGATCCAGCACTTAAAAAATCACTGTATATCGTTTTTCCAAATCTCAACTCACCGGATTACCACACAGTTTATCCGGGATATAGCCAACTGTTATTCTACCTTGGAGTTTTGATGAGTGGCAAAAATCTATTTCTATTTAGCCTAGTATTGAAATTATTTTTTTTTATCGGTGATCTCCTTCTACTTTATGTTTCGAATAATCTTACCCGAAAATTAAATTTACCACTTGGTCTGGTTTTGGTTTATTTTCTGAATCCATTAATCATTACTGAACTTTCAGGCAATCTGCATTTCGAACTCTGGCTGGTTATATTTTTAGCTTGGGCCATTTTGTATATTTTAGAAAATAAATATGTGCATAGCGGTATAATGCTCAGTCTATCCATCCTTTCCAAAATCATTACCGCGTTCCTGGCTCCATTGTTCTTGTCCTTTAAATCGATAAAGCATATCCTGATCTTCATCTTCATCGTGGTGGTTTTATGTATTGCAGCTCAATTTTATTTTATCCACGATATATCCCATCTGAAAGGATATCTGTTGTACCTCCGACAATTTGAGTTTAATTCTTTAATCTATGGTACACTGGAGCAATATTTCATTCAACACAACCTTTGGGTGCTGAAATCGAAAACAGGAATGATTACCGGTGGAATATTTATGGGGTTGTATACTTTGATCATTGGATTTTATTTTGTTAAACAATTTAAAACCTCAGGATCATTTTCTGGTGTTGTCCCCAATTCAAATTCTTTGATGGATGAAAAATTCAATTTCAAACTGGCATGGTGGATACTCTTTTTATATTTATTGCTGAGTTCTACTGTTCATCCGTGGTATCTGGCTACGTTGCTTTTTCTTGGCATATTTAGTTATCCGCTAATTTCCATAGTCTGGACGGGATTAATAATGCTCAGTTATATCCATTATGATAAATCCTATGATGGTTATTTTAATTTGGTAAAGATTCTGGAATATTCTGTTTTATGCGTGGTGCTATGTTACACTATAGCTTATCCAAATAAAAAGTTCTTGAACATAAAAACTGTCTTTTGAGAATAATTTCCAACGAAAAGGATAGAGAAGGTGTTGAATGGATTTACTAAACAAATAAAATGGAAATCAAGCACTAGCTTGGTGGATATGACTTAACCATTTATACTAAGGAATCCTTTTTTACCGGTATATACTTTTCCTATTCTGGTACCAAGTCTCATTCCCTCTTCGCAGTCCATTCTAAAATGAACCCCTAAATGCATTCGCGATCTGGCATTTTCATTGGCCATTTCAAAAAAGGAGTTAAATGTTCTTGGTTTGCCTAAGAACTCTTTCCTTCCTTCATGGGAATTGTCCGTTAAATTGAAATTGCTGCCAAAATAATTTTCTAAAATTACGGCGGCAGTAGCTCCAAAAACCGAGTGTCCGGAAGGATACGCTGGAAATGATGGCGCAGGAATCATAGAAACCCATGTGGGTTGGATGTATTTCTGAATGAATGCTTCGGGTCTTTGCACATTGTAATGATACTTTGCTGCCCAGGTGATCGCACTGGCATCATTCATCGCCAATCCCAATACCATATTTAATTCAAGTACTTTTCTAAAACTCAGATTAGATTTTGCAGAAGCCTGGCTTGCAATGGAAAACCATCTACCCACAGGAGTCATGGTCAATCCGGCTTTGTCATCACTCCAAAATTCTGCAATCCATTTATCCTCCTTAGAATTATTCTCGCTGACATAAACCAATTCCTGAGCTTGCTTGAAATAGTCAGAAAAAACGGTAGTGTCGAAAGGTATTGGTGGATTAATTGCAATGTCTCCGGGCTTAATCAGAAAGGTTCTGATTTTGCCCCAGTGTGGTAACAATGCCGGCATTGGTCTTTCGCCAATCTGTTGCCAACAACCTTTACAAGCAGGAGGAATATAAAAGTTGTCATAATTAAACAAAAATCCATCGTGACCAACCTTATCAGTCTTGGAATATTCCCAAATTTTATGCGCAACTTCTTTACCGTATAGTAATGATCTGTTGAACGCTTCGGGACTTAGCCTGTTAATAAATTTATTTTTACATTTTTGGTTAAGTTGGCTTACCCTTGCTTTAAAATCTTCTGATACCGTCGGAAAAAACATTTCTGCCAAATCTGCAAAACAACTATTTATGGCAATGCCAGGCTCTATCCCTTTTTCTTCCACCCCATGATACAATTCCAAATTATTTAAAAAATCAGAGGTATTTAGAAAATCGCATTCTCCAATGGAAGATAAATAAGCCCCTAACTCTACATAAGCAAACATTCTTGCGCTGACAGGACCTCGATATCCGGGTGTAAATCGCTCCAATTCCGTCAACAATGTATTCCAATCTCTGATGATTTCTTTTCTGGAAACGTCCAGGTTTTTTTGGTTGCCGCATGAATAAAAAGTCAACATCATGGACAGTACCAAAAAGTATTTTAAGATGGAAATATTATTTAAACACATTTTCATAATACTAGTTTGGAGAGTATAGTGGAAACTGAACTTTAAAGATTGTCCCTTGACCTTTTTTAGAATCAATGTCAATGGAGAATTGATGAATTTTCATAACGGAGTCTACCAGGGACAAACCAATTCCGGAACCTTTTTTATGTTTGGACTTTGGATCACGGTAAAATGGTTTAAACACAAGTGGGATGTCTTCCGTTTTGATCCCCGGTCCATCGTCTGCCATTTCTAATCTTCTGTGGCCATTTTTTTCAAAATATATTTTAACATCTACATACTTATCCTGAGAATATTTACAACAATTATCCATGATATTCATGAATGCAGACCTAAGTAAAGATTTATTACCACTTACGCAAAAGTCCTCTTCAGAAAGAGGATCCCCTACAATATCAATGTCAATCTTATAATCAGAATTGGATTTAAGCAAAAGATTTCTGGACTCTAAGAGCAAATCATCAATTCTGACAGTTGAAAAATTTACGGAGCCCTGTTCTGAATGAAGTCTGGCCATCTGTAAAAGATTATCTGTAATGTCTGATAAACGGTAAGAATCCTCCAATACAGACTGAACAGAGCGTTTGTATTCGTCTTCCGTCCTGCTCTTCTGCTGCAACAACACTTCCAATTGTGAGGTAATTACAGAAATTGGGTTTTTTAACTCATGAGAAACATTAGAAATGAAATTCTTTTGCATGGCAAATGCTTCTTCTATTCTATCCAGCAACCGATTAAATGTCAAAATCAAATGATTGATTTCATCTTTGGATCCACTGTTTACAATTCTTACATTCAGATTGGAAGGCAACATTGATTCTACCTGGTCAACGACCGTTTTAACAGGACTTAAAGCCTGCTTGGTATACCACCACCCGCCAACGGCAGCAATCAAAAGGCCTATCAACATAGTCAACCAAAGGATATATTGAATACTGATTAAATCTTCCATATTCATTTTCTTCTGGGCAATGACATAAAATTTGTCCCCATCTGCAGAAAGAAATGTATAGCCTATCTTATTAATGTCAAATTTATCGGTAGAACAAATCTCCTTATCTTCCATCAGAGATACCATTTCATCTGAATCAAGGTTTATCCCACCTGAATTTAACGCAAAAACTTTTTGGAATTTACTGTTATATATTTCTACATTGGAATTCACCACCAGAGCAAAACTGTCTTTCTGTTTGAGTTGACTAGGGGTAGCTGGGTTATAATCCTTTAAAATGCGTTCCGCAATATTAGCAGATCTGGATTTCAAGGAGTAAAAATGTTCCTTCACGACCAACTGGCTGTACTTGGAGTAAAAGAACATTAACGAAAAACCAAGTATACCTGCCGCGAGAAGTATAAATTGAAAGGTTAACCTGGTTCTGATTTGCATGTTTATTCCGACTTTAGAATATACCCGGTCTTAAAAACAGTGTGGATCAACTTTTGTTGATCATTCCTGTCAATCTTCTTTCTTAAAAAATTGACATACACCTCTACAATATTGGTTCCTGTGTCAAAATCCATATTCCAAACCTTTTCGGACAACTCATTTTTAGAAATCACTCTTTCCGGATTCAATAAAAAATATTCTATCAAAGCAAACTCCTTAGGAGTTAATGGTATTCTGTGGTTGGCTGATTTTCTGTATGCTTCTTTGGTTTTATAACGCAGTTCTATATCACCGAAAGCAAGCACATCCCCTGTGGTTTGTTTGATCTCCGCAGGACGTCTGGCCAATGCCTTTATGCGTAAAAGCAACTCCTTAAATTCAAAAGGCTTTGGCAGATAATCGTCAGCACCAGCCTCCAATCCTTCGATTTTATCATCCGTATGATTTAGTGCAGATAGAAAAATAAAGGGGGTGTGCTTGCCACTTTCCCGCAGCTTTTTTAAAACCTGAATTCCTGAAATTCCGGGCATCAGAACGTCGGATACCACGACATGGTAATCGTTTTTTTCCAATAGCGCAATGCCTAATTCTCCGTCTCTGGCAGTCTCCACTTCAATATGATTTTCTTCCAGACCTTGCTTAAGGGACTGCAATAACTTCACTTCATCTTCTATCAGAAGAACTTTAAGCATTGTGGTCAAAATTAAAATATAAGGAATGGTCAAAAATACTAAAAACAATGGGAAGTTTAACTTAATCACCCTACTTGGATTTTTAAGAACAAACTCCGCTAAAATTAAAGAATTGATTTTCAGTTATTTAAAATTTCCACTCTAACTGTTCAATAACTATTTGGTTTAAATTTTAATAACTTTTTAAGCTAAATTTTCAAACTTTCAAGCCCCTAAAGTCTACTTTTGCCCGGATTTAGCCTATTTTAACTATCAAATCAAAATTATGCTTTACAGAATTAACAAAATCACTGCCCTGATTTTTGTGTTCGGGATGGCCTTGTTTACCAATGGTTGTAAGAAGGACAATGATACCAGTAATGGGAATTCAAACACAAATTTAGTTTCATCCCATCCATACAATGTTGTGTGGGAATGGAATGAGTTATTCCTTGCCTTGGATAAAGACGCAATGGGCTTCAGACCGGGTCCAGGACCACGCGCGCTTGGTTACCTGGGGATTGCGGCTTACGAAGTTTGCGTACCCGGTATGCCGAATTTTAACTCCTTAAAAAATTTACCAAGCTTCCAGGGGTCAAATATTCCGGAATTGACCAATGCAAATGAGATACACTACCCTTCTGCAGTCAATGCAGCCTATGCCTATCTGATGAGCAGGTTATTTGAAAAAGTAAGCTATTTTCAATCAGCAAGAGGTAGTCACATTGCGAATACTGAGGCTGGGTTGAAGTTAATTGAAGATTTGCGAATCAGCCTTGAAAGTAAATACAAAGCTGAGGCGGGTAATTCTAAATACAATGCCTCTAAAGAATGGGGAGAGAGAGTAGCATCTGCCATTTGGGAATGGTCAAAAACAGATACCTATGGCCATGAAGCCTACCTGAATCCACTCAATAACGATCCACTAAAGACACCTTACCACAATTGGAAAGAAGCCAGTTTGGATGCCAATGGCAAAAGAATACCCGGCAAATGGGCTCCTACCAACGACAATCCGGATGGTGGCATGTTTCCATTTTGGGGTAGAGTGAGAACTTTTGCAACCAACAATTCACAAAAAATTTCCAGACCTCCTTTGCCTTATAGCGAATCTAAAACTTCACAATGGTATGCCAACAATCTGGAAGTTTATTCAGCTACAACGCCTAAAGCAAGTTATGAAGATGAGTGGATAGCTGAATTTTGGTCAGATGATTTATTTGGATTAACCTTTGCCCCTCCTCCAAGAATGGTTGCCATCATGGACCAGGTATTTGTAAATGAAAAATCTACCCTTGAGGAAGCTGTTTATGCTGCTGCAGTGATGGGTATTACCTTAAATGATTGTGCAGTGGTGTGTTGGAATTCCAAATGGCATTACAATACTGAAAGACCTGAACATTTTATTAAAGACGTGATAGATCCTACCTGGGAATCTCAGTTGGATCACCCTTACACCGGAACCAGAGGTGTTACACCGGCGTTTCCTGCTTACCCTTCCGGTCACTCTACTTTCGGTGGTGGTGGTGCTTTTGCTTTAGCTGCAATCTGGGGTGATCATTACACTCTGACTGACCGTTGTCACGAAAACAGATCTGAGTTTATTGGTACACCGAGGACGTTTTATAATTTCAGTGACCTCGGATTAGAGGATGCATTATCCAGAATTCCATTGGGTGTTCATATCAGAATTGATTGTGTGGAAGGCGTTCGCCTTGGAAGGGAAATTGGGGCAAGAGTCGCGGCCATGCCTTGGAAAAAGTAATTTTTTATTTTAGAATAAACTTAATTAAGAATAAAAAAGGAAGCCTCTGATAGAGGCTTCCTTTTTTTATATCAATGTTTTACAGATGAATCCTGTGAGGTGAAAATTAATCTTCGCTAGGATTAAAAAATCGAATCCGGGATTAATGACATATTAAAAAACACACCTTAAAATAAAGTTCAATAATGATTCATTGAGTCAATTCAAATTTTAATTACTTTTTAATTCGCTTTAGACCTGATAGTTAAGTGCTGTAGGTAATTTTGTCTCATCATTTTCTATGGACAAATTTAAAATTTCAATTATGACTTCCAAATTAACAAAATTAACTACTTTCTTATTGTTGCTGGGGATGGTCCTTGTCAACAATGGTTGCAAAAATGACACCGACACCAACGGAAACGATACATCTGTCAAAAAGGTAAGCGATTATCCTAATGAAGCTGTATACGAATGGAATGAATTATTTCTAAAAATCGAGCGTTATGCTGCCGGTTACCGTCCGGGACCTGCCCCTACTGCATTGGCATATATGGGTTTTGCAGTTTATGAGGCGACAGCACCAGGATTTTCAGAATACAAATCCATTCAAAATCACTTTCCGGAAATCACCATCCCTAAAATTGAAGACGGCAAGGAATATCATTGGCCAACAGTTGTGAATGCTGTATATGGTAACATGATGCCAAGATTTTTCGTGGATCAGCCTCAGGAACATAAAGGATGGATGTCCACCCTTGATGCACGATTGTTAAAAAAATATCGTGAAGAGGCTTCTGATGAAGTGATCGAAAGATCCAGAAAAAGAGGTCAGGAAGTGGGAGAAGCAGTATGGAAATGGTTTACTACAGATCTTGTAGCGTATAATCATTACAAAGACCCATTCCAGGGTTATGACTGGCAGGCGAATTACAAAAAAGAAGGAGATTGGAAACCTACTCCTCCGGGACCAAACAAACCAATGGGCGGTGTTTATGGAAGATGCAGAACTTTTGTATTGCAAGGGAATGCAGAAAAAACGTCCAGAAAACCATTGCCTTATAGCACAGATAAAAACTCTCCTTACTACGGACAAGCCTACGAAGTCATTACCCGCAACAATTCATTGGAAGCTGAAGAAGACCAATGGGTGGGTGAATTCTGGAGCGATGATTTGTTGAATCAGACATTTTCTCCAGGCCCAAGATGGATTGCTATTGGTGATCAGGTTTTGAAAAATGAAAACAGTAATTTAGAAATCGCAATTGCCATGAGTGCAAAGGTGGGCATCGCTTTGCATGAAGCTGCGGTAGCATGCTGGTATTCCAAATACTATTACAATGTAGAAAGACCACAGACATTTATCAATAAATATATGGATCCGACTTGGGTGTCATCCTTGATTTATGCAGAAAACAAATGGGTAGGATTTACGCCACCATTTCCTGCATATCCTTCCGGTCACTCTACCATGGGTGCAGCAGGTGCAGAAGCATTGGGGTCAATTTTTGGATATGCATATGGTATGACCGATTATTGTCATCAAGGCAGAGCGGAGTTTAATGGAACACCGCGCACATTTGGAAGTTTCTTTGAAATGGCTCAGGAGAATGCATGGTCGAGAGTTCCGCTTGGCGTACACTGGAGAATGGATTGTGAAGAAGGTGTAAGATTCGGTACTGAAATTGCACGTAAAATGAATTCAAGAATTCCTTGGAAAGGATAAATTATACAGTAAAATTCAATAAAATAATCATCAAGCCACCGTTTTAACGGTGGCTTGTTTTTTTATACCTTGTCGAAGAATTTTAACATAGATAAATGCATCTTAAAATGAAAAAAATAAAAAATGTAAACACACCTTTTAAAGTAATTGTCTGTTTGTTTTTATTCCTTCAATGTGGTTTTGAAAAAAAACAACCAACCGAATTAATTACATATAATGAATCCGGAGGTATAGAGAAAAAATACCAACTCAAAAATGGGTTAAAAGAGGGATTGTGTGAAGTATATTATTCAGATGGCAAACTAAAAGGAAAACTGTACTTTGCAAAAGACAAACAAACCGGAAAAAGCGAATACTATTACCCAAATGGTAATATCCGGGAAGTCCAATACTATGAAGATGGAAAAAGAATAAACTGGGACACTTGCTATTTTGAAAATGGATCTTTCCAATTGATCAGCCAATACGATAAAGGAAAAATACAAGGCGAACAATATAAATTTGACACCAACAATCAAATTACACACAAAGCCATATTCAACCAGGATACCCTTGTACGATTTATTCCAATAGAAGGAAAATAACATGCGATAGTGAAGTATGTCAAATTATACAACTTTGAAAAACATAAATTACTTACGCAAATGAATTGATCTCGTCATGAATTTAATCGAGCTCATCCATCATTTTTAGCAATTCACACTAAACACAACTTTCCTCTTACGCTGCTCATTACATTTGGACTTCGTTAAGTTTTACTGAGACCAGCCAACATCAACATTTTATTACATTACTTCTTTTAGCTCACTGACCAGTGCTATAAAGATGATCACATTAATTAATTCATAATAATTATGCCTCATCTTCCATTGCCTGAACATTTACCTGGAATTACTGGACTTCTTGAATACAGACAGGATTCTGCCCAACCGATCAGAGCGCTTACAAAGCTTTTGCTACGGGGGCCATCCAGTTTATCTGAAGGTGAACGAGAACTCATTGCCATTTTAGTTTCGTCAAAAAATAATTTTAGCCCCATCCTGTATGTTTAACCGATAAGTGGATGGCCTGGCAACGGAATGTCCGGATGATCCGGAAATGTTTCAAACGTGGGCATTAAAGATCGTTTATGAGACCAGATACGTCTACTCCTCTCCAATATAGCATTCTATACCCAACTTTATAAAAACCAATCATGAAATTACCGAATCCTAGACAAATATTCTGCATCGCATGCATTGTCTGGATACTTTTTGAAATTGCAAATGTCTATTTCATCATGCCACTTCCCGGAAGTCAAGAATTAAACAATCTGCAATTGGCATATTTCCTTTCCAACAATCGATGGTGGTTTCGAATTCTGTTTACATTACTCTTGCTTGCAAGTGCTTACCAAATGTTCCAATCCAACAAAATAACCGGAATAGTGCTTTTGAGTATTCTTGGATTCGTTATCTACTATACCAACTTTGAAATGTCTGCGGACATGATGTTCAAACAACCAAACCAACTTTTATTTTCCAATAGATTAGAAAATAAAGTGGACGAAGATCGGATAATTCTTGGCGTCGAACATGGCAATGAGGCTAAAGCCTATCCTATGCAATTTCTCGCTTATCACCATTATATCATCGACAGCATCGGAGATAAAGAAATGATGATTACTTATTGCACTGTATGCCGCACAGGTCGTGTCTATAGCACGCAAATAAATAATAAAAATGAAAAATTCAGATTAGTTGGTATGGACCACTATAATGCCATGCTGGAAGACGAAACTACCGGAAGCTGGTGGCGACAATCCACCGGAGAAGCAGTAGCAGGAAAACTAAGTGGTATGCAACTGGAAGAATTCCCATTTACCCAAATGACTTTATCAAAATGGCTTGAAAAACATCCTCACACTATGATTATGCAAGGCGACAATGCATTCCAATCCAAATACGACAGCTTGAGTAATTATGAAAGCGGAAAGAGAAAAAGTAAATTGACCAAAAGAGATAGTCTGTCATGGAAAGATAAATCCTGGGTGATCGGAATTAAATCCGGAAAATTCGCCAGAGCTTATGACTGGAATGAACTTGTAAAAAAAGGTATCCTCCGAGACGAGTTTAACAACATGCCCATCATTTTGATCTACTCACCAGTAAGTAAAAATTTTGCTGCATACAAAGTCAATAATATAGATAATCATTTTGAATTCACAAAGGATACCATTAACACCAACATTCATCGGTATGATTTTTTTGGAAAGTGCCTGGACAGCACCGGGCAAGATTTAACCGCCATACAATCTTATCAGGAATATTGGCATAGTTGGAAAACCTTCCAACCAAACACGGACATTTTTATACAAAAGGATTAAAACAACATAATTATTTCGTGATTTCTTTCTGTACATAATGAACATAAAAATAAAAATTACATTAAGCACATGGATTTTTTTCATTGGTCAAACCATTTGTCTTTTTGCTCAGTCATCCTTAAGTATAAACATACCGGATTTAGAAATCAGAGCAGATAAATTGATTCAAGGGGATGCGGATACCTATGGCAGAGGAGACTGGAAGTGTGAAGTAACTGTACATATTATCGAAGACACCATAAATGTTACAGGGAATATAATTTTTTCTGAAAATGAAGCAGACAGAACAATTATAAAAGGAGATTTTAGAAAAATGTTCGTCTTCCCCATGTTACGAAAATTTGAAAGCTGTACTTTAGATACGGATAAGATAAATGGAAATGCAGGCGGATTAAATTTTGGTGCAAGAGAACCTATGTGGATAAACGGTCATGGATTAATTAAGCGAATTAAAATCAGAACAGATACATTTGGAAATGATGTAGGAAAAATAGGCGGAATACTGAAATTCAATCCGATTATTTTAAATTATAAATGTTTATTTGCGGAAAAGTAAAAACATCCTTTTGAAAAACCAACGATATAATCAAGTCATGGCAATTAAATTTTAAAACATAACATTAATCCAATTTATTCCACCACAAATTTTTCAATAAAATGATTGCCGATCTGATCACGAAATCTACAAAAATAAATCCCTGTTGCCATATTCAGCATATCTAACTTTACTTCCAATGCTCCTTGTGCTATATGCTTGCTTTGCACCAATGTACCACTTAAATTAAGGATCTCCAATATTCCCTGAGCCTTGCACTCTTCATCAAATTTAATAAAGAGCTGGTCACGGGCAGGATTGGGGAGGATGCTGAATTGTCCCTGGTTATGGATTAAAATATCTTTAGCGCCCACCATACCATCAGGGGAGATGCGCGCAATGAAAGCTGAAGATGTGTATTGGTCTCCTATTTGTTTTCTTGCGACTGTAGGCAAGGCATAGTCCCCGAAATACAGAGTATCCGAAGTAAACGTACCACTGATCACAAGACTCCCATCGGGATGAAGACCCCCACATTCATAACCACCTGCGTTCTCACGACCTTTACCTTGCAGTTGAAAAACTTGTTCAATATTGCCATTATTTTTAAAGCGAATGAAAAGTAAATCAGGTGATGAATTACCAGGACTGACATAGGGAATTCCCTTAAGATAGATAGTATCCCTATTAAGCTGCCAGGCTGTCCATAAATCTTGTTTTTGATTAAGTAGAATATAGTTTAATCCAAACATTCCAAGAACATGATCTTCATAAAGCCATTCAAGCTCATAATTAAGATTTATTTTAGCAAGAAAATTGATAGCATCTTGACTGGTTGGAAGACTTTTAATCTTTTTTGAAAATATTTCTATTTCTTTGCTTCTACTAGATCCTCCGATAAATATATTACCTTGATTGTCAATTGACAATTGTTCAATATAATCAGTTTCAATTCCTCCTATGGATTTAATATACTGTACATTTCCATCAGGATTTAATACCAATAAAACTGCATCAAATGTTAAATCAGGCCTGAACGTATCACGATTCCTTAACACAAATTGATCGACACTTAATTCTTTGCCGCTGAAAGAACCAGCCAATATAACTTGATGAAAGCTATTAATTACTACATTCCGAAAAATATTTCCATAACTTTCCATTTTTTTATGCCACTTTAAGTTTCCATCGGCATCAAATTTAAAAAGTGTAGATTTAAAGGAGCCGACCAAAGATTGGTACTCGATCCGTATACTGTCCAATAATAAATGGCCTATATTATGCCAAGATGATAAATAAATATTACTTTCTATATCGGTTGTTACACCTATTGCTCCTATATCTCCAAGGCTTCCCTTTTCATTTTTCAATAATCTATACCAAAGTAATTTTCCATTGTTATTAAGTTTGGCTACAAATGCTTCTCCTACACCATCCGGTGATTGAATCGAATGTTCAGGATCAAGCCAGATGGTTCCTCGAAATGAAGAACTAATGATAATATTACCCAAAGGATCACTTGATAAGAAAATTCTATCATCTAATACTCCAGTAAAATTGTCAGAGAACTGATGCTTCCAAACACATTGTCCATGTGAATCATATTTAACTAAAAATTGAATATCGGTATATTCAGTATTCAGATTGTAATTCTCATTACAAATGTCGAACGGAGAAATCTCAAAATTGATAGCTGCAATGGTATTAGAAAATACATCGGTAGTAACTTCAAAAAAACCAATAGTACTCCTATGCCCTTCTGCAATAATCCAATCAAACTTAGGAACCTGTGCATGAATAAAAAAGAATGAAAACCAAAAGGTAAATAAAAGTAATCTCATGATTAAATTTTATTATGGATAAAAAATTGGCCCACCCGGCAGAAAAGCTTTTTGGATGGGCCATAAAAATTTACTTGTGAATAATCAATCGTTGTGAAGAAAGGGTATTGCCATTTTCACCAATCAACTCGACTATATAGATCTCCGGAGAAAAGCCAGAAAAATCTACAATTACAGAGCCTGCTTTGCTGAATTGAGTTATGTGAACCTTATAGCGACCATAAAGATCGGAGATCCTCACATTTTGAATGATTTCAGCATTTATATCACTATCAATCAAAACAATCCCTGTAGATGGATTCGGATAAATGCCAGCAGGAATGAATTTTTTAAGTCCTGATTGTTGTCCTCCAAATTCTTCTTCGTTGCAATTGAATAATGAAATGTACCTACTTTGTTCATCATAAGAATTTGAACTAGTCAAAATCTGAATATTGCCTTTACAAAATGCTTCTAATCCCCCTAATTGATTTAAGTCTTTACTTAAACTTTTTGATTGAACCATAGTCTTTGATTTTTCTTTTTTAAAAATACAGAAAATTCCAAATATCTATAATGTAAAAATAACACTATGCGTCCTTTACTCCACCACCACTCGCTCCACACTGCTCCTACCTTCCATATCACGATACCTTACGAAATAAACTCCCGCAGGCCATTCGTGCATATCAACAATAGCAGATGTAGATCCTTCACTAATGATTAATGACTTCATAACAGTGCCAGTAGTTGTCAATATCTCTACAATGCCATCAGCACTCAGATCATCATCAAAACGAATCTGTATTAAATCTCTGGCGGGGTTGGGGTGGATAGAAATCAAACTAAGCTCTTGGTTTCTCAGATCTTTAGATCCCACCATCCCATCTGGAGAGATGCGGGCAATGAAGGCAGATGATGTGTATTGGTCTCCAATTTGTTTTCTGGCTACTGTGGGTAATGCATAGTTTCCGAAATACAGTGTATCTGAAGTAAATGTTCCACTGATAACAAGACCTCCATCAGAATGAAGGCCTCCAGACCAATGACCATAGTTGCCATAATCGCGTCCCTTACCATGTATGTGAAAGACTTGTCTAATTTCTCCTTTTGTGTCCAAACGCAGGTACAAAATATCAGGAGAAGAATTTGAGGAGCAGAAATAAGGAATGTTATTAAAATAAAACGTATCCGGCTCCAGCTTACAACTCACCCATAAGTCTTGATTCTTGTTCAATAAAATATTATAAATTCCAAAATGTCCAAACACTTGCTGGTCATCAAATAACCACTCAAGCTCATAATTAGGTTTAATTTTTGCTAAATAATTATTCCATTCACGATTAGCCTTTAACCTCTTTACTCTGCCTGAAAGGATTTCAATCTCTTCACTTAGAAAACTTGTGCCACCAACATATATATTGTCCTCAATGTCAATCTCTAAAGTCATTAAATAATCACTGCCCTCACCTCCTATAGACTGTAAATAGACCACATCTCCATTCTGGTCTAAAACGGTCAACACAGCATCTGAAGATTCCTCTGGCTTTGCGATATTCCTGTTTTCTATTACATTACTATCAACTGTAAGGTCTGATCCTGAAAATGAACCTGCTAAAACTACTTGATTCTTACTATTTATTTGAATCTCTTGAAAACTGCTAAAGTAAGCTTCAAATTTTTTATGCCATAACAGATTACCATCAGGGCTTAACTTAAATAGGGTAGTTTTTGAACCTCCCCAATTAGAATTGTATTCAATAGGTAAATCTTCAAAAAACAACCTGCTCAAACTATGGGAAGAGGTCAAATAAATATTTCCTTCCTGATCTGCCTGCAATCCATCCACTGCTACATCTCCTGCTTTTCCATTCTCTAATTTAAAAATTTTATGCCAAAGCAGCTTTCCATTCAAATCAAGTTTTGCAACGAAAGCTTCTCTCACACCATCAGGTGATTGTATAAAATGATCAGAGTCCAGCCATACTTTACCACGATGAGCTCCGCTGATTAAAATATTTCCCTGTCTGTCTGTAGATAAAAATAATCCGAGATCAATGACTCCTGTTAAATTATCAGTTAATTGATGTTTCCAAATACATTGTCCTTTAGAATTATATTTTATTAAAAAAAAGACTGCTGTGTATTCAGTATTAAAATTAAATAAATCATTGCATAAATTGAAGGGTGACAGAGTGTATTCAATAGAAGCAATGGTGTTACCTAACACATCTGTTGTAACTAAATAAAAACCAATATTACTCATATTTCCTTCAGCAATAATCCAATCAAACTTTGGAATCTGAGCTTGAAGTAAAGAATTTAAATACAAAAAAACAAAAATAATAATGCGCATGATAAGTCAATTTAATTAAAAAATAAGGCCCACCCACAAGAATTATTAATGGGTAGGCCTTAGTAATTTATCTATGGATCATAAGTCGTTGAGTGGAAATGGTTTTTCCTTTTACATCAAGCAATTCGACGATATATATTCCGGAAGATAATGAAGAGAAATCTAAACCTATAGATCCATGTTTATTTAATATTGGCCGGTGAATCTGATGGCGGCCATATAGATCTGAGATCCTCACATTTTGAATGATTTCAGCATTTATATCACTATCAATCAAAACAATCCCTGTAGATGGATTCGGATAAATGCCAGCAGGAATGAATTGCTTTAGTCCTAGCTGATGGCCTCCAAATTCTTCTTCTTCACAATTGAATATTGGAATGTGCTTACCTTGTTCATCATAAGAATTTGAACTAGGCAAAATCTGAATATTGCCTTTACAAAATGCTTCTAATCCCTCTAATTGATTTAAGTCTCTAATTAAACTTTTTGATTGAACCATAGTCTTTGATTTTTCTTTTTTAAAAATACAGAAAATTCCAAATATCTATAATGTAAAAATAACACTATGCGTCCTTTACTCCACCACCACCCGCTCCACACTACTCCTTCCCTCATTATCTCGATATCTCACAAAGTAAACTCCGGCAGGCCATTCGTGCATATCAACAATAGCAGATGTAGATCCTTCACTAATGATTAATGACTTCATAACAGTGCCAGTAGTTGTCAATATCTCTACAATGCCATCAGCACTCAGATCATCATCAAAACGAATCTGTATTAAATCTCTGGCGGGGTTGGGGTGGATAGAAATCAAACTACTCTCTTGTTTACTCACATCCTTAGATCCCACCATCCCATCAGGTGAAATACGAGCAATGAAAGCTGAAGATGTGTATTGGTCACCTATTTTTTTTCTGGCGACTGTGGGTAATGCATAGTCCCCGAAATATAAAGTGTCTGAAGTAAATTTTCCACCAATTACTATACCTCCATCGGGATGAAGACCTGTACAATCTACACATCCAGAACTTTCTCTACCCTTTCCTTGAAGTTGAAAAACTTGTTCCATATTGCCATTATTATTAAATCGAATGAAAAGTAGATCAGGTGATGAATTACCAGGACTGACATAAGGCAATCCTTTAAGATATATTGTATCTCTATTAAGCTCCCAGGCAGTCCATAGCTCTTGTTTTTGGTCAAGTATAATATAGTATAATCCAAACATTCCAAGAACATGATCTTCATAAAGCCATTCAAGCTCATAAATAGGATTTATCTTAGCTAGAAAATTGATAGCATATTGACTTGTTGGAAGGCTTTTAATCATCTTTGAAAATATTTCTATTTCCTTGCTTTCACTAGATCCTCCGATAAATATATTACCTTGATCGTCAATTGCCAATTGGTCAATAAAATCAGTAGCAAATCCACCTATGGATTTCATATACTTTACATTTCCATCACGGTTTAAAACCAACAAAACACCTTCAGAAGTTAAATCAGGTGTGAGCGTGTCACGATTTGCTAAAACAAATTGATCGACAATTAATTCTTTGCCCCTAAATGAACCAACCAATATAACATCTTCCAAGCTGTTAATTGCAACTTTTTGAAAAATACTTCCATAACTCTCCATTTTTTTATACCACTTTAAGTTTCCATTTGGATCAAATTTAAACAAAGTTGTTTTGTAGTAACCTTTCAAAGATTTATATTCAATCTTTAAGCTGTCTAAAATCAAATGATCCGTGGCATGGTAAGATGAAAGATATACATTTCCATCAGAATCATTTGTCACATCAATTGTTGAAACATTTCCTAATTTTCCTTTTTCATTTTTCAATATTCTATGCCAAAGTAATTTTCCATTTGGATCAAGTTTGGCAACAAATGCTTCTCCTATACCATCCGGTGATTGTATATAATGTTCTGAATCAAGCCAAACTTTCCCTCGATGGGCTCCGGCAATTAGAATATTTCCTTGCAAATCAGTAGATAAAAATAAACCTGCATCCAAAACTCCTGTAAAATTATCTATGAATTTATGTTGCCATATACATTGACCTTTTGAGTTATACTTGACTAAAAACTCAATGTAGGTATTTTCAGTATTTGAGATATATTTATTTCCACACAGTTCAATCGGTGAAATTAAGTAACTAATAGCTACTATGGTGTTTGAAAATGAATCTGTTGTTAGTCCGTAACTTCCTATACTGCTATTATGCCCTTCAGAAATTATCCAATCAAATTTTGGAATCTGTGCATGAATCAAAGAGTATGAACAAAGAAGAGTAAAAATAAAGAATCGCATGATCTATCTTTTTAAATAGAAAATTTGGCCCACCCATCAGTCTTAATAATGGATGGGCCTTATGAATTTATTTATGAATGATGAGGTGTTGAGTGGAAAGTGTTTTCCCTTTAATATCTAGCAATTCGACGATATATATTCCTGAAGAAAAGCCAGAAAAATCAACACTGACAGTGCCTTGTTTTCTGAAATGAGTTATGTAACTCTGATGCCTTCCATAAAGATCTGAGATCCTAACTGATTGGATAAGATCAGTGTTATTAATACTTTCAATCAAAACCATGCCATTGGTTGGATTTGGATATATGTATGAAGGAATGAATTGCTTAAGCCCTTGCTGTTGTCCTCCAAATTCTTCTTCGTTGCAATTGAATAATGGAATGTACCTACTTTGTTCTTCATAAGAATTTGAACTAGTCAAAATCTGAATATTGCCTTTACAAAATGCTTTTAATCCCCCTAATTGATTTAAGTCTTTACTTAAACTTTTGATTGAACCATAGTCTATGATTTTTCTTTTTTAAAAATACAGAAAATTCCAAATATCTATAATGTAAAAATAACACTATGCGTCCTTTACTCCACCACCACCCGCTCCACACTGCTCCTTCCTTCTATATCTCGATACCTTACGAAATAAACTCCGGCAGGCCATTCGTGCATATCAACAATAGCAGATGTAGATCCTTCACTAATGATTAATGACTTCATAACAGTGCCAGTAGTTGTCAATATCTCTACAATGCCATCAGCACTCAGATCATCATCAAAACGAATCTGTATTAAATCTCTGGCGGGGTTAGGGTGGATATAAATTAAGCTACGCGCTTGGTTTCTCTGATCTTTAGATCCCACCATCCCATCAGGACTGATACGGGCTATGAATCCATCAGCAGTAGGATTGCATGTTGGTTTATTAATGAATTTGTAAAGTGAATGTTCCCCAAGAGACAATGTATCAGAACTAAACTGTCCAGAAATAATTACACCAAGGTCAGATTGAATGCTAACATCAAGTATTCTATCAAAATCATTTCCTCCCCAACAATATACATTTTCAATCTTACCTGATAGATTTGTGATTAGGTAAACCATATCATATTGATTAATGGCCCCTTTCCCTTTTCTATATATCACAAGATCATCTATAACAAATGAATCCTTGGTTAAACTCCATGTAGTAATTAACTTATTTTCTTTTGTCATACCACTAAAGTTTCCAAAATTATTTGCAATGCCAATATCAAAAGCTTTAATCCATTTTCTGTTACCATTTGAGTCCAGCATTGCAATATAGCTTGGTTCATTTAAATTTGGAATATTAAACAAGCTGTCTAAAATATTATACGGACCTATATTCATGGAAACTCCGCACAAATATATATTTTTCATTCTATCAATTTCCAATCCCCCTAAATAATCTTGAGTATGACTAACACCATATCCCTTTAACCATAAAACCTCACCGTTACTTGATAATTTGAAAACAAAAGCATCTGCAAATGAATTAGAGCTCTGATTAGTATTATAATAAGTTTTTTGATCAACTTGAAAGAATTTTCCAGTAATATTTCCTACTGCCACAACATTTCCTTCATAGTCGCTTTTAATATTGTATAATTTAACTCCTCCATTAGGCGACTGCATAGGTTTTGTCCATACAAGTTCACCATTTTTATCTAACTTTATAATAGTGGAATTATATTTTAAATTTATATTATTATAAAGTATAGGGACTTCATTATAAATAAGCGGTTCAAAGGAATGATCCACTAGAAGAAATATATTTCCAAATCTGTCTGTATGTATACCTGTATAGGGAGCAGCTTTTGTAGGATCTCTAACTTTTAAAATTTTATACCAAAACAATTTACCATCCTTATTATATTTAGAAACTACAATTTGGGTATGTTGAGGAGATCCGGAATCAATAAATATTCCAGGAGAAAGCTCGATTATTCCACTAAACGATGATACAAAATACCAATTATCTTCTTGATCTATTTCGAGACTTGAAATTCCATCTGTGGCACCTTCTGCAGTTGATAATTGATGAGTCCACACACAATTTCCATTTTTGTCTAGTTTATACATCATGCTGCCAACCGGAAATTCATTGTTTGCTGGATTAAAGTATTTTGAACATAAGTCTACATTGGGATAAATTGGTGGATCTGAGAAAAAGTAGGCCAAACAAATTAAATTATCCTCTGAATCTGCATCGGAATTAACCACTTGTATTAGGGCATCAGTCTTTAAAATATGTTTAACCCAATCAAATTTCTGTGCATCTAATACAAAAGGCAAACCCGATATAATTAGGATATAATAGATCCAAATTTTTTTCATAATCTAATATATTAAAAAATTAACAGAAAGATTTGCTAAAAGTAGCAAATCTTTCTGTTAATATAATTCAAAAAGTTATCTTATGACTTGAAACTTTATAAGCTTCCTTTCTTTTCCTTGTAGGCAATCAATAAAGTATAACCCAGGCAATAAGCGATCGACTTGAAGTTTGTAAAGATCATCTTGAACTTGAACAATTTTCAACTGATGTTTATTGCTATAACTATCATAAATGCTAAAGGAAATAGGACATTCTACCAAATCAGTAACGAAGCCAGTATTGAATAAAAAGACCCCATCTGTCGGATTAGGATAACCATTAACAGGCTGGAATTGCTTAAGCCCTTGCTGTTGACCTCCATATTCTTCTTCGTTGCAATTGAATAATGAAATGTACCTACTTTGTTCATCATAAGAATTTGAACTAGTCAAAATCTGAATATTGCCTTTACAAAATGCTTCTAATCCCCCTAATTGATTTAAGTCTTTACTTAAACTTTTTGATTGAACCATAGCCTATGATTTTTCTTATTAAAAATAAAGAAAATATCAAATATCCAAAATTTAAAAATAACAACCATGCATCCTCTACTCCACCACCACTCGCTCCACACTGCTCCTACCTTCCATATCACGATACCTTATGAAATAAACTCCCGCAGGCCAGTTGCGCACATCTACATTAGTGGATGTAGATCCTTTATTGATGTGAAGGAACATCATCAATGTGCCTGTATTAGTCAGTATTTCGATATGTCCATCAGCGTGCAGCTCCTCATCAAATTGAATCTGAATTAAATCTCGTGCTGGGTTTGGATGAATAGAAATCAAACTACTCTCTTGTTTACTCACATCCTTAGATCCCACCATCCCATCCGGAGAGATGCGGGCAATGAAGGCAGATGATGTGTATTGGTCTCCAATTTGTTTTCTGGCTACTGTGGGTAATGCATAGTTTCCGAAATACAGTGTATCTGAAGTAAATGTTCCACTGATAACAAGACCTCCATCAGAATGAAGGCCTCCAGACCAATGACCATAGTTGCCATAATCGCGTCCCTTACCATGTATGTGAAAGACTTGTCTAATTTCTCCTTTTGTGTCCAAACGCAGGTACAAAATATCAGGAGAAGAATTTGAGGAGCAGAAATAAGGAATGTTATTAAAATAAAACGTATCCGGCTCCAGCTTACAACTCACCCATAAGTCTTGATTCTTGTTCAATAAAATATTATAAATTCCAAAATGTCCAAACACTTGCTGGTCATCAAATAACCACTCAAGCTCATAATTAGGTTTAATTTTTGCTAAATAATTATTCCATTCACGATTAGCCTTTAACCTCTTTACTCTGCCTGAAAGGATTTCAATCTCTTCACTTAGAAAACTTGTGCCACCAACATATATATTGTCCTCAATGTCAATCTCTAAAGTCATTAAATAATCACTGCCCTCACCTCCTATAGACTGTAAATAGACCACATCTCCATTCTGGTCTAAAACGGTCAACACAGCATCTGAAGATTCCTCTGGCTTTGCGATATTCCTGTTTTCTATTACATTACTATCAACTGTAAGGTCTGATCCTGAAAATGAACCTGCTAAAACTACTTGATTCTTACTATTTATTTGAATCTCTTGAAAACTGCTAAAGTAAGCTTCAAATTTTTTATGCCATAACAGATTACCATCAGGGCTTAACTTAAATAGGGTAGTTTTTGAACCTCCCCAATTAGAATTGTATTCAATAGGTAAATCTTCAAAAAACAACCTGCTCAAACTATGGGAAGAGGTCAAATAAATATTTCCTTCCTGATCTGCCTGCAATCCATCCACTGCTACATCTCCTGCTTTTCCATTCTCTAATTTAAAAATTTTATGCCAAAGCAGCTTTCCATTCAAATCAAGTTTTGCAACGAAAGCTTCTCTCACACCATCAGGTGATTGTATAAAATGATCAGAGTCCAGCCATACTTTACCACGATGAGCTCCGCTGATTAAAATATTTCCCTGTCTGTCTGTAGATAAAAATAATCCGAGATCAATGACTCCTGTTAAATTATCAGTTAATTGATGTTTCCAAATACATTGTCCTTTAGAATTATATTTTATTAAAAAAAGACTGCTGTGTATTCAGTATTAAAATTAAATAAATCATTGCATAAATTGAAGGGTGACAGAGTGTATTCAATAGAAGCAATGGTGTTACCTAACACATCTGTTGTAACTAAATAAAAACCAATATTACTCATATTTCCTTCAGCAATAATCCAATCAAACTTTGGAATCTGAGCTTGAAGTAAAGAATTTAAATACAAAAAAACAAAAATAATAATGCGCATGATAAGTCAATTTAATTAAAAAATAAGGCCCACCCACAAGAATTATTAATGGGTAGGCCTTAGTAATTTATCTATGGATCATAAGTCGTTGAGTGGAAATGGTTTTTCCTTTTACATCAAGCAATTCGACGATATATATTCCGGAAGATAATGAAGAGAAATCTAAACCTATAGATCCATGTTTATTTAATATTGGCCGGTGAATCTGATGGCGGCCATATAGATCTGAGATCCTCACATTTTGAATGATTTCAGCATTTATATCACAATCAATCAAAACAATCCCTGTAGATGGATTTGGATATATTCCCACAGGAATAAATTGTTTAAGTCCAAGCTGTTGTCCTCCAAATTCTTCTTCTTCACAATTGAATATTGGAATGTACCTACTTTGTTCTTCATAAGAATTTGAACTAGTCAAAATCTGAATATTGCCTTTACAAAATGCTTTTAATCCCCCTAATTGATTTAAGTCTTTACTTAAACTTTTTGATTGAACCATAGCCTATGATTTTTCTTATTAAAAATAAAGAAAATATCAAATATCCAAAATTTAAAAATAACAACCATGCATCCTCTACTCCACCTCCATTCGTTCCACACTACTCCTACCTTCCATATCGCGATATCTAACAAGATAAATTCCTGCCGGCCAGTTGCGCACATCTACATTAGTGGATGTAGATCCTTTATTGATGTGAAGGAACATCATCAATGTGCCTGTGGTAGTCAGTATTTCGATATGTCCATCAGCGTGCAGCTCCTCATCAAATTGAATCTGAATTAAATCTCGTGCTGGGTTTGGATGAATTGAAATCAAATTACTCTCTTGTTTTCTCACATCCTTAGATCCCACCATCACATCCGGTGAGATATTGGCGATAAATCCATCAGAAGTAAGATTTCCTGTTGGTTTATTAGCGAATTTGTAAAGTGAATGTTCTCCAAGTGTCAAAGTATCAGAACTAAATCCTCCTGATATAGTTATCTCTCCATTTGGCAGAACAACAATGTTATAAATAATATCATCCTTTTCTCCTCCCCAACTATAAAGGCTAACAATTCTACCACTTGTATCTATTATGAGATAAATCATGTCATATTGATTTTCCTGTCCTTTATTAATTCTCTTGAGTACCTTTTCTTCAATCTTTATTGAATCCTTGGTTAAACTCCAGGCGATATGTAATTGATTCTTTTTATCAATTGCAGTAACATAACCATTATTATTTGAGACGCCAAAGTCATATACTCGAAACCATTGTTTAATACCATCTGAATTTAACTTTGCTATACAGGAAGGCATTTCAAGTAAAGTGTCTGTAATTAAAGTGTCAAATAACTCAAAAGGACCTGAATAAGATGGCCTTATTGTAAGATAAATATTATCCTGAAGGTCTATCTCAAGTCCACTACCATAATCATCGGTATTCTTACCTCCGAATGAATGAAGCCAAAGCACATCACCATTACATGAAAACTTAATTATAAATCCATCATATTTTTGTAAATTTCCTTGATAAGAATTGATAATTTCCTGGCTATCAACTTTCATTGATTTACCAATGAACGTCCCAAGAATAATTATATTTCCATTATGATCACTCTTCAAATTCTTTAATTGAGGCGATCCGTATTCTGATTCGAATAATTTTGACCAAATCAAATTTCCTTCCTTATCTAGTTTTAGAATTCTACTAAAATATTTTAATGGCATGTGATTATTCTGAACAATTTGATTTTCAAAAAATAATATTTCCTGTCCATGATCAAGCAAAAGATAAAGATTTTCACTAGAATCATTTTCAATTCCTGAAATCACTGTATAGGTTTTACTTGGGTCCTTAACTTTTAGAGTTTTATACCAAACGAGTTCGCCCTTTGAATCATACTTTGCAATAAAACTATACGAGTTTTGTGGAGATCCTGAATCTAAAAATATACCTGGTGCCAAATTAATTTTACCAATAAAAGAACCTGAAAGATAAAAATTGTCACCCTTGTCAATTGAAATATATAAACCTCCAGCTGCTCCGCTATCAGAATGGAGAGTATGAGTCCAAAGACAATTGCCTTTCTTGTCTAAATATATAATCATGCTACCATAATTATCAAAAGGCGGTATATATTTATTACACATTGTCACTCCTGGTAATTCAGGTAAGAAAGTTAAAAATTCAACTATACCAATATAATTTCCCTTTTTATCGATTTCTAAATCAATCCAATGCATTGTACCATCAGTCTTAAGCAAATGATTGGTCCAACCAAATTTTTGAGCGTCTGTAGATAAAGACAAAAGCGAATTTATTATCAGAAAAACGACCCTAATATTTTTCATATTCAGTCTAATTAATATATTAATGAAAAGATATGCTAACATTAATATACCTTTTCATTAATATAATTCAAAAAGTTATCTAATGACTTTAAACTTTATAATTTTCCTCTCTTTCCCTTTTGAGCATTCAATAATGTACAACCCAGGGAATAAACAATCGGCTTGAAGTTCGTAAAGATTATCTTGCACTTGTGTAATATTCAACTGATACTCATGGCCATAAATGTCATAAATACTAAAGGATATAGGACTTTCTACCAAATCATTAAAGAAGCCAGTTTTTAATAAAAATAACCCATCTGATGGATTGGGATAACCACTAACAGTCTTGAATTGCTTAAGCCCTTGCTGTTGTCCTCCAAATTCTTCTTCGTTGCAATTGAATAATGAAATGTACCTACTTTGTTCATCATAAGAATTTGAACTAGTCAAAATCTGAATATTGCCTTTACAAAATGCTTCTAATCCCCCTAATTGATTTAAGTCTTTACTTAAACTTTTTGATTGAACCATAGTCTTTGATTTTTCTTTTTTAAAAATACAGAAAATTCCAAATATCTATAATGTAAAAATAACACTATGCGTCCTTTACTCCACCACCACCCGCTCCACACTGCTCCTACCTTCCATATCACGATACCTTACGAAATAAACTCCCGCAGGCCAGTTGCGCACATCTACATTAGTGGATGTAGATCCTTTATTGATGTGAAGGAACATCATCAATGTGCCTGTGGTAGTCAGTATTTCGATATGTCCATCAGCGTGCAGCTCCTCATCAAATTGAATCTGAATTAAATCTCGTGCTGGGTTTGGATGAATAGAAATCAAATTACTCTCTTGTTTACTCACATCCTTAGATCCCACCATCCCATCCGGTGACATGCGGGCTATAAAGCCTGTGGAAGTCCTATCACCTATTTTCTGCCTAGAGACCTTTGGGATTGCGATATCTCCAAAAAACAATGTATCTGAGGAAAATAGACCACTTATCACTATTCCACCATCTGGATGTAGACCTGTACAATCCACACATCCAGTTCCTTCCCATCCATTACCGTTAAGCTGGAAAACCTGATCGATATTGCCACTATTTTTAAATCTAATGAAAAGAAAATCCGGCGAAGAATCACTCATACTGACAAAAGGTATTCCATTTAAAATAATGGTATCATTACTGAGACGCCAGGCAGTCCAAAGATCTTTATTCTTGTTTAGTACAATAAAATGCAAACTAAACCATCCAAGTACATGATCATCGAAAAGCCATTCGAGTTCATAATTAGGATTTATCTTAGCGAGAAAATTGATACTATATTGACTGGAAGGGAGACTGAATATCTTTTTTGAAAATATATCAATTTCTTTACTTTCACTAGTACCACCTATAAAAATATTACCTTGTTCATCAATTGTCATATCAGATACATACTCTGGCTTGTTACCACCCAAAGATTTTATAAATTTTACATTTCCGGTTTGGTCTAAAACTAATAACACTGCATCCGATGATATTTTAGGGTTAACAGTATCTCGATTTCTCAAAATAACCTGATCGACACTTAATTCAGTCCCTGTAAAAGATCCCGCCAGAATTATTTGTTGATTGTTGTTAATTTTTATGTGTTGAAAAATATTAGAGTAACTTTCCATTTTTTTATACCATTCCATTTTTCCATTGGGATCAAGTTTAAAAACTGTGGCCTTATGAGATCCCACCAAAGATTGATACTCTATCCTTATACTGTCTAAGATCAAATGACCGTAACTATGTACGGATGATAAATAAATATTTCCTTCTTGATCGGTTGTTACTCTTCCTACTGAAACTTCTCCTAATTTTCCTTTTTCATTTTTCAATATCCTATGCCAAAGTAATTTTCCATTTGGATCAAGTTTGGCAACAAATGCTTCTCCCACACCATCCGGTGATTGTATAAAATGTTCTGAATCAAGCCAAACTTTCCCTCGATGGGCTCCGGCAATTAGAATATTTCCAAGCAAATCAGTAGATAAAAATAAACCTGCATCCAAAACTCCAGTAAAATTATCTGTGAATTTATGTTGCCATATACATTGACCTTTTGAGTTATACTTGACTAAAAACTCAATGTCAGTATTTTCAGTATTTGAGATATATTTTTTTCCACACTGTTCAATCGGTGAAATTATGTATCTAAAAGCTACTATTGTGTTTGAAAATAAATCTGTTGTTAGTTGGATATTTCCTATACTGCTATTATACCCTTCAGAAATTATCCAATCAAATTTTGTAATCTGTGCATGAATCAAAGAGTATGAATAACAAAGAGTAAAAATAAAGAATCGCATGGTCTATCCTTTTAAATAGAAAATTTGGCCCACCCATCAGTCTTAATAATGGATGGGCCTTATGAATTTATTTATGAATGATTAGCCTTTGAGTAGAAAGTGTTTTTGCATTCCCATCAAGCAATTCGACGATATAAATTCCTGTTGACATCGAAGTGAAATCTAAACCTATAGATCCATGTTTATTTAAAATTGGTCGATGAATCAAATAGCGACCATAAAGATCGGAGATCCTCACATTTTGAATGATTTCAGCATTTATATCACTATCAATCAAAACAATCCCTGTAGATGGATTCGGATAAATGCCAGCAGGAATGAATTTTTTAAGTCCTGATTGTTGACCTCCATATTCTTCTTCGTTGCAATTGAATAATGAAATGTACCTACTTTGTTCATCATAAGAATTTGAACTAGTCAAAATCTGAATATTGCCTTTACAAAATGCTTCTAATCCCCCTAATTGATTTAAGTCTTTACTTAAACTTTTTGATTGAACCATAGTCTATGATTTTTCTTTATTAAAAATACAGAAAATTCCAAATATTTATAATGCAAAAATAACACTAAGCGTCCTCTACTCCACCACCACCCGCTCCACACTGCTCCTTCCTTCCATATCTCGATACCTTACGAAATAAACTCCCGCAGGCCAGTCACGCACATCAACACTAGTAGAAGTCTTTCCTTTAGCGATATTTATTGATTTCATTAGAGTGCCAGTAGCTGTCAATATCTCTACTCTGCCATCTACACTCAGATCTTCATCAAATTGAATTTGAAATAAATCTTGTGCTGGGTTTGGATGGATAGAAATCAAATTACTCTCTTGTTTTCTAACATTCTTAGATCCCACCATGCCATCAGGTGAGATTCGGGCAATAAAAGCTGAAGATGTGTATTGGTCACCTATTTTTTTTCTGGCGACTGTAGGTAATGCATAGTCTCCGAAATACAGAGTGTCTGAAGTAAACTTACCACTAATTACCAAGCCTCCATCGGGATGAAGGCCGCAATGACCAATCCCTATGGCTCCCTCTCTTCCTTTCCCATTGAGTTGGAAGACCTTATCAATACTGCCTAGATTTGTAAATCGAATGTAAATTAAATCAGGTGAAGAACTTCCAGGGCTGAAGAAAGCTGAGTTGTTGATATAAATGCTGTCTTTGTTAAGGTTCCAGCATGTCCAAAGATCCTGATTACTATTTAAAATAAAATATGACATACCATACCAATCTAAAACATGATCTTCATAAAGCCATTCCAATTGATAGTTAGGTTTAATTTTCGCAATGAAATTTATTCCTGGTTTACTTGAAGAAAGGCGGAAAATATTTTTAGATAATATTTCAAATTCTTTGCTTCCAGTAGAACCACCTAAGAAAATATTGTTCTTCTTGTCTATTTCCAATTGATAAATATATTCTGTTCCAAGTCCACCTATGGAATGTAAATACTCCACATTTCCATTCTCATTTAGTACCAGCAGAACCGCATCATGAGTAATATGAGGCTGAATAGTATCACGATTTAAAAGTACTGATTGATCAACCCATAATTCCCGACCATAAAAGGAACCAACAACAACAACCTGTTGTAAACTGTTTACTTTGATATTTTGGAAAATACTGCTATTAGCTTCAAATTTTTTATACCATAACAGATTTCCTTCTGTGTCCAATTTTAGAAGTGAGGTTTTAAAACCTCCTTCATTAGATCGGTATTCTATAAGTATACTGTCAAGAATTAAGTGACCATTGGAATGCCAAGTTGAAAGGTAAGTATTTCCTTCCAAATCACATGTTACCCCAATTGGGCTGACATTGCCAAATTTATCATTTTCGTTTTTTATTAATCTGTACCAAAGTAGTTTTCCATTTGGATCTAATTTAGAGACGAACCCTTCACCAACTCCGTCCGGTGATTGTATATAATTCTCTGAGTCTAGCCAAACCTTACCCCGATGGGCACCAGCTATCAAAATATTTCCTTGTAAATCGGTAGATAAAAATAATCCGGCATCAATGACTCCAGTTACATTATCAGTTAACTGATGCATCCAAACACAATGCCCTTGTGGATCATACTTGATTAAAAAAATGACTGCGGTGTTCTCTGTATTTAAATTGTGTGATTCATTACATACCTCAAATGGTGAAAGTAAATATTCTATTGAAACAATTGTATAAGAATTTACATCTGTAGTCAGCTGAAAATATCCTATATTACTTTTATACCCTTCGGGAATAATCCAGTCAAACTTTGGGATTTGTGCATGAATAAAAGAGAATGAATACAAGAGAGTAATAATAAGTAATCTCATGATTAAATTTTATGGAATGTAAAAAATTGACCCACCCAATTACAAAATTGTTGGGTGGGTCATAGAAAATTTATTTGTGAATTATTAGGCGCTGTGAAGAAAGGGTTTTTCCTTTTCCATCAAGCATTTCAACGATATAAATTCCTGTTGACATTGAAGAGAAATCTAAACCAACAGATCCATGTTTATTTAAAATTGGACGGTGAATCTGATAGCGACCATAAAGATCGGAGATCCTCACATTTTGAATGATTTCAGCATTTATATCACAATCAATCAAAACAATCCCTGTAGATGGATTTGGATATATTCCCACAGGAATAAATTGTTTAAGTCCAAGCTGTTGTCCTCCAAATTCTTCTTCTTCACAATTGAATAAGGGAATGTATTTGTCTATCAAGGCCAAAGTAAATCCACGGGAATAATTGACAGCAATTCCAGCACTATCCCTACACATTGCTGCAAGAACCATCAATTCTGCCACGGCTGTGGAATCAAGAGCCGTCCCGTTAAGTAACTTCAGTCTCTGTTCAGTCACCCATTGGTCATATTCTTCTGCGTCATTTTGTGGATCCAAAGAATTGTTTGAAACTTCTAATGCTTCAATGGCTTCTGCATTCAAACTATCACATAAGTAACGATAATTACCTATTTCTTCTTCAAGATCAGCCAATTGAGCTTGGAGAGAATCCAAAAGAATTTCATATAGAGCCAATGTGTCTAAATCCGATTCTACTTCAATTAATTCTTCAACAATGATCATGGAATCGACTACACCAGAATGTAAAACATCAAAAGAATCAAATACAATCTGTTGCACTTCAATCTCCATAAGGAATGAGTGAATATCAGTATTAAGCACAGCACTTTCACCTACGTATTCATTTTCCAATGCATCATAAAAATCTGACAGTGTATCTGAAAGACTAGTCCAATGTGGATATTGTAATATTTCAGCAAAAATGGATTGGTACAATGCTGTCAAAATTGCTTCTGGCAAGCTATCCAAACTTGCGCTGTCTGCTAATATCGCTGCGTATCCATAAGCTGTTGCTGTATCTGATTGTAGCATCACTGGTCCTGCATTGCAAACAATAGTTTGAGAGCTCATTGTTGGTCCTGTTGCTACAATCATGCCAGGAGTTCTATAAGGATGATGTTGTGAACCTTCCGTAGTACCTGAAGGTGCTAGAAATTGACATTCAAGTCTTAAAGGGTTAGTTGGTCTTGCATATTTAATTTCTCCATTTAGTGATGAATTGTTATTTTGACCATTCCATGAGTTGTATTGAGAGTGAAGTTGTTTACCTGTAAATGAACCATCCGAATACCAATTACTACTCGAAGTGCTTAGATTAAAATTATTACGACGAATTAAACTTCCCATACAGTTACCATGAGTTTCAATACAATGATTGGAGTTGTCGTAAAAAAGATTATCGCTGATGGTTGTCTCCTGATTGTCCACAAACAAAAGGCCATTACCACCTTCCAGCAACCGATTACAAGTGATCACACTTTGGCGGCTGTGAGAAATATCAATACCCGGTTTAGGATTGTTTGTTGTGATGGTATCATTTTGAATTCGGGTTCCATGCCAATTGTGTACAAATATCCCGGCACCATTGTTTGTGGCGTTGTTTAAGATACGATTGTGGGTGATGAATCCGGATTGTGGTCCTTCTGCATCTGCAGTAAAACTAACGCCAATCGTATGGTCTCCGCCATTGGTCTGGATGTCATTGTTGGATACAAAGACCTCATTGTTCAGGGTACCTGAAAGATGTACCTTGACTCCAAAATTCTCCGGACCATTGTCTGTGTGCAGATGAACATGTTCAATGTTTGCAAATATTTTTGTTCGGCTTGCATTTATATCAAATGCTTTATGCACGTTATTGGTCCAGATACTGGACAGAGGATCACTGGCCACTGCAGTCAGGGTATGAGATGCACCCCCGCTTATTTTATCAAGTACCGCTATAGGCATATGTTCAAACTTGATAGAGTCTATATTCAGGTCCCTTTTAAGGGAGTTATCCTTAGTGTAATCGATTCCGATATACTTGATGTCGTGTACATCAAAATTGCGTAATCTGGCTGAGGCATTGGTTACCTTGAAGGCGGTATTAAAATTTTCAATTTCATTGACAGATCCTGTACTAGGCATCCACTGTAAATGATCATTGCGATCCACAATAATGGCCGTGCCATCTCCACATCCGCATTTTAATTCTCCACAGTTGATTAACCAACAACCTCTCATATAGTTATCGTGAAAAGCTTCTATTTTCATACGATGAAATTGTTCAAAGTGTATTCCATCAATATTTTCTTCAAACCGGCAGGAAATCATCTTTATTTTCGCGCCTCTTGTAGATCCTGTTCCTCCACGCAGGTACAAAGCCTTGTATGCATCCCAAATTTCAGCCGCAGTCCATTCCAAAGAGGATTGCTGGTAGGCCTGAATTCCTTGCCACCTGCAACAATTAATAAAAGGAATCCCCAATCTGGCAGCAGTCTGAAGGACAGTTCCGTTTAAATGAAAATTTTTGCCCTGATTTACTGTAATGAGTGACCCTTCCGCCATATTCCAAATGCCTGTTCCAAAACTTACATTGATATCCACTATCAGATTACCCTCTATCAGTAACGGTACAGTCGAATGGTTCATATAGGCGTTTATAAACTGGTAAACATTCATTTGTTGATTGCTAAGATAGTCACTCATTTTTAAAGTAGCCAGGGGAAGCCCGATATAGGCACCGGGTGTAATGGTTTTACAATGTGTCACTTCATCCATAAGTATGGTATCACAATATACCTTGTGCGTAACACAAATCTCACCATCCTCAGTAATAAAGTTGGTAAAGAAATGATCTGGTGGGATATGATTTGGATAACTGCCAGTATATACGGTCCCGTCAGAAAAAAACCAATAATGGACAGTCATGCCGGGAGAATTGCAACTTGGAATCACCTTATATTTTGACTTCATACAGGAGGGAGGATATTGTTGTGAACTTTCCAATTCCTGAAATGAAAAATCTGCGTCCATACAACATTCGCAAGGTGGCAAGTAAACACTTTCACAACAAGAAACTGATTCCTCTCCCACATGATAATTTGCACAAACCCAATAAGGCCCACTTCCAATAAAATCCCTGGTGACCATGGTATCGTAGGACCATTTTTTACCTTTGCCATCGCCAAAATCCCACTCAATGCTGTCAATCGCAAAAATCGAGCTGACAGTAAATTCAAAACAGCACTCTTCTCCTGCTTGAGTACTGCATTGACTCCAACTTAAATCAAAACAATCACAAGAATCAATGTTGACATTAAAGCAACAAGTCCTGTAATATTGAGTTGGAGCATTTGCTGTAATGATACACACCTCAAACACACCTCCAGATGTATATGTATGGGTTAAGTGATCTGTATCTGATTGAATTGGTGGTGTATTGTCACCAAAAGTCCAGACATAATGAATGCCAGTAGGATTATTAATTTCAACCGAAAGATGCATACAACTATCTACCGCAATGTCTGGATCTAAAAATGTGCAATAATTACTTTCACAGCCATCAATTCTTATGGTTCTAATACAAGTATCAGGACTTCCGGCCGTTGGTGTTGTGATATGTGTAAATGTCACCAGAGTATTGACAGACAAACTTAGTGTGACACAAAATTTTGACTGAGATGAATATATTGGTGTAGCTAAGCCAGGGGCAGACACTGTCCAAGAGTGAGTGTCCTGAAACTGACCGATGGACTCTACACAAATTTGAAACCCATCATCCACACATAGGGCTTTTGTAAATAAAAAGGTGCAATCCGGATCTTCTTGTCCAACGCAATCCTCCATTCTTATTCCAAACATAAACAATATAAATACTGAATAATAGGCCGTTTTCTTAAATAATCTTAAGAATTCACCCCAAATAAATTGAAGTTGTCTTGCATGCCCAAAATCAACAAAGATGATGGGTGTCGCCTGCCCCCAACAAAGTTGGTGTGGTGTGGTGTGGTGTGGTGTGGTGTGGTGTGGTGTGGTGTGGTGTGGTGTGGTGTGGTGTGGTGTAAAATAAATTTAATTCGTTTCTCATAAAATTCAAATTAAAGGGTTAATAAAATCAATAATTTCTCATACCAATATCAGGTCTGAGTCTATTGATGTACATCAATAAAAAAATTCGTCATCTGCAAGTTATACTGCTCGGGCGCGCTAACGGGAAGTAAAAAAAACAGACAATCAAATGCCGATGATGCCGCACTTATTTTTTCTATGGTGGTGTATCCTAACTGCAGGGCGCGGACAAAACTGATCAAGTGAATCACAATGTAACAAATAAATTGTTACACCACAATACCTACTTATCAGTATATTTTTACATATGTAATTTAATAACATGTAATATATTGTTATTCAACTATATTGATAGAAACTATTTTACCCCTAAGTCACACACATAATTCTAAAATTAGGTTGGATTCAACCTTTATTTAAACCCCTGTCCATTTATTTGGTGTCAGGTAAATTTTATGGGGCTAAAGAAGAAATAAAACCTCTTTACTGGTTGGGTTAAATTGATTCCGACACCTCATATAGTTATCGAATGAGAAATTCGGATTGACCTTGTTCATTTTAGTATTAAGAAATGAAAACAGCCTTGATTTTTTTGGGGTCTTTTTTGTATTAAGACTAAAAAGAACAAGGTTAATTGGATGGTATTTAGGACAACTTTAGATAAAAAAGAGGTCGCAAAAACTGGCTTCTCCCCAAATTTTTAACTTGAGCCTTTATGTATTACACCACAAAAAAGCCCCCCGGATCACTCCGGAGGGCTGTTGAAAACGAAACCGATTACTACACACTATCTTTAGATCTGCGATCTAATCGATCATCAGCATCCTTCTGTACAATTTTTCGCGTCCAGTTTGAATATGGTAGTAATATACCCCGCCAAACTTCAACACATCTCTGTTTAATTCTATTTGATGATATCCTCTTTGGTAGTATGCACGTTTTGAATAAACCAATTTTCCACTGAGATCCGTCACTTCAAACAAAACTTCTGAATCCTGATTGATTTCAAATGGTATCATCGTGGATTGATTGAATGGATTTGGAATGTTCTGGAAGAGATGTATTTTACCTTGTGTATTTATAGATCCATCCAGCTTCAATTCCAGTTCATTTACTTCTCCGGATTTTTTGTATGCTTCCGCATTCATTAATTGCTTATCCAGGAACATCACATCGGATAAATATTGATCTTTATGAGATCTGATATTTAGGATCAGTTTCCACTCATTGCCTTTCTCCTGATTCCATGCGAATCTCACCGAGCCTTGCTCTTTAAAAACATCCGCAACATGCTCCGGCCTCAAGGAACCTTCCTGGTTTGTACTGATCTCTTTTATCCACGCCAACTGAGGATCGATATAAATGCCAGCCTGAGCCCCTTCCAGCTTTTCCCAATCAGACAACTTTAATTCTATGGCATATTCCTTTCCTTTTTCCATAAAGATATCAGCCGTCCTGAGTTGCGCTTTTTCCTGTGTTCTTGAGGAAGTATTCAAAGCACCATTCATCTTGTTGGAATCATCGACATCCCCCACTTTTATACCCACAAAATTCACCAGGTAATTTTTATTCAATGTCGGAATGACATAAGATTCAGGGAAAGCTTCCTGTAAAGGATTATCTCTATCTTCCCAAACATAATCTAAATAAATAAATCTCCATGAATTGTTATTGCGGAAGCGCTGATTAATTCCTAAAATCAGTTTTCTGATTTCTGTAAGGTCAGCTGCCGTAACACTACCTGATTTATTGACATCCGCAGCGATCCACTTAAATGGTTCATCAAATGGTTTAGAGCCCAAAATATGCTTTTGAATTTGGATAATGTCGTACGTGCTTACACCATTTAAATGATCCAAATCATAAATTGGTTTCGTCTCGTAACTACCGCCCATTTTCATATTATTGAAAGCGTATAATCCGGCATTACCTGTAGTAACCAATCCTGCTTTTCCACCATTGAGGTATACATCAATACCTTTCAATTTTACATCTTTTCTGCTGCTGACAATACCTGCCACATTTGCGCCATTGAAATTTGGCGGACAAATGCTGTCCAAATCTATCGCCTGCAATAAGGTTACACAAGAATCAATATTGCCCGCTTCATCTTTAAAATAAATGGTATATGCCCCTAAGTAATCTCTGTTCACCAATGAATCACAACAAATGGTCACCACGGTATCCATGAAATTATTGCGATCAAAAGATGCCATGATGTTTGTAGCATTCGAACAATTGTCCGATATGTTAAATATAAATTCATTGGCATTGAAATCCGCACAACCATTGTCCTGAATGGTGTGTATCACTTTCTTACAGGTAACTTCCGGAGCAATCGTATCAACTACGGTAATTTTGACTGTTTTGGTTGCAATATTACAGCAGGCATCCTCCGCTGAAAACGTTACATTGGTAACGCCCACAGGGTAGAATCCTGATGCATCTTCAAAGTCATTCGCACCATAAGGTGAATCGTTTGTGATCACTACTGATGCAGAATCGCAATCACTCACTGAAGCTATCATGGTGACAAAATTATTACAAGAGGTATCTGAAGCATACACTGTAATATCTGCAATTCCCTGAATGGTCGGAGCATTTTGGTCATCACGGATAATCAATTGAATAAATTTGAATGTATTTCCGGAACAACTGTCAAACACGGTCCATTCCCTTTCGATCTCACAAGAACCTCTGGTCTTACAGAAATTGGAATCCTGAGAAGTAATTCTCAACTTAAAACAAGATGCTGAACCAGCATTCACTGTTGGCTTACCAAGACTATCAGGACTGATGGATTGACATTCATCAACCGTCACAGGAGAAACTGGCCAATTGATTTCCAAACTATCCAAAGGATCCGGATTGTTCACCGTAACTATTTGTGTACAGGAACGTGTATTCCCAGATGCATCTGTTGCTGTAAATATTCTGGTGATGGTTCCTATTCCACACACATTTTGATTTCTGATGGCGGTATCCTTGACGCTAACACCCGGACAATTATCCGATGCAGTTGCTGTGCCGAATTGACCTAAATTATCTGTATTCACATCACATCCAACTACAGTGTCACGAGGACAATTTATAGTCGGCGGTACAGTTTCAATAACCGTTACCATAGTAATACAGGTAGCCGAATTTCCACAAGAATCTGTGGCGGTAAAAATTACATTAGTTTTTCCAACAGGGAAAATTGCAGGAGCATTGTTTTGGAATGTAACACCTGTATTACAAGCTGTATTCACAGTAGGATTGCCCAAATTGACTACGGCTCCACAAGTATTTGGATCGGCATTCACAGTTCTGTCAGCCGGGCATGTTATGCTAGGCGGTGTTTGATTTAAAGTGATGATATACTGGTTAAAACTAAACACCTGACTCACACTACAATCGTTGGTTGCCCTCCAGGTTCTTTTCACCGTCCTGCAAGGATTTCCGGCCAATACAGTATCTACAAAATTAAACTTAACCAAACCACAATAATTTTTCTTCAACGAAGGTCTGCCTACAATATCAGGATTTGTGGTCGGGGTACAAGTAAATGAAGTAAAGCTATCCCTAGGCCAAGTAATATCAGCAGGATTAAGATTTACATCTCTTGTAATCTTTTGTACGCCAAAAATTGTCGTATCTACTTCTGGTCTGCAGCGTATTCTTACTTCCCAATTTCTATTTACCACATAACACACTTCAGGATTTGTACGAATCGTGTCATCGGTATACTTGAAAGTCAAGGAATCACAACCACACTTAACTGTTGGGTAGCCATTTAAAGAATCTGGTAAAAATGGTTTGGCGCAATCTGTAACCGTAAGATCAGGAGGTAGAACCAATTTCGGCCCAGTAGGGAATAAAACTTTGATCACCTGATTAAAATTGAAGGACTGTGCTTGTGCTCCAGTCTTACAGGTATTGCTTACCGTCCATTTACGTTGTACAATTTTACAAGTATCGTTGTTTGACTTCACAGAGTCCACATAAGTAATGCTCACATAACCACAGAAATCTTTCTTTAAGGTCGGAACATGATTCACTACAGATGTATCGATGTCACCGGTACAATTATCCACTACAAAGCTATCCGCAGGCCACATGATATCTGTGAGCTTTAAGTCAATGGACACAGCAATGCGTTGTGTTCCCATTAAGGTTCCTACTAAATCAGGTGGACAATTAAATACGGATGTCCATTTTCTATAAATGACATAACAGGTATTAGGTGTACCAAATCCAATAGAATCTTTGTAGCTATGTGTTACCATGGTACACGGACAATTTGACTTAGGATAACCATTCAAAGAATCCGGAAGTGTAGATTTTTTACAATCTGTGATGGTGATGTCATTAGGTACGATAAGTTTCGGACCATCAGGATATAAGATTTTAATCTTTTGGTCGAATTTATAAACCTGAGCCTGAGCACCGGTCTTACACACATTATTTACCCTCCATGTACGTTGTACAATTCTGCAGGTATCATTATTCAGTTTAATGGTATCTACATAGGATATGGTAACATATCCGCAGAAATCTTTTAGTAACATCGGCACATGATTCACTCTACCGGTGTCAATATTTCCACTGCAATTGTCCACCACAAAACTATCCGCAGGCCACTTGATGTCTGTAAGTTTTAGATCTATTGAAACTATAATTTTCTGAGTTCCTCTAAATGTGCCTACTACGTCCGGCGGACAGTTGTACGTAGAAGTCCACTTACGATAAATTACATAACAAGCGTTCTGCGTTCCGAATCCAATGGAATCAACATAACTGTGCTGTACAAAACTGCAAGGACAATTCGTCTTCGGATATCCATTTAATGAATCCGGGAGGATGGATTTCTTACAATCAGTCACAGTTACATCTGCCGGCACCGTGTATTTTACGCCGGTTGAATTTACCACTATCAGAGTCTGAACGAAGGTAAATGTCTGACTTCCATCTGTAACACACTTACTAAATGCAGTCCATGTTCTTTCATAAATACTGGTGTCTGCTGATTTAGAAATCAAGCGATCATTAAACATCAACATGACTTGTCCTTTATATCCACATACTGTAGGCACTTCTCCGATGTAAGCAGTATCTATAGAACCAAGACAATTATCCACAATGACGGTTTGGTTAGGCCAGGTAATATCGCTCTCTTTAAGATCAGTGGTAACCACTATCCTCTGTACAAATGAAAAATCATTGTTGTTACCCGGACATGTAAACTTAAGGAACCATGTTCTTTCAATTACGAAACATTCATTTTTACCACCACTGACTTTAACATCAGAATGTGTAATGTCTGCATCTGTACAACGACAGCTTCCTATCGTTGGATAAGAATTAAGATCACCCGGTTCGGTCAATTGCGCACAATTAGACACTGTGATATCAGAAGGCTGCTTAAAGCAATTGCAGTAATCGACATTGTTGTTGTCCTGAATGTCAATAAAAGTTTCGCAACAAGATTGCTGACCATTTGATGCAGTAACACAGAATAAAACTTCTCTCCTACCAAGGCTGTCACAGTTATAAGTGACAGATTTAATGGTAGTATCTCGTCCTATGGAATAAGTCAATGGATATCCGCAAGGATGATTACTTCCCTGATCAAAATCTTTAGCCCATATAGTAACCAATTCACCATCGATACGACCATCCCCATTCAAATCCATCGCCACCAATCCTGCAGCCAATCCTTTCAGGCAATAAGCTGTTGGTGTTTTCACATTGATGATTTCAAAATTTATTTCACAGACTTCCTTGTTTCCACACAGATCTTCCAAAACATATTTTACTCTGTGTTTACCCAAAGGATAGAATCCTGAAGCATCCACAATATTGCCAACGCCCAATCCACTTCTGTCCTCAATTCCATCCGAATTCAAGTCCACATGGAATTCATTTCTTAATTGGTTAGGTGGCGTACAATCATCATAACCTGTAGCAACCAAGTCTACCATCCTACCAAAACAAGATGTATCGTTTATCTCAAATCTTCTGTCTACACAACCACTTAAAAAGTTAGGCTTAACGGTATTGTATACTTTGATGATTTGTTCCTTCTCGTATATGATTGGTGCACCGGTAGGATTATAAAATCTACACCAGTTGATTACTTTCCATTTTCTGAGTACTTTGTAACAAGCATCATTTCCATTTACAATACGGAACACATGATCCTCATAATTAACACCTACCAGATCACATTTATCTTCGGTGATGATTGGATAACCAAAACCAAGAGGTAAATTTTTTGGATCAAGTATATCAGACGCACAAGAAGTCGTATCAAAATCTCTTGGCCAACGAATAGATTTTTCTGTGAATGGATTATTGTTGATAATAGTAATCCTCTGAACACATACATTCTGTCCAAATCCGTTTCCGGCGATAAAGATTCGATCAATATATCCTTCCCTGCATTGGTTGACGTAAAAACTATCTACTTCACGAACGGTAACATCACAATTGTCAGAAACTCTCGGTTGTCCGAACTCTGACAAATCATTTGGATTATAATGGTAATCACAATCAATGGTTACATCATGCGGACAGGATATCTGAGGAATGGTTTTATCCTGAACCTCCACTAATATCATGCATGTATTTGAGTTGCCTTCTGCATCGGTAACCTTAAACATTACCTGAACCAAATTACCGATATCAGCACAACAAAATCCAACCGAATCTGCATAAACATTAGGATTGTATTGGCATGGCACTCCGTTATCCATCCTTCTTGCCTGCATGGATGCTATGTGACAGTCGTCATAACTTCCGTCATCAAACACATGTGCCGGAATCCAGGCTTGTCCAAATCGGTCTAAGGTAACAACGGTTTCTTTATCGCATTGTACCACAGGTGCTGCCTGGTCTTTTACATAGACATTAAAACTGCATGTGCTTTCATTATGGCAATTGTCGTATGCTCTAAAAGTCAAAACGTTATTGCCTGCTGGCAATCTTAAAGTCCTTGAGGTAAAATTCTTAATGATGCCAACAGGTGAAACCAAATCAAGGGTAACCTGACTGCTGCAAGAATCGAAGACAACAGGATCAGGGATCCAGACATTTCCAAAACACTCATAAGAATTAGTGCTGGCCGTAATGTCATAAGGACACATAATTACCGGAGCAGTTGTATCCGTAATTTCGATCAACTGATTATACACTCTTTGCTCAAAAGTGGTGCAATACCAAATAATGAATCTCCAATTTCTTAAAATCTTTTGAGTACAACTCTTTCCGGTTGGAATTACAAAATCTTCATAGGAAGCGCCAAAATCACAGTATTTATTATCCTTGTTAGGCCAAATTGGTGCACCATGATACATTGGAACTCCGGTGTATGAAGTATGTGGTCTTCCTAAAGAATCTAAACCAAATGTTCCACACAACAAAGGATTGTTGGTAGCCAGACTTAAAGAATCCGGAAAAACAATTTCATCTAAATTTATTCTCTTTAAAAATATCTGTTGTGTACAGGTATCAGAAACATTACCGGAAGCATCCTTTGCTACATAATTACGGGTAACTATTTTTGAGTAAGCCTGATTGCAACGGGTATCTTCAATTCTTTCGTCAATGAGAATTTTCTGTGGTGCAGGATCACAATAATCATACACCAACGGACCCAGATATGACTGCATTCTGGTGCAATCAATTGTATCATTCAAACAAACAATTCTTGGTTTGATTTTATCTTCCACGGTAAGTGTAGCCCAGCAACTATTACCGTTGCATACATTCAACACTTTTGCCATAAGGGTTTTTCCTAAATGCTCATAAGTCAAAGTGGCATTCGGAACCAAAGACCCATCCTTATTCATGATCATCACGGCATAAGAATTGTAATCATACGGACCACCCAATAATAACATTTGCGGTGTTACCAAGGCTTCGCAGTCGACTCCTAAAGAAATCTGTGCAGCGCCAATGCAACTTACAGAACCAATCTGATCACCAATGGTCACTTCAAACCTTATTGGCTTCAAGCAAAGATCAGGATTACGCTCAATAACGGTTAAAAAATGCTTTGTTCCTACCGCACCATTCCAGGTAATATTTGCAGCATAAGTATTGGTCTGTGAAGTAAAAGAACCTCCGGAGCTTAAAATCCACTGATAAGTACTTCCGGGATGATAATCTACACTATAACGAACATTAGATCCAGTACACACGTTGTTTTGTGCTTCGATCAAGGTCGATTCATTATAATTACATCTTACATTTCCAAGACTTACTTTGTCTCCAAACTGGTTCTCCAAAACAATGTCAAATCCAACGCCATCCACATGTATTCCGCTCATCTCATAGACAGTCATTGCACCGTTAGAGATAACAGGTGACAAGAGGAATCCCATTGGTCCTGTAGTAAATGGAACGGGAAGTGCCGGAGGTGCAGGACTAGAGGTGTGATACAATCCGTTCACACTTCGGATAAACCAAATCTCTCCGGTTCTTGATTCTAATGTCAAGGTAGTGCTAAATTGACCATCATCAGGATTGCTTGCATTGTTGAGACACTCACATGCAGAGTTGACAATTTCCAACAAGATGGCACCTGCTACGTCTGAATCATCTTCATCCTGACCAGATGGATCTTCAGGACCTGCACTACCGGACTGATCTGAATCTTCAAATACCTGACCACCTTCATCATTGTCTACCACATCGTCCGGTGTTGAATCCTCATCCGGCTCTCCAAATTCATTGGATGCAGAATAAATTTCAGCTCTGTTCACCACCTGACCACTTGGCCTTGTTGGATCCACCTGAGTTTCTACAATGACTTGAATGCTCTCGCCTGGTTTCAAACCTTCTGCAGGCAATCTGCCATTTTTAATATTCATCAGGTAATAATATTTTCTCGGATCCGGATTTTGTGGATTTTGGTACCAATCTTTGCTGATCATTAATGTACCTGAAGGCAGATAGTCAAATAAAATAATTTCACTTGCAGTCACCGTGCCTTCGTTAGTAATTGTAATGGTCCATGGTACAATCTGTCCACGCACTACCGTTCTTACAGCAATTTCTTTTCTAAGTGCAAGATCAAAATTATTTGGGTTGGTGTTGGCAATATCATGATCATCCTCATCATTCTCTCCATGATCACTTACGTCGTGATTCGGTGTAGATTTATCATTGTTCTGAATGTCATCCGGCGTTGAGTCATAGTCGATCAATAGATTTCCTGCTGCATCTTTTGCCTTACTGATCTCACCGCAATTGAATATGGTCAAACCATTTTTCTTGGCTTTGATAATTAATTTGACATTGGTTTTAAATGATTCTCCCACGCCAATAGCCTGGTTGACATTAAAATAAATTTTATTGTCTGCTTTTATTTCCCAACCTGGATTTATTGCTAAAGAAAAAATAAAACTGGTATCTAGATAATCTACGATTTCGGAAGTAGATGCTACTACATTACCTTGATTCAAAACTTCAATCCGGAAGTTTACAGTATCTCCACTGTGGTAGATCAATTGTTTATTTTCCAATGTTTTTCTTAATGCCAGATCAAATACCGGCACGGTAGCAACATCATGATCATCCTCATCCTGAACCCCATGATCACTGATCATATCATCCGTGAGAGTACCTAATTCCGCACCAACATCATTTCCGGAGTTACCATCAGGAGTTGAATCAAAATCATAGGCACTAAAATTATCTCCTGCAACATTCTGCACAGATAAAACTTCTGCAAAATTTCTAACATCAAGAATGTTGGAAGTACCAAGATCTTTCAATTCGATAAACACAGATGCCGTACCTCCCGGTTGCAAAACAGAATTTGAAAGATACTCTGCAACGCCATTATTCATCACCCAGCCGGCAGCAACCGAAGCTGCACTTAGTTCAAAACCAAAAGGAATATAATCTGCGATACCGATATTTTTTACCGTAATATTTCCTTGATTGAATAATTCAATCTTAAAATTTACAACTCCTTTATACTTTAATACAGATCCTTCAACAAGAGTTTTTCTCAATGCTATATCCAATATATTCAATGCCTCCGGATCCGCATCATCTTCATCATCGATTCCATTTCCATCTAATTTATTATCCGTCACAGAACCAAAGATTCCACCTGCATCATTGCCTTCGATTTCATCCGGCTGCGAATCTGTATCTAAACCAGACATATCTATTCCGGAAGTATTCTCAGCAGACACTATTTCTGCTCGATTTAATAAATTTAATACTTGTGCATTTTCCTTTACTCTCAATTTAATTTCCTTCGTTGCACATTGACCAGGCTCTATATTGGATAAGATGCTGTTGTAGAATTTTCCACCTTTGAGCATCCATCCATTGTTGTCAAGAGGACTTAGTGCTAAACCTGCCGGGATGTAATCCGTAAAACTTACATTTTTGGCAGTGATATTTCCCTGATTACATATCCTGATCTGAAATAATACATCTTCGCCAATTTTTACCGGGGTAGTTTTTGTAGTAGTCAGGATCAGGGCAAGGTCAAAAATCTGTAGACCTGCAGGATCCTGATCATCCTCATCCAATTGTCCATCTCCGGAAATCAGGTTATCTGTTGCCGATCCCAGCAAACCTCCTGCATCATTTCCAGGATTATTGTCGGGTGTGCTGTCCCAGTCTTTGATGTCCGCATTATTCGCATCTTTCAAAGCACTAATTTCGGCAACATTTACCAATTGACGATAATCGGAAGATTTTACTTTTAATTTAATGGTTAGTGTTCTGGATTTACCCGGCTCTAGTGTTTGAATATCATGGAATGTTGCAATGCCATTAACATTTAACCAACCCGGATTTTCATTGGCTATAAATTCCAGTCCTGAAGGCAAATAATCTGAAATAGTATAATTACTAATGGCAATACTTCCCTGATTAAATATGGTAAGTTGAAAAGGAACTAAATCCCCAACTTTTACCGGATTAATATTTGTTGTTTGTTTAATTAATGCGAGGTCCGCAATAAAGACTGTTTCCCTGTCATGATCATCTTCATCCACAGTGCCATCCCCATCGAAAGCGTTATCGGTAACAGAACCAATTACTCCTCCTGCATCATTGGTAGAATTATTATCGGCTTTTGAATCACGATCCATGATTTCTACCCCTGCACTATTGGTCATACTTGAAATTTCAGCAGTGTTGATCAGTGTTTCTGCGGTAGCATTTTCTTTTATTTTTAAAACAATGTTTACTGTTTGAGTAGACCCTGTGGAAATTCCGGATGAATTGCCATAAACCGCACCTGCAGGAGTCAATGTCCATAATGGATTGGAAGCTGTTACAAACTCAAAACCTGTTGGAATGTAATCTGTAATTTCATAAGCTGCAATGTTGGTATTTCCTTGATTTTTTACCGTGATATTAAAAGTTACAAGATCACCTCTTTTAACAGGAGCTGTGCTTGCAGTAGTTTTAATTAATGCCAAATCATTTACAAAAAGTGCTTCTGCATCATGATCGTCTTCATCATCAGGATTATCCAATGTATTATCCGTTAATGAATTTGGAATACCGCCCCTGTCATTTCCCAAAATTTGATCCGGAGAAGAATCATGATCTTTCATAGGTTGCCCCTTGTCATCATACATCGCAGCAATTTCTGCCTGATTGATAATGTCTGACATGCTGACATCATTCAGCACTTTAAGTCTAATGTTAAAAATCTCTATCCCACCGGGTAGAATTGCACTTTTACTGTTGAGGTGTGCTATTGAACCTGTAATATTCCAATCTAAATTTTCTTCGGAAACAAACCCAAGTTCTGAAGGAATGTAATCCACAATTTCGAAGGATGCTACCGGAATGGTTCCCTGATTGTGCACCTCAATTGCAAACTCCACAAAATCATTTTTCCTCAAAGAGCCAAGGGTCTTAACCTTTTTAATGAGCGCAAGGTCAATGACATCTTCTTCAGGTGGTGCAGTTGAACTATCTGTTGCATATCTGAGTCCGATATCCAGATTAAATTTATTCTGACCATTATTGCCGGTGTGAATTTTGACTGCAGGTAAGCCTTTAAAAATTGAACATTGGTAAATAGGAAGAATTCTTGCATCATTGTCTCTTTGATCAGGAATACCTCCCGTAATTTGGTCAGCTATGGTAACAGACAAAGTATCATTGCCCAGGATAATAGTATTGTAATTTGTATTGTATCTTGGATCATCAATTACGATAAAATAATCTGCATCATATTCAAGACCATCCGGTGCACCATCTTTGTTTACATCTACATTTGTATTGTTGAATAAATATTCTCCATTGGTACCGGAGATAACACTTGCCACTTTGGTACAATTATTATCATACAAAGAAACTTGTACTCCACTGATTCCTTTCTCTTCTGCATCTTGAACGCCATTTTCATTTTGATCCAACCAAATTAAATTTCCGATCTCCAATGGGATGGCCTGGTTCATTACTTCAATGTCTCCAATTCCGGAAGCTTTTCCAAATACGCTGTTGGCTGGATTATAGATTTGTATGGCACCTAATTTTTTGCCATTTATGGTACTGTATCTATGCAAGCCACCTGCAAAGGATTCAAATATCGGATCAAAAACAGCGGCGATGACTTCATTCTTTTTTGCCACACTGGTCAAACCACCTAATGCAGTTTCCTGATGTAGTCCCGGACCAACAATCCAATAGTCTTCACCAAAAAACTCACCACCACCAGGACCTTCGTAATGACCCGCTCCGGTACCCAATCTTCCATTTACCACACCTCCACTCTCCAGTTGCCAGCCCTTGTCTGTCTTGAATGCCATTAATATATCACCGGTTTGATTGGTAAGTGGCTCTACATTTACACAATATGCATGACCTTTTCGGTCTGTAATGCCAAGTATCATTTCACCATTAATGGTAAAATCCAAATCCGTTAACCACTGTGAAATATTTTTTAAATCTCTCTGTTGTTTAGGCCAATAATTTTTGGCGAAATCTGTAGATAAGATTAAATTATAAACCCTGGTCAATAAATTCAATTCATATACATGAAAAACACAATCACTTTCTTTTTGACTGGTCTCTGCTGTACAGGTTACCCCAATGTATAATAGACCGTTATAGTATTTTAAAGCAGATACTGCATAATCTCCACCATTACACCCCGGATCTGGGATTTTTATTTCAATTACATTGGATTCATTTGGATTTTTAGTCGGAATAATTACCACGGATTTGTTGTGCAGATTGCTAACAAAAAGGAACTGGTCATCATCAGAGATATCGATATTACCGATTCCTACTTTGCCTACCAAATCTCCATATTTGCAATCAGAAACTGCCAATCCCTGAGTAGACCCTGTTTGGATTCCTACATCACTCAGATTAATAAAATTGGTAACGGCAGCTGCCTGCTTATTGAATACATAAATTCCTCCTGTTCCCAAAGGCCCTAAAACTGCACCCTGCTTTACAAATGCAGATGCATATAAAAGTTTTTGTGTACGGTTCCAGGCTAAGCCCCATACAGCACCGGTTTGACTCTTGGTCACAAGCTTATTTATGGGACTGATTGAATTAAAGCTTTCATCTAATTCTAGTATAGTCCTTTCTGTACCATTGATATCCAGGCTTGCACCGCCTACAAAATTGGCAACTGCCAATTTTGGATTTTCTTCCATCAAGGTCTCCACAGGCTTAAACAAACCAAAATTGGCGCTACAGGATGGAGCACGCATGGTACGAGTATCTCCAATCTGATCAAGACCCATTTTAGAATATTCATAATAAGAAGGCTTATTGATCTCAATGCTGTACATAGCATGATCGGCAAGACCACTTAGGCTGAATCCTCCGTTGAAATCGGTAAGTGCACTTGCCACCAAAAGACCTTCTCCGTTGAAAGCATTGATGGAAACAAATGCAACCCCGGGCTCCCCGGAATCCATGTTTCCATTATAGTTGCGGTCATTAAAAACACGGCCTCCAATCTTTCCAGATTCGGTGAGACATTGTGCAAAAACAGGAAAGGCTGCAGCGGAAAAGCATAAAGCAATCGCTAACCTCCCCAAACCTTCATAAAAGGATTTAAATGGGTTTTGAGCTTTGTGTGAAGCTCCAGTTTGTAAGAAACGTAGTTTCCTCATGTAACGCAGTTTTTATGTGTAGTTCGTTTTTCGGACTCGGTTCAAAACCAAAAGTCAGCCACTACGCATTGCGCTAAAGAGAAATTTACTTAATTCGGGAATAAACCGATAAAGGTTTACGGTGCAAACATATAACTAATATTTTAATATACAAAATAAATATATAGAAATATTTATATATGATTTTTTTATAAATACAAATGGCCGGCAAAAAGCCGGCCATTTTGTGTATGTAATTGGTTGTTAGTAGATTATGTTTTTAATGATGAAAAGGAACATCAATCCTTTAGGATCATTTTTCTTACTTTGGATCCCAAATGGGTCTCCAGTTTATACATGTATATCCCTGCCTGGCCAATTTCATGGCGATGCAGACTAATCTGATTCATACCCTTGTTCAGATAAAGTTCTTTCTTTTGAACCAACTGTCCTGTAGCATCAAATACACTCAACTGAGCTTTGCAGGATACCGACAGTTCAACCGGAATAAAGGTCTGCTCAGCGTATGGATTTGGAATATTCTGTCCCAGGGTAAAGTAATCTTCAGATATAATGCCTCGATTGCTTTTTAGGGCAATATCTAATACAGCCCCCTCTGCGGTATAAACTTCTGAGTGCATTCCATCAAGATCCAATTCTATTGAATTAAATGCATCTAAATCCTGCGCTTCCAAATAAAATAAAATCTGGGCCGAAGCCAATTTGATACTTTCGGTATGGTGCCAGCTGATCTTTAGATTGCCCTTTTCTAAATTATAATTATAGCTTTCTATCTTAATTGCTCCTGAAAGGGGAACAAGCTTATCCTTCGCCTGAATACTCATCTGAAATCCTTCCAATTGTATATCTTCTGTAGACTGAACCGGAATGAGGTAAGTTTGCGCATTAGGTATTGGTGTGCCAAGAATTAAACCAAAACTCTTACTCGATCTGGAAATGATTTGATTACTTAGATTGACATTTGCAGAATTGTCTACATCCCCTGTTTTTACCCCAACAAAATTCAACTTATCAAATTGATCGGAAAGATCTTTCATTTGCAATTGTTCTTTACCATCCCATGGCTCACTTTCGTCTGCAAAAGGATACTTGGTGGAGAAGAATCTCCATATCTTTTGATTAGGGAAATTATCTTTGATACCCAGCACAACCTTTCTCAAATCAGCAATGTCTCTTGCCGTAATCGTTTTGGTATTGTTTACATCCGCCGCCAGCAATTTGTAAGGAGTGTCCAATTCTTTCACACCTAAAATGTGTTTTTGGATCAGCAATATATCATGGGTGGACACTCCGTTACCGGCTTGATCCAAACGCTCCACTGCAAAATGTTCTGTTTCCTGAACCAATAAATCACTGAATGCATACTGACCATTTTGATTAGTGTTTACCAGTTTTAGCATTTGATTGTTCTTGTCAAAAGCAATGACTTCGGCAGCAGGTATGGATGTCTGATCAGCCCTGGAAATAGCACCACTTGCATTGGCAAAATTTCTTCCACAAACATTTTGATTGTCCTGTATCCTGATGCTTGTCTCGCAATAATCCTGATTACCTGCTTCATCTGTTACATACAATCTTACCGTAAAGATTACGAATGCCTGCTTATGAAGACTATCACAAGTATAAGTTATGGATTTATTGTTTACATCTTCACTGAATGAAAACCTAAGATTTTCTTTTTGTGTGCAGTTGTCAAAACTGTTTATATCCAAATCTTTAGCCCAAACAGTTATATTACCTGTGGTCGGCATAACAACCGTGTTTATGCCTGAATAACAATATGGTGATGGTTTTTTACAATCCTTCAAAATGAAAACTTGATCACAGCTGCTGTAATTGCCACACTGATCCGATACAATCCATTTTACTTTGTGGATCCCCACAGGCAATACTCCTGTCACTCTGTTACCATTGGCAAGGGGTTCGTAACTTCCATCATTACCTATATCTAATCTATATGACCATTTTAAATCTGATGTATTGGTGCAATCGTCGTCTGCAATTCCGGTGAGGTCATAATTCACCAAACAATTCTGATTTCTTGGATTATAATACGCTGAATTATCACATATCCTTGCTGTATCGCAAGTATAGATGGTAGGTGGCTCTGAATTAGAAATATAAATGATTTGATTGAATTCCCAAATTCCATCATTTTTATTTAGGTTAAACTGGCACCAATCTACCACTGTCCACTTTCTGAGAATTTTATAACATACACTGTCCAGCAAATTAAGCTTTGTGTCTGCATAATTTGCTGCAACTTGTGCACAATTTGTGTTGAGAAATTTTGGCGCACCGGTATTATTAGGATGCACAACTGCCGAACGACAAGAATTAATCGCTACAATAGTATCCGGCCATTTAATGTCTTGTATACTAAATGGTCTCGGATTCCAGACATAAATCCTCTGAGTATCTATCGATACAAAACCTTGCTTGTCTCTAGCTGTAAAAATTCTGTAAATGATACCCTGATTACAAACTAAATCATAGGTAGCCGTATCAGATACTGTCACCGAACAATTATCGTAAGCGTATCCGTCTATTCCAGCTTCATATTTTGGTGGACTGTAATAGTAATCTTTTATGATGATTGGTTTACGTTCTGCCTGACTGGTTCTAATAGTACCGAACACATTCAGATCGCTCCGATCAAATTCACAGGAGATGGTAATATCTGTTGGTGCAATAATAATTGGCGCTTCTTTTTCCTGCACAGTAGCTTCTACCATACAAGTATTTTTATTTCCATATGCATCTGTTACTTCCAATGCAATCATAACCACTTTTCCAACATCCAGGCAACAAAATTCTACATAAGGTCCAAAAAATATGTGTCCTGTTGTTGCAGGTACTGTCCATTCTCCTGACTTTGAATTCAAGAATTCCACAATTGTCGATGGACCCATCGTCAAATGTCTCTGCATAGGCTTTGGCCGTCCCATCAGAAGTTAGGGAAACTACTGTTTTCTGATCACATATTGCAATGGGTAACAAATCATCCACTACCCCGGCTTCTGTCTGGTGTTCTCTGGAGTTGCCGCACAAATCAGTCACCACATATGCAATCCAAATCCTCCCTTGAGGCGCTCCCCTCAGGTAATAACAACTGTCTTTTTTATTGAATACAATATAGTCTTTACTTTTTGGCAATGTGTCTCCAGTCTGTTCATCCATTAATTTCACATATACATCATACACCCAGTTGCCACAATCCGTGACAGAGTCTGGCCTTGGTAACTTATAATCTGTGACACAGGTATAAGGAGCCATCCCTATTGTAAAATCCTTAGGCGCCTTAAACTGAGGTGCTTCATCATCCACCACTTTGATAATCTGATTGTGTTCATAGATATCTCCGGAACACCAATCCAAAATTACCCAGCGGCGTAAAATTTTATAAGTATTTGGACAAATAGGAATTTTTAAATCTGAATAGGATGCATTCAATGTCGAACAAAACTTTGGCACAGGATGCCCGGTATAGGATGGATCCGGATTGCCATTAGGAAGTTTTGGAAAAACATCTCCACAATGAATGTAGGCATGATCAATTCCATCATAATCCCTAGGCAGGACAATGTCAATTGCGGTTGGTGTATATATACAAATTGTATCGACACAAGATATCTTATTCCCTACTGCATCGTGCGCATACCAGGTTCGATATATTTTCTTGAAGAAATTAACATTGCATCCATTTTCAATTAATTGGTCTTCATAGGATAAATATGCCAGACCACATCCATCCCAGCCAGATACTATGTAGGCATTTGGTTTGGACGGATCTTTTCCTATGAACACCAAGCCCGGTGCTACAATTGGAAAACCCAATGAATCAGGAGATATACTCCTTCCGCATCGGATGGTATCATTGCTGCAAAGTAAATTGGGCGGAAGTTTATCTTCTATTTTTACTTTCCCCAACAAGAATTCTTAGACGGGATGTGCCAGATCTTGTAATCATAAATCTTGTTAATGTCACTTGCTCCAAAAATAATATCTGGCTGTACCACACCTTTGGAGGACACCTCTATGTAATAGTCTGAAGGAACACCCTGCATATCCTCCAAAAGCATATCAGGGGATAAAGTAGCCCAACAGAGATCATCCAAGGAGACCTGTACAAGGTCATTACAAGCTAAAGGTGGCATAACCTCTAGATTCTTCAAATGTGGAGATTTCCCCGCTACTTGCTCAATAGAAGCAAAATAGAGAAAAAAGCTTAAAAAGGACAACATCCACTTAACTGGGGTAATTAATCGGTTCATGAATTAAGTTTTAAGATCATTGAGTAAACTACACGACGCACTAGTCGTCGCTCTCATGAATCAAATTATATACCAATTTTCTTTAATTTATTGATTTTCATCATATGTTTATGTAAATTTATAAACACATATCATTGATATACAACAATATACACTTTATAAAATAAAATATGTTAAAATAAATTTACATGATAAAAAATCGCCATATTTTGAATCCGGCAAGGAAAAAATGGGTATTTCAGATCATTAAACAACAGGTTTCCGCAGGATATAAAACGGTTAAAATGGGTTTAAAGGATGGACCGAATGTAAGCGGCCATCAGATCTACTCCTTTATTAAAGTGCAGGTTATTGTTAATGATCAGGTCCAAATCCTCCTGAAAAGGTTGGATGTACAATTGATATGCAGGGGCAACATGGTGTTGGTATCGATATAACACATCTTCCAAAGGATAATTCCGCTCCGCCTGGTCTCGCTTGATCCGTCGAATGATTCTGAGTTCATCTTTTGCATGGATCAGCACTTTAAGATCCAATAGCTTTCGGACCTCCTCCCTATAAAAAATAAAAAGTCCCTCTACGATGTAGATTTTTGCAGGAATGATTTGGATATCCCCGGCAGGGCCAAATCATTGTTGAAGACATATTCTTTTCGGGAAACAGATTCTTGCTTCAACAATCGATTGAGATCTCGGACAAAGGCCTCTTGATCAATGGCGTCAGGTATATCAAAATTAATTACCCCCCTTTCATCTTTTTGCTGTTGTTCTCTGGGCTTATAATAATTGTCTTCAGAAATTAACCCAAGTTCTTCTGGTCTAAAGAGTGTCCTAAGGGCATTGATAAATGCAGTTTTCCCTGACCCACTGCCCCCGGAAATACCTATCAATATGGATTGTCTGTCGCTCATTTCAAAAATCTTCGCAAATATTGAACTAATTGTTCTACTTTTCAAACTTAAAATAAGACCTGCAGATGTTAGACATTTTAAGAAGCTTACTTGGGATATTAGTCTTGGTACTGATCTGTTATGCCTTAAGTGCACATAGAAAAAAAATAGATTGGAAACTGGTTGGGACAGGATTGCTGTTACAATTAGTTTTTGCCATCCTGGTATTAAAGATCCCGATTGTAAAAAAACTATTCGAAGCGCTTGCCAGTATTTTTGTCGTATTTCTGGACTTCACAAAAGAGGGATCCCGTTTTTTATTCGGAAAGGAAATGATAGACAATATACCCGCCTATGGATATATTTTTGCCATTCAGGTCTTACCTACCGTTCTCTTCTTTTCGGCATTCACCTCCATGCTCTACTACCTGGGTGTTCTTCAAAAGATAGTTTACGGAATTGCCTGGATCATGAATCGCACGATGCGGCTTTCAGGCGCTGAGAGCCTTTCTGCGGCCGGAAACATCTTTCTGGGGCAAACAGAGGCACCATTACTTATAAAGCCCTATATAGAGCACATGACCCGGTCAGAAGTGCTCTGTGTGATGGTCGGAGGAATGGCCACCATTGCCGGAGGTGTTTTGGCTGCCTATGTAGGATTTCTGGGTGGAACGGATCCGGTCCAGCAACAAATCTATGCGACTCATCTGCTTTCTGCCTCTATCATGTCCGCTCCAGCTGCTCTGGTGGCATCAAAAATGCTGTTACCCGAAACAGAACCTGAAAAAATTAATACGGAAATACACATTTCTAAAGATAAAATTGGCGCCAATCTTTTAGAAGCCATCTCGAATGGAACATCCGATGGCCTGAGACTTGCTGTGAATGTGGGTGCCATGCTGATCGTATTTACAGCATTGATTTACATGGTAAATTTTGTACTTCAAAATTCCATTGGAGAGTGGTTCGGTCTGAATGATCTGGTGAAAGAATTTACAGCCGGAAAATATACACACTTTTCACTACAATTTATTCTAGGTATGATCTGCGCGCCGCTTGCCTGGTTGTTGGGTGTTCCATATGCGGATATGATGTATGCCGGACAGTTACTGGGAGAAAAAACTATTCTCAATGAGTTCTATGCGTATACGACTATGGGAAATTTTAAACTCAACGGACTTATGAGTGAAAGAGGTCTCATTATTTGTACATATGCTTTATGTGGATTCTCAAATTTTGCTTCGATAGGGATTCAGATCGGAGGCATTGGTGCGCTTGCGCCAAATCAGAAATCAACCCTTGCAGAACTTGGCATCAAAGCACTCATTGGAGGAACAGTAGCTTGTTTTTTCACCGCCGCAATTGCAGGTCTGATTATATAATTAAATTTTCCGGATTATAATAATTATCAAAGTTCGAGAATTCCCGAAGGCAAATTCATGTGCAGTATCTTTTTGGTTTCATCAAGATGTGTAATAAAGTTTTCGTGTATTGGTAATAATATTTCTTTATTCTGATACATTACTTTAGCCAGAATTTGAGAAGGAAATTCTTCAACAGATATTATTTTTAATTCCTTTTTTGAATTTTCATCCACGATGGTATATCCGTCCAATTCATTTAAGGCAGATTTAAAATGTTCTTTGTCTCGAATGTTGGATGGTAGGGATTTTTCATCGAGATAAATCGTAGTACCACTAATTTTTCTGGCATACTCAGGATCATTCACATCTTCAAACTTGAGAAAAAGTCTTCCTTCATCTCTATGGCTTTGTATAAAAAATGGAACCGGACAACCATCTACTTTGATAAAAACAACCCCGGCTTTAAAAACATACTTTTCAAGACCTTCATTAAGTTCGGCGAAAATTTCTCCCTTGACTCCATGTGCTTTGTAAGTCTGACCTACTGAAACAAATTTAATCATCTTATCAATTATGCTGGATGAGCGTTTGTCGTAAAATAAATCCTCTTTCGGCTTTTTGCTTCCAGCCAACTGAAGGATTGTCAATACTTGTTTTTAATAACCAAAATTCCCGGTATACCATGCCTACATTTTCGGCATACTTTGCAGTCGCATAAATATAATTATACAAATCATTATCGTAATTGATCTCCTCTACCTCGGCAACTTTTGCATATTGTTTTTCACCAACCAATACATTCTTCAATATGTTCTTATAATAATATGTGTTCCCATTCCAATATCTGAAGGGTTCAAATGGTTCCCCGTTTATAAACACGGAGTTGTTCTTTGCGATCAGAATATTTCCGTCCCATGATTTATTTTTTGAACTGGAAAAACCAAACGGATAAAATCCAAACCAAATTCCGTTTTACGCAAGTTAGATTTATTTCTGGTGATAAAACTATTGTCTATAAGTTCCCATACACCGCCAGTATCCCGTTGATGAAAAATATCAATTTCATAAACTTGTTCATTCTCTTTATTCAAAAAACTATCCCGCACCAATTCCATAATGTAAGAACTGGAGGAATCCACGACGACGCCTATGGTCTTTGAATAGTTTATAGAATCTACCTTGTAGATCCAGAATTTATCAATGGTCAGAGGATAATAAGCTGCTCCCAAAGCATTCGGATCAATAATTTCGGTTTCTTTTTTACAGGAATATAATGTGCAAAGGCAAATGCCAAAAATTATTAGATATACGCTATTTCTGATTTTTTTCATGCGCAATTCATTGAAAATGTTGATTTGCAAATAACGAATTCCGAATTATTCCACCACATATTACATCATCTCCCTCATACACGACAGCAGACTGCCCGGGTGCTATACCTTTAACTTTGGAATGAAAACTGACATTTATTTTATCTCCATCCATAATAATATTGGAAACATGTCCAGGGTCCTTATATCTCACTTTAGTCACCAGCTCAGTATCAGGAGAAACAGAATCGTATTTTAACCAGTTGATTCTGCTTACCTCCATGGCAGGCCTGGAAAGCTCTTCTTCTTCACCCAGAACCACGGTATTACTATCCGGAAATATATCCGTTACAAACATTGGTTTTCCAAATGCCATGCCAAGTCCTTTGCGCTGACCGATGGTGTAAAATGGATAGCCTTCGTGTTTTCCAAGAATTTTTCCCTGCTGATCTACAAAATTTCCTCCACTTACCTTAGTCTCTAAACCTTCTACTCTTCTTTTAAGAAAGCCTCGGTAATCGTTGTCAGGAACAAAACATATCTCATAACTCTCTGCTTTCTTGGCTAGATTATCATATCCCTGATCATGTGCCATTTGCCTGATCTCGGTTTTAAGGAACTCAGCCAGAGGAAATTTGCTGCGTCGGAGGGCATCCTGCTCCAAACCCCAGAGAACATAAGATTGATCTTTGACCAGATCTCTGGCTTTCGAAACATAGTAACGCCCCTCCAGCTGATTGATACGGGCATAGTGACCGGTCGCGATGAACTCACAATCCAGACCATCCGCACGCTTGAGTAAGGCATTCCATTTGATGTGTGTATTGCACAGGACACATGGATTAGGCGTGCGACCCGCCAAATATTCTTCCACAAAATTGTCAATCACTGCATCCCCAAACTCGTCTCTGATATCCAGAATAAAATGGTGAAAACCCATGTCCACAGACACTTTTCGGGCATCCTGCAGTGAATCAAGCGAACAGCAACCAGTTTCCTTCTTGGAGCCTCCCGACGAACTGTAATCCCAGGTCTTCATGGTAATGCCTACCACCTCATAGCCCTGTTCATGCAGCATCATAGCCGCCACCGTGCTGTCTATGCCACCACTCATCGCCACCAATATCTTTCCATGCTTGCTCATGTCCTGTAAATCACAAAGTTAATATATTAGTAATAAAATTAATATATAAATAAGCCACAAATATTTTGCCCAATTTTTAGAAAAAATTCAAGTCCGGTGTATATTTGCAATCCAATTCGGAAAACCGGTTAATGAATCGGTCGAAGAGGAACATCAAAATCCCCATTTTTGTTGAACTTTCAGCTTCACAATGGTCAAAATAGCTATTTTTTAGGCTATTTTCCTTTTGAAGAATCGGCATAGGGAATTATTATGTTAAAATTCACAAGAAAATATCACACTTTTTTTAAAACCAAGCGAAGTGACAAATGCCATACAAATCTATTAAATGAATATTATTCCAAGACAATAACTCTATATTGGGGGATTTGGTATCCCCAAATGATTGCTGAGTTGGGGACCATTCAAACCATTGAACAATTGAATCTAGATTCTTTTAAAAGAGGCTAATTTAAATTGCGGGAGTAGCTCAGTTGGTAGAGCACGACCTTGCCAAGGTCGGGGTCGCGGGTTCGAGTCTCGTCTCCCGCTCAAAGAAAATCCGCACCGCGGATTTTTTTTTGCCCAGGTGGTGGAATTGGTAGACACGCAGGACTTAAAATCCTGTGGGCAGTAATGTCCGTGCGGGTTCAAGTCCCGCCCCGGGTACAAGGTTCGGAGAAATCCGGACCTTTTTTATTTTACTCGGGTCGAACATAGGTCGAACAAATTAATTCCTTCTTTACCTTATTTATTTGCCTTAATTATTTTTTCGTATTTTTATCTCATGGAAGTCATTTGTCTTGAGGATGAAGCCTTTTATGCTTTGATAGATCGAGTAGTTTCCCGGATTAAAGAAAAAGAAGGCATCAAAGAAGATAGGTGGATTTCCACAGAAGAAGCCATGACTAAGCTTAGAATTAAAAGCAAAACTACCTTACAGAAATTGAGAGATGAAGGCAAAATCCGGTTCTCTCAACCTCAAAAAAAGATTATTCTTTACGATAATGATTCCCTTCTTGAATATTTGGAAAAGCATGTAAAACCAAGTTTATGAATAAAATTGATGAATTACGTTTCAAGGCCGGATTTAACGCCGGATATCTGCTTTCTGAATTTGAACCTGTAATGTTAAATATGATTTTGGCTAATATTCAAAATGATAATTCATTTACTTCTGGCATGCAATCAGGTCAACTAGAATACCAAACTTATTTATCTACCCAAGATTTAATTAAATTCAGAATTAATAAAAATAGAGATAAGGATATAAGAGAACTATAGACTTAAGATTTCAAATAATACCAAGTAATCGCCAATGATAATGCCTCAAATATTGGCATATGCCTACATTCGCTATCCCAAAGCTTTCGTTCCTTAGGTCTTTTAGGCTCAAGTTCAGTAAACTCTTGAATAAGAACCTGCGATATTTCATATTTGGTTGTTGCATTAAATTCCTTGAAAACATCCCGGATTTGATCGCGTGAATATTGCACATGTGTAAGATTTTCTGATTTTGCAAATTCCAGAACTTTTGAAATTAAATTTTTAGTTCGTCTGCCAGTTCTTGAAGAAATCCCTTCAGGGTCATTTAATATTAATATAGTAGGCCTGAAATATTTTAGGTCTTTAATAATTCGTGCCAATAATTTCCTATTTGAAATTGGGTTGATTCTTACAGAGCCATAGTCAATTAGTTTACGCGCATTTTCCATATACACGAATCCAAATCCTGTTGAATTAGGGTACACTGCATATACTAAGTTATTTATTGTGTTCATAATTATTTAAATGTTTAATCTTATAATAACTTCTTCAAGAAAATTAATTTTAGGGGTGTCCTTTAATGTTATTTGTTGCTTTTTTATTTCCTGAATTAATTCCTTTAAACGCGGTATCAATTTTTGCCTTACTTGCTCTGATTCTTGTGTGAAAAATGATTCAATTGGGCAGTTAAACAATAAATGATATGTGATCAATATTTCTATTGAAGGTTTTCTTTGTCCTTTTTCATATCTGGAGATATTTGAAATGTCCTTAATGTCAACAAGAAATCCCATATCGCTTTGTGTTAGAGGCGATTTCTTTCTATACATCCTTAAATAATTTGATGAGGGAGACATAAAATTAATAATTAGAAAATATTTAGTTTCCTAATGCCTTAATTCTATTCTTTATTGATTTGCGTCTGTAGAGGGCAGAAATTGCCAAATTGGCAATTTTTTTTGCCAGCTTCGATTTTAGTATGTAGTCCGAGTTTCCTATTAAAACATTCCTGGAAACTTATTGGGTTGTACTATGCCGATATTATATCACTTTCATTTCCATTTGAAATATGCATTTTGACGCAAATTTGAAAGGGATTGCTAAAAGCAATCCAATGGGATAAAAGGTTAGTATGGCGTGGATTTTAAAGCGTGTTTTGGAGTTAGGTATTAAATAACATAATATTGATAAATTGAGTTATCCACAGGTAGACAATAAATGTATCTGAACATTTGAATTGGTCTCATTAAGTAAAATTTATATGAAATGTCAGTAAATAATGACAATATGGCACAATAACAGGTCATAGTAATAAAATAACCTAAATGGCACACCTTTTGAGAGAAATACATTTACAAATTTATAATATAAGAAATGACAATTTGTACAAAATATGCCGGAAAGACTGGAATTCTTTATGGCATATTATTATGCTTTAATGGGCTTGTCACCCGATCTATTGCATACTAAATATTTCGTGGCGCAAAGGTATATAAATTTTTATATATCATGCACTAATTTTTTAAAAAAAGTTCCCGGCACCATTTTTATTATCCTGTCGATACGGGCGTTCCGAGGATATTCTAATTTTTAAATTAAAAATTATGGAAGTAAAATTTCCAAAGTATGTAATTGATTTTGCCAAAAACGGCGAGTTTATGTGGAATTTGTTTGCAACAAATGGGCAAATTATTCTTACAAGTAGTGAACAATACATTAGTAGGCAAAATTGCTTACTGAGTATTGATAAGAGTAAAAAGAATGTTGCTGACTCAGATTTTCAGCGGAAAACTGCAAGTAATGGTCAATTTTATTTCTTACAGCGAGCCGATAATTATGAAGATCTCGGAAGAAGTGAATATTATAATTCATTAATTACTCTTGAACAAGGAATTGAATCAGTAAAAAGGAATGCTCCTATTGCTAACATTGAAGACAAGACAAAGTAAGTTTATGGCAAAAAATGGAAAAAGTGGCGATGGCCACAGAAACGGCTCTGTAAAAGACAGAACTCAAGTTGAAAATCCTAAAACTGGATTATATGTCAAAAGAGACAAAGAAACAGGTCAATTTATTGATGTGAAAACAACAGGGGGGAAATTTAAAGGAGTCCGTGAAGAAAAAGATTAGCAATGATCTAGATACTATTGTTTGGCAAAATCCCGCCATGAAGTGGATATTATTCATTTAAAAGATTTCTATGAAAAATAAATACTATAGAAGTAGTTACAAATTGTGTAAAAATGAAAACTGCATCGAATTCCACGGAAAAGATGCATTTTCTAATTTACTAGGTTTTGCACTGTTAATGATTGTGATTTCTAAAATTACTTCATAAATCATTTTGCTTATTATTCATAGGGAGACATTAACTCCCTATGAATTTTTTAATCATGATAACTTATTTAAGTTAGACCTATTCACTATTTTACAAAATTAAATAACCCAAATGTTTGCAATTATATCCATTTTGTCAGATTTATTTAAAGCAAGTGAAGGTGTCCAATAAGTCACAAATGAAGTACTTGGACTTCCTCACTATATGTATATTTGTTGAAAATAATTTAATATGGCAAAAGTTACTTCAATCAAATTCAAACATGATATTCTTGAATATACAGCTGTATTTGAAGAATCAGAGATCAAAAATGAGTTTCTAATAAAGTTAGAATTCTTATTATCACAAGGAAGATTTTCTGATAATATTTGGACGGATATAGAAACATTATCTGTGATTCCTTCAGTTAAGGAATTTAGTAAAAAAATAAAAACGAATATTAATAATCCAAGTGGTTTTCAGGCTGAGCTAAAATTCAGAATTGAAATATATTCGGTAATTTCTTCTTTAGAGTCAGATAAATATACATATTAGAATAGAAGCTAAAATTGAAGTATATTTATTAATTCAAAGTATAAATTACAATTGAGTTTTTAATAATATTTGCTAAAACCTAGGATCAATCAATATTTCCCCAACTGACTTCAAAGAATTTGTCATAAAATGAGTTGAATTTAGTTTTGTTTCCTTTAGTTTAATATTAGTTTTGTTATAGGCACTTCCGTTCCCTAGTCTTGGATAACTTTGTTCCCTAGTTTCTGCCATTAAGTTCCCTGGATTTATGGAATATAGGAGAATGAATTTACCTTTCCGATCAGAGGAGTAAATTAAAGGTTTTAGGTTCTCATCACTTATTTGAATCAAACCTCGTTTAAGGAGAGAATTGAGCGTTTTAGACACTATCCTTGCCGACAATCCAGCTTTCATCATAAACTGAGTTCTAGTGATCCTATCTCGCAATTTCCTTCTTCCTGTATATCTATCAATCCAACCATAGGTTTGTCTGATAATTACTAGTAATATTTTTATCTCTGACTCTGTTAATATTGCTAACCACTTATCAAATACCTCATTTGGCACATGAGTTGTTTGTTTATATCCGAGCATAGATTTTTATTCATTGTTATCTTCTAATTCAATCTCATTTGGATATTGCTTGAAATACTCGCATACTCTTTCAACAAGTTCTGTCATTCGCTCTCGAACTTCATCTTTATCCACAGTATTTGCCTGAGTGGCAATTTCTGCTGTACATGTTCAAGGCTTAGCTTGGTCTTGTCCGTTAGGTTTGTCTAGAGGGAAGATAATACCATTGTGGCATGTTATTCAAATGAAGGTTATAAAATAAGGGTTATTTTCTTTAATTCAATTTTTTCTGAAAAGAACATAACGGAACCATTCTGAATTTCTTAAACTTATATTCTGTTCCTACCAGAACTTACTGCTAGAAAATATGAAAGAAACATGTTAAAATTTATCCATGAAGGATTTCGATTCTTGGAACAGAGAAAAGAAAAATTTGGAAAATATAGGTCATGCAACACTTTCATTTCACGAACGAGAAATTTGGTGGTGCTCAATTGGTCTCAATTTAGGGGATGAACAAGATGGAAAGAATGAATTATTTGAACGACCAGTGTTAATTATAAAAAAGTTTAACAACAAAATATGCTGGGTTTTGCCGATGACAACTAAACAAAAAGATGGAATTTATTACCATCAATTGGAACATGACGGCAAGATTTTCTCAGTTATTCTCTCCCAAATACGCTTAGTAAGTGTCAAACGGTTCCGACGGTTTATACGAAAGATTTCTCCACATCAATTTGAGAAGATCCAAAATAAACTTGCGAGTTTTTTAAAGAAAGAAGCCTAAAACGAACGAAACCCCCTTTCGGGGGCTTCTCGATTGGACTAATGTCCATTTGTATCTTTAGTATAGCAAAATGAATTTATAAGTCAAGTATCTATATTTATAATCATAATACATTGATATATAGGTATTTAATAAGACATTTAATTTATTTAAAAAAACTTATTATTAGGAAACTTAATATATAGTTGCTTTGTTAGTATAAATGATTTATACTATTTATACCTATGATTGAATTTTTAAGTAAAAATGACAAAAGAGTGTATTCCCTGATTAGGAACCGATTAATACATGGGTTAGAAAGTCCTAAATTAAGGGAAATAAACGAGATTTTAGGGAGATCATCTCCAAGGTCTGCTGTTTTAGCATTGATGCGGTTGGAAGAGGCAGGCTTAATCAGAAGAATGGAGGGTAATAAGATTCATTTGACTACCATATCCTTACAATCGGATTTATCAATCTCTACAGTTAAAGTTCCACTTGTTGGTTCCATTGCTGCCGGTAACCCAATCCTTGCTGAACAGGATATCACAGCTTATATTCCAATAACTTTTGCTATTGCTAAACCTGGTAATAAATATTTTTTATTACGAGTTGTTGGAGATTCAATGAATGAAGCAATAGTGAAGGGTGAAAAAATTGAGGAAGGATGTTTATTGCTTGTTCAACAACAATCAACCGCGGAGAACGGTCAAATAATAGTTGCTTTAATAAACGAGGAAGCAACCGTTAAAGTATTTGAAAGAAAAAATCAATTTGTATTTCTGAAGCCAAGATCAACTAATCCAATTCACAAGCCAATTGTATTATCAGAAAATTGTTTAATCCAAGGAGTTATAGTCGCTGTACTCCCAGCAGATCTTTATTAATAACTTTTAAAAAATTAAAATTATGTCTAAATCAAATCGTAATTCAGGAAAACCATGGACTTCACAAGAAGTTAAACAATTAAACTCACTTATAAAAGAAAATACTCCTACACGAGTGATTGGTTTGAAGCTTGGAAGAACAGAATCATCAATTTATACCAAGGCCAGCGATGAAAATATTTCTTTAAAACCGACAAATCAATCCCCCTACAATCGGAGTAAAAAATAAAATCATTTGTAATTATTAATTCAAACAAACTATGGTTACCCACACTACAGAAGATATCTCAGATAGAAATATTATTTTACCTCCCCTTGAATATGGCCCAATTAAACATTCTATAGGCCATATCCATCACGTTCTAGATATTGGAGGAACATACTTAATTACAGGTAATGAAGAAATACAAATTTCTTCACGTATAAAAGAAAACTTACTTCATTTATCTAATAGTTTGAAAGTTATTATTACAAAGCGAAAAAAACTCTTTCACCCTGATAGTGTCGATGGGATTATAAATATTAATGATAAAGGGCAACTAAAATGGTTATCTCATAAAAAACTTGAACAATTTAAACAGGATATCGAAACAAATGGGTTAACTTCTTTGGCAAAAGATATTTCTAATAGTTGGAAGGGACAGTTTAATTTTCAAGCAGAAGAAAAAATGCGAGTGGTGCCGTAATATCAAAAGGATTAAGACCTCCACAGATTGGTAGCTTGTATGCTATTGGATCGCATTGGAGCCTTTCTAATCTGTGCGCAACGATTGTGATGCCCACAGGTACCGGCAAGACAGAAACTATGCTGGCAACACTAGCGGCTTATTCTCCTGGGCCGATGCTTGTGGTTGTTCCGTCCAAAATATTGCGAGATCAAACAGCAAAAAAGTTTCTAACTTTTGGCCTATTACGCAGTTTAAACAACCTAGTGCCGAGTACAAGAAACCCTATAATTGGGGTAATAAAGAAAAGACCTCAATCAGAAAGTGATTTAGACATTTTTGAAGATTGCAACGTAGTTCTAGCAACAATGAGCGCATTAGGAGAAGAATCCGCTAGTAAGTTGACGGCTACTATTGCGAAAAAAGTCGGCGCTCTTATTGTTGATGAAGCACATCATATTGCTGCCGAAGGGTGGTCGGCTTTTAGAGAACATTTTAAAAATCAAAAAGTATTACAATTTACGGCTACTCCATTTCGTCGAGATGAAAAATTGGTTGACGGCAAAGTTATTTACGAATATCCGTTGTACATGGCTCAACAAGATGGATATTTTACAAAAATTTCTTTTGAACCTGTGTTTGAAATTGATCAAGAAAATGCAGATTTAAACATTGCATTAACAGCAATACAAAGACTCAAAGACGATCGTTCCAAAGAAAAAGATCATCTCATGATGGTACGGTGTTCAAATATAGCAAGAGCACATAAAATTCTAACAATTTACAAAGAAATTGCGCCTGAGTTTAATCCGGTCGTTATTCATTCTGAAGAATCTGATTCTTCAACGGCCTTGGAACAAATTAAATCACGCAAAAGTCGCATTGTCGTATGCGTTAATATGCTTGGGGAAGGATTTGACCTTCCGCAACTCAAAATAGCGGCTGTGCATGATACACACAAAAGCCTAGCTGTATTACTCCAATTCACCGGAAGATTTACTCGCACAGCAGATGATAATATTGGTGATGCAACGGTTATTGCAAATATTGCAGATCAGGATGTTTCTACAGCTTTAGAAAGGCTCTATAGCGAAGATGCTGATTGGAATTATTTGCTAAGCGAATATAGTTCAGAAGCGACTAGGGCTCATCAACAACTAATCGAATTTTTAAATAATTCTGAGAACCTGGATCACTCAAAAGATGATGAAAAGATTGAAATATCTCATCACCTATTGAGACCAACTTTTAATACTTTAATTTTTGAAGCAAATATATTTCAGCCAAAGAAATTCACTGAAGGAATTCAAAAAGGAGTTAATGTGCATCAAGTATGGTTGCATGAAGAATCAAACACTCTTTATTTTGTTACCCGATCAGAGCCAAATATTCGATGGACTAGATCCAAGAAGCTACGTGATAGAATATGGCATTTATTTGTATTGCATTACGATGCTGAGAGGAATTTATTATACCTGTCTTCCAGTGATAAATCTTCAAATCATGAGGCAATTGCAAAGGCAGTAGGTGCAACAAAAATGGTTTCCGGTGATATTATCTTTCGTGCGCTCGGTAGAATAAATCGTCTTATTTTTCAGAATGTAGGAGTTAAAAAACATGGACGTCGAAATCTTCGATTTGCTCTTTATACTGGATCTGATGTAGCAGAAGCATTAAGTATTTCCGAACGCGCGGGATCGGTCAAGTCAAATCTTAGTGGCACGGGATGGGAAAATGGAGATCACATAACAATTGGTTGTTCATATAAAGGTCGAGTTTGGGCAAGAGATCCTGGATCAATACCTGAACTTATAAAATGGTGTGAAGCAGTTGGAGATAAAATCAAAGATAATTCCATAGACACTGCCAAAATTATTGCCAACGTCTTAATTCCTGAAGAAGTAACTTCACTACCAGACAAAAAGATACTAAGTATCGAATGGCCAATTGAGTTATTAAGGCAATCAGAAGAAAAAGTTAATTTGCATAAAGGTGAAGAAGAATTACCGATCTCAATGTTTGATATAGAGATTGTTATAGTTGATGTAGAATCTAGTAATATAGAATTTTGCCTTAAAAATATTACAGAAGAACCCTGGGTGAAACTTGTATTGAACATTGGTGACCCTGACGGATTTAAAGTAACTAGAATTTCTGAACCAGAAGTCAGAGTTCAAGTCGGCAACTTAAATGTACCAATCCAGGACTATTTTTCAAACTATCCCCCAATGATACGATTTATTGACCTTTCAGAACTAGACGGAAATTTATTAATACGCCCTCAACATACTCAGGAATTAATTTTCCCTGATGAAAGATTTGAAGTATGGAATTGGGAAGGTGTTGATTTAACCAAAGAATCAATATGGAAGAACGGCGTTAAAAGAGACGATTCAATCCAAGCGCGCGTAGCGAAACAATTTGTTGAAAGTAACTTTGATATCGTATTCGATGATGATGCGCCAGGAGAATCAGCTGATCTAGTGTGTCTAAAGGAAGAAGAAGATTATATTAAATTAGTCTTGGTTCATTGCAAATTCACAAAAGGACAAACTGCGGGTGAACGTGTTAAGGATGTAGTTGAAGTTTCTTCACAAGCTGTTCGTTCAGCAAAATGGAAATGGAAGTTTAAAGACTTATGTCGGCATCTTTCAGAAAGAGAAAGAAGATTATCAACTGAATTTAGACCGACACGATTTTTATCAGGACAAGCATCAGAGGTAAATAAGTTTCTTAAATTGAGTCGATTCAAAGAAATTAAGTCGGAAATTATTATTGTTCAACCAGGTCTTTCAAAAGCAAATCATACTCCCGATCAAGTTGCGGTTTTGGCATCTGCATATAGTTATTTAAAAGAAACAATTGGAGTTAACCTCGATATAATTTGCAGTTATTAATTCTTATTTCTTTGAGAAAGTGTTTTATGAAGTCAGTTATATCTAAAATCTAAATCCGCCTTGTGGGCGGACCTCTCCAAGCCTTAAGGCGCTTTACATATAAAATATTGCAAACAATTTACAAGTCAAATAATCCCTGCTCAATCGTTCAATCATTTCCTACAAGGATTTAATTTTAATTGAATTCAGGCGTGAATTGAATGTTTCTTTTTTAATATGATTTACTGAATTCTTACAATTTTGGATTAATATTGGTTCAATCATTGTACTTCGAAGCTCAAAATGTGATTCCACTGTAGTAGTGAATAGTAAATGATACACCAAAAGTACATCTATCTTGGGCGTTCTCTGCCCTTTTTCCATACGGCATATACTTGAATCTTGAATATATTCAAGCAAAAATTTAACATCCTTTTGACTCAGTCCAGATTTCTTCCGATACATTCTCATGTAATTCGAAGGTTTGTACATAATATAAATTATACATCTCAAAATAGATTTAACTAAGACTTAAAAGCAAGAAAAAAATCAATAATTAGTTTCCTTTAGTTTAATATTAGTTTTGTTATAGGCACTTCCGTTCCCTAGACTAGGATAACATTGTTCCCTAGTTTCTGTCATTAAGTTCCCTGGGTTTATGGAATATAGGAGAATAGATTTACCTTTTCTTTCGTGGGGGTAAATTAGTGATTTGAGGTTCTCATCACTTATTTGAATCAAACCTCGTTTAAGGAGAGAATTGAGCGTTTTAGACACTATCCTTGCCGACAATCCAGCTTTCATCATAAACTGAGTTCTAGTGATCCTATCTCGCAATTTCCTTCTTCCTGTATATCTATCAATCCAACCATAGGTTTGTCTGATTATTACAAGTAGTATTTTTAACTCTGATTCTGTTAATATTGCTAACCACTTATCAAATACCTCATTTGGTACATGAGTTGTTTGTTTATATCCCAACATAGATTTTTATTCATTATTATCTTCTAATTCAATCTCATTTGGATACTGCTTAAAATACCCCATAACTCTGTCTACAAGTTCTTGCATTCTTTCTCGAATTTCATCTTTATCCACAGAATTTGCCTGATTGGCAATTTCTGATGTACATGTTCGAGGGTTGGCTTGGTCTTGTCCGCTTGATGATACAAGCTGTATCAAAGCCATATCCTGAAATGGATTACGCATTGTAATCATAAGCTTTTTACCTTCGACTAGGAGGTTCGAACTAATGATTTTTAACAATTTTCGTTTTTCTTCAACATTTCCTAGAATATACGAATTCTTAAGGTTTTTTAGTAGTTCGAAGAATAATTTAGTCTTTAGAAATATTTGATTGATTTTTTCCTCAATATGAGTTCTTCTCTCTTCCAATTCTTTCCTTTCTATAAATATATTTCCTTTTCTTTCTTCGAATGAGACTTTATCAATGTTGTTATCAATCAAAGCATCTGTTAATCTCTCTAACTTTAGGTTCAATTGACTTTCTTGAAGTCGAATTAATTTTAGCATCTCTTCTTCTGTGATTCTATTTGTGTTTTCGAGATTGTTTATTAACTCATCTAATATGCACTTTTCTGTATCCTGTAAACTAATATTTTCAAATTCTGAAATAATATTTCTTTCAATGAACTCTTCTTTTAATCCTTTAGTTTTACAACCTTTCATGTGGCATCTATAATAAACAGTTCCTTTTTGCTTTTCACCAGTCAAAGAATGTTCACATTCTTTGCATTTGATTAGTTTATTAAACAAATATCCATGCTTTAGGATTTTAGTATTTGTTTTACCTTTTAATACACTTTGTACCTTATTAAACAAAGCACTGCCAATTAAAGGTTCATGATTGCCAGGAAAGTTTTTATCTTTAATTTTCATAACTCCAGTATAATATGGGTTATTGAAAATTATTGATAAAGTAGACTTAGTTACTAAATTATTATTTAAGTTTCGAAGACCTAGTGAATTCATTTTATCTGCTAACGAAACTAAATTGTACTTTTCAGTGGCATATAGTTCAAATGCTTTCTTCACCAATGGCCCCATAACTGGATCAATTTCTTTTAGTTTACCGCTTCCTGTATTTAGATAGCCAATTGGTGCTGCAAATGGGAAGATGCCTTGTTTTAATCTTCCGTATAATCCTTTAATTGCTTCATCACGAAGGTTTCTTATATAATCTGATGCAATAACCGCTTGAATATCGGCGGCAAGTCTTCCCCCTCTTTCATTTAAATCTAAACTTTCATGAGCAAAGTGAATTTCATAACCTTCATCGATTAAATCACCTAAGGAAGCCCAATCTCTTAAATTTCTAGCACTTCTATCTATCTTATGAATTACTGTTCCGACAGCTTTTTTCTCTCTTATTAACTTAAGCATTTTTGTAAACAATGGTCTACCTTGTTTAGCTGCCGTTTCTAATTCTTCGAACCATTCTATTATCTCTAATTGATGCTTATTTGCATAGCGAATAATAGCCTCTTTTTGTTCTTGAAGTGAAACGCCGTTCCCTTGTTTAATCGTAGAGACTCTTGTATATCCAAATACTTTTTTCATAACTTAATCTTATCCCTTATTACTAATTTCGTCAAAGAAATAATTGCATTTTTCTTCCTTGATCAATCTTTCACTAATATCTTTTACGACCATAAGATATTTTGTGAAATTATATTCGGCTTCCTTTAATTCGGCCTCATTTCGACCATTGCAAACATTACTTATAAATTTGGAAACATAGCCATTTTTATTAATGTTTTCCATATATGAAAGAATATTCGAATTCCCAATTTATCGTAGAGAGCATTTAATGTCATTTCATCAATATTTACCCTCTACGATTTGAGTATTCATTCACATATCATGTAAAAATGGACAATGAAATCACATATTTTGCAAAAGTTGGTTGGAGAAATGATCAAAGAATATTTGGTATTAAACAAGCAGATCGCTTAATGCATACATATATGATTGGTAAAACTGGTACAGGAAAATCAACATGCTTAGAGACTATGATTATGCAGGACATTGAACACGGTCGAGGCTGCTGTTTATTAGATCCTCATGGCGATTTAGTAGAGAAAATTGCAAGGAATATTCCAGAGCATCGAAAGAAGGACTTAATATATTTCAATATTCCAGATCCAAATCTTAATTTGAGATATAATCCATTCAAGAAAATGTCTTATGAAAAGAGATCATTAGTGGCTTCAGGAATCTTAGATGTATTCTCAAAGTTATGGGATAGTGCATGGGGTGTTAAACTAGAGCATATTCTAAGGCATGCAATACTGACACTACTCGACCAACCAGAAGCTAGTATTGCAGACATTCCAGAAATCTTGTTAAACAAAGAATTTAGAAGAAATGCAATTCGATACGTTAAAAGTGAAAGTGTAAAGAAGTTTTGGAAAAGAGAGTTCCCGGAGTACAACAAATATGACTTACTCCCTGTAATGAACAAGATAGGTGGAATGCTTGTCCATCCAGTGATTAAAAGAGTTTTAATAGATAATACAGAGGAGGTATCACTCCGTAAAGCAATGGATGAAAAGAAGATAATTCTAGTTAATCTATCTAAAGGCCATGTTGGAGGTGATGTAGCTCATATACTTGGTGCTTTGTTTATTACTTCTATTGCTTCGGCTTCTTTTAGTCGTGTGGATACTGAAGAAAACAAAAGAGTTCCATTTATGGTGTACATGGATGAATTTCATAACTTCACTACCTTGTCGTTAGTTAATATGTTCTCTGAATTACGGAAATTCAAGGTAGGCATGATTCTAGCTCACCAATACATGCATCAACTTGATGAAGAAATTAAATGAGCTGTACTTGGGAATATTGGAACAGTTATTTCCTTTAGAATTGGAACTGAAGACGCCAAATATATGTCCGAAGAAATGTTTCCTGAATTTGAAATTCAGGATTTTATTAATCTCCCGAATTACAAGATTTATTTAAAACTCATGATTGATGGGAGTCCTAGTCGGCCGTTTAGTGCCGCTACTTTAATTGTATAATAAGTATTAATACAATTTCTCAAAAATAGGACTCAATTTTTCAAATATTCTTTGAATCAATCTTTTCTTATTTGTAATTATCTGCACTTTACCTTCTAGATTCTGATTGATAGGTAAAATTTTATTATAATCTGTTATTAGACTATCACCTATTTGAAGTTCGACTCTATAAGTTGCTACTTCATTATTAATTTTTTGAGGAATTTTAGTGAATTTATTGACTCTTGCTTTTATTCTTCCGTACTCTTCTTTTCTATATGCATATAGTTCAATACTTGCTTCTTGACCAATAGTCAGCCTTCCGAATCCTGATGAAGGAATTAGTGCATAGCATAAAATTGGATTTGGAGTTTGAGTTGGAATAATAGTTAAGTAATGTTGTCCTTGTGTTAATAGCAATCCAGGTTTTAATAAATCATTAAACTCTATTATTCCATCAGCTTCAGCGCGTATTTCAAATTGTTTTCTCCAATCTTCTATTTTGATTTTTAAAGTTATAATTATTGCTTTCAATTCACTTTCTTTTTTTTGAATCAATAAATTTCTAATATTAATTAATTCTGCTTTCTCAAGAATAAGTTCAAGTTCTTTGCCATCATTTTGATATAGATCCGAAAAGAATGAGCTTCTATTTTTTTCATTTTGAAACATTTTTAAAGAATCTTTATCAATTTCTGTTGAACTAACCACCCCATCTTTTTCTAAAAATATTTTCTTCTTAATTTCATTTTCAATTAACTTTGTTTCACTGAGGCTTATTTTTATGTTATTTTGATGTAATTTTTTTAACTTTTCTAAAATGGTTAAACGTTTGTTGATTAAATTTATTTTTAATTCGCTTGAATTATCAATTATATAATATTTCAACTCACTCAATGTACTTAATATTTTACTATAGTCACTTTGCAAAATTCCTAATTTATAGTGATCAACAAGTTGAATTTTCAAATAATCATTATTATCCTTTATATTTGAAAATTGATCAATTTGATTAAAAATTGTATCTAAATCCAGAAAATCAGTTTCGCTATTAAGAACAGCAATTCTTTCACCTTTCTTAATTACATCTCCTTCTTTAATCAGTAGATATTGTATTTTATTAGACTGTGGAGAAAATAGCTCAACAGGTGGTATTAGAGTAGTTATTTTTGCTGGACCTTCTATTACATCTGGATATTGAAGCACGAACGAAATTATTAATACTAAAACTAATGCAATTGCAATCATAGTAATTCCTGAATAAAGAATGCATCCCCTTGGTGCAGGAATAAATTGATTTAATTCCCTTTTAGGATTTAATCTAATGTCTTCGGTTAATATGTTATCTTCAAATGACAAATACTCTAATTTTTAAAATATTCAATTAACAAAATCATTAATTCCCCAGTTCTAGCTGGTGTCTAACCAATTCAAAATACTTTCCTTTTATTTTAATAAGTTCCTCATGTGTGCCTGTTTCAACAATTCTTCCTTGCTCTAGAACTATAATTTTATCAGCATTTTTAACTGTACTAAGTCTGTGAGCTACAACAACTACCGTTTTTCCATTATAAAATTTATTAAGGTTTTCCATAATTTTTCGTTCATTGATTGTATCTAAGGAATTAGTAGCTTCATCAAAATACATATAATCTGGATTTTTATAAGCCGCTCTAGCAATTAATATTCTTTGCCTTTGACCTTGACTTATGCCATTTCCATTTGCTCCAATTTTAGTATTATATTTTAAAGGTAGTTCATTGATGAAGTCTGAAATATTAGCAATCTTAGTAGCTTCATGAAGCTTTTTAGTATCAGTATAATCATCTGATTCTGCAATATTATTAGCTATACTGTCAGAGAAAATGTATCCATCATGCAATACTGCCCCGCATTTCATTCTCCATTGTTGTTTGTCTAATTGATTAAAATCAACACTTCCTACATGTATTGTACCTTTATATTCTTCATAAAATCCTAGTAGAATTTTTAAAAGTGTTGTCTTGCCACTGCCACTAGAACCAACTATTGCTGTTAGTTTACCAGATTCAATTATACAATTAATACCTATTAATACATCATCTAGTATAGGGGTATATCTAAAATTTAGATCTCGTATGTGGATATTATCAAAAGGTATATCCAAGACTTTATTATTTGTTTCTGGATCCTCATTTGGAAGACTATGAATCTCTCCAAGACGTTCAAGGCTTAGTTTTGCATCTTGACCTGATCTTACAAATTGAATTAATGATTGCAATGGTCCATTTAATTGACCAATAATAAATTGAATTGCAATCATTACACCTAGGCTTATTTTCCCATTTATTACAGCAGATGCTGAAATTATTGTAATTAAGATATCCTTAAGTTGATTAATTGCAAGTCCTCCAATATCCTGGAATTGACTCAATTTAAGAGAATTCATTTTAGCCTTAAATAACTCTGCTTGTGTTTGTGCCCAGTTCCATCTTCTTTTATTTTGACTTCCTTGAAGTTTAATTTCAGTCATACCATGAATAATTTCTATCAAATTATTTTGATTTGCAGAATATCTGGCAAAGAGTTTATAATCAATCTCCTTTCGCTTTTTTAAGAAAACAAAAATCCATATGAAATACAAAAACGATGAGATTAAAAAAATAAAAAAGATCTGAAGATTATAAAATATCAACATAGTACCCAAAACCAATATAGAGAATGTAGCAAATATCACTGATAGTATTGATTGAGTTAAAAAAGATTCTATCCTATTGTGATCTCCTACTCGTTGCATAATATCTCCAGTATGTTTAGACTCAAAATACGAAATGGGAAGTCTCATCAATTTTTGAAGAAAATCAGAAATCAATTGGACATTTACTCTGGTTCCAATATTTAGAAGGATTTGACTTTGTATTAATCTTACGATTATTTGACCAGAATACAAAGCTAATTGTCCAGCTAATATCAAGTAAATAAAATGAATATCTTTCGTTTGTATTCCAACATCAACTATGGATTGAGTAAGTAATGGCATTATTGCCTGTAGTGTTGTTCCAATTAATAGACCAAGTATTAATTGAATTATCAATCTCCTAAAAGGAGAAGCGTACGCTAGTATAAATGATAACCCAAAACTTTTTTTATCTTTTCCATCAGTCTTAGAATAAAAATCCTTATCTGGCTCCAATAATAATGCAATACCTTGATCAGAATCTGAAAGCCATCCCTTTTCAAAATCTTCTCTACTCAAAACAAACTTTCCAGCAGCTGGATCTGCAATATGTACCCGTTTGAAAGTTACTTTATATACAACAATAAAATGACTTTGATTCCAATGAGCAATTAGAGGTAAAGGCGCAGTAACTAAAGTCGCATCTTGAAGATTCTTGCCATATTCAATTTTAACAGCAAGTGTATTAAATCCAATCATTTGTGCTGCACATGCAATACCTTTCAGACTAACACCTTGTCGATCTATTGAGCATTGAGTGCGTAAATATGAAATATTGAATTTCTTTTTATGATATTCAGATACCATATTAAGACACGCAGGTCCACAGTCCATTGAATCATGTTGACTGTAAAAAGGAAATAAAATTTTCATAAGCAATTCAGTCCTCGTTCAAAATATTTGCTATTTAAATATTTTAAAGTTTATAGAATTCAATAGCTTTCTTTTTTAAAGGATTTGTGCTCCACTCACTCCATTGACCAATATAAGGATTATAGCCACATTTTAAAGGCTTACTAAAATAGTCTTCTGGGTCTTCAATAAAAGCACGGCAATCAGTGCAAACATATCTAAATTCACAATCTTTGCATACACTAATTTTATCTTTTGTAATACTCCAGAGTTCAATAAAATCATTTGAAATACATATTTCTTTTATTCTACTATTTTGTATATTTCCATGACTTTTTCGCATTGAAGGACAATTCTTGATTTCTCCATTAAAATCGATTCCTACTTTCCTGTTTAAACAAGTATTAAATTTCAACCCTTCTGATAAGAAATTAATATTCGATAAAAAAATATTTTCTGAAACCACACCACATGAAGTATGAGAATTGACCTCTTCAGATCTTAAAATTAATTCTCCATTTTCGATTCTTGGGTTAATTTTAATATCTTCTCGAAAATTGAAAATTACAATTTGCTTTAAAATATGGAAACTATTAAATAAATTATCCAATTTGCTAATCTTGCTTGGATTGATTTTTGAAATCTCTATAGTACAATTAATAACACTAGACTTATCTAATAAATTTAATATGTTTTCAACTAACTTAAAATTTAATTCATGAAATATTCTTAGTTTCATAAATTCACAACCTAGATCGGTTAAATCATCGAATACATCTTTATAAAATTCAATATGTTTAAAATTAACATCAATAATTGCATTTGAAATTTGACTGGGCCAAAAATAATTCATATCAATTGGAGGAAATTGATTAGGAATTTTTGTAATAAATATAAGGTTTTGCTTAACCAATATTTTTAATAATTTATCAATAGATCCTTTATCATACGATCTATTAATATTATAAATATTCTTGATTTTAACTCCATCAAATTTAAGTATCAAATCAAAAATATTTCTTTCAACTCTAAAATACTTCTTATTTTGATAGTCGATTACTAAACCAAACCTTACACCTTTAACTATTTTAATATTACTAAATATTTTAATATAATCATCCATATGAGCGAGATATTTCTTTGTAAAATGGAAAATCTGAAATTGTCATATTCCCTAAATTCTTCTTATTAATAACTTTATTTTGTTTATTATTCTCACTAATTTTTGTGACTCTAGATTTAATAATAATATAAGGTTCTTTTATTAACTCAATTTTCTTTTGTTGCTTTTTCATAATTAATAAATATTGTATCAGCAATAAATTTCTCAACTTGGTAATTACAGGGGTAAGATAGCCAATCAAATTGCCCACAAGGATTTAGTTCAATAAAATAATATTGATTATTAGTAGTATAAATCATATCTATTGAACCAGCTTTTAATTTTAGTTTACTAAATAGTAATTTTACTTTCTTTAGAATTACTCCTGGCAATTTAAAAGGAATAAGTCTCCATCTTGGCTTATCTAATGTAAAATTTGTTCTTACATCAATATGTTTAATTGGATCTAGAATTGCCATCGTATAGAAAATTCCATTTAAAAACAATACACGAATCTCAAATTCCTTAGAAAGCAATTCTTGCAATAATATTGGAAAAGTAATTTTCTCTAGTTTCGAAATATCTTTAGCCTTTATAACTTTTGTTCCTTGATATCCAGATATCTCTTCGCCATTAACAAAATGAAAAGTGTTACTGATTACTTTTGTAATACTTTCGTGGGATTTTAAAAAGAGCAATAATTCTTTTTTATTACTTGAAACTATAGTTGAAGGAATTGGCAAGCCAACTCTTTTTGCCATTTCTAAATCAACAAGCTTTCTTAAATTGTCAGATCCAGGATAATCTGAAAGTATACTTTCTTTACTTTCAAAAAAATAGATAAATCTTAATAATGCATTTAATTCGGTATCCAGAATTTTATTATACTGCTTATCAATGAAATATTTTGTAAAATCCTCAGAAAAAGAATATGTACCTTGATGGTTAAATAATAATTTATTAGCATTATCAAAGTACTCAATATTTTTATACTTTAAGTCAATATTACTTGATAAATTATTTATTCTAATTGATAAATCACATATTGAATCGCAGTCGTTATAAACAAAATTTAACTTGTAATAATATCTAAGCCATCTAGCTATATTAAATATGCTTATGTTTAATCTAGGGGCATGTAATAATATTTTCACTCTGTTAAATTAAAACATATTTTAATTCTATAACCTTATCAAGAATTTGAATAAATGTATTAAAATATTTATCGAAAATTAAAATTTGATAATAATAAAGACAAGCTAACTTTGACAGGTTAACTTGTCTTCATTATATAAATGTAGAATATTTTAATTACACATCAATATAGTCAATTCCTGTAACCTCGTCACCACCTCCTTCAAGATGATAATCCGTTCCATTTGTTACATTATTCGGATCTCCAAATGTCCAGTAATTAAAGTAGGTTCCTCCGCCGGGTAAAGGGCCTCTTGTATCATTTCCTCTCCAAGTAGCATCACCCAGATTTTTCCATGAGGTTATGCCACCCTTAATTTGGAGGGAATTTTGAAATTCTTTTTCTGTGAAAGTACTAATTTTCAGTTTTTTCATAATAAAATAATTTTAATAATAATTGCTCTATCTTTTTATTCGCACCATTTGACTGACTGCCGGGCAAGAGCATTTTGCAGCTAGTTTCATTAAATGATTTATATAAATAAATTTAGCAAAGATTAAAAATCTAATACTAACCAATGTAAAATTACAGCATTTTTAAGTATGGCTGTTTGGAATTTGTTAATAATTGTTCTAAAATTTAAAACTTAATTTTCTTAATACTAAATCTCAATAATTATTATTAAGAAAAAGAAACTAAATCCAATTGCTTAAGGATTATATTAATTTATTTCATTTCATTTCATTCTTCCTAATTTCGTCATTTAAGGATTTTAAATCATCCTTAAATTTTGGAAAGCCAAAATTATTCCTTCTTTCATCTAAATGATCCGGATGTCCAATTGGGAAAATAATAATCTCGCCATTTATTATTTTATATTGGGTACCAAAAAGCTGTCTCCTTTCTGTTCCAATTAGAAACCGATCAACAAAATATGAATAATTTTCTTTCCCTAATTCACCATTATGTACCGCCACTTCCAATAAATTAAAATAATTAATAAGTTTGTTACTTTGACTATGCAGTATAATAATCAGAGCATAATGTGAATACTTGAGACCGACTAATGACTTTCCAGGGTATCCGTGAATTTTTATAATAGAATCAATTTGACCAATTCGATTTAGATCATTACGATCTAGTTTTTCCGTAGCTTTTTTAAGGACAATGTCAGTATAATGTTTTTTTGATAAATGTTTATCATATTCGATCCTGTCTTTTTGATCAGCAAGATAAATTTGAATTAATTTTTCTTGTAAAGATTTATTATATGTCTTCACAATACTATCCCTAATATGAATCATATATTTATATGCTTTAGGAAAGATTTTTGGATAAATTTTGTTAATATAATTTGTGGTAGCTTTATCTTCTTCAAAATCATTGTAATAAGCATCGTGTGGCCAATTATCGTACGCTAATTTAATGTACTTATATCCAGTATCCTCTTTTCCATTTACGTATTTACCTTTATTTAGCGTTATTAGAGTTATCCTCCATTCATCAGTACTAGTATCCGAATCAATTCTTTCTTGAATTGCTTTATAAACTGAATCCATTTTATAAAGTGAAAAATCATTAACGTCTTGAGCAATTAATTTATAGATGATAGTCAGGTAAATATTAATAATAATGAATAAGAAATTTTTCATTTGTATAAAAATTAAACTTATTTTTAAATGTTTAAAACCATAAATTGTTTCTAAAAGCCTATATAAATTTCTTGCAAGTAATCTATTCATATAGTCTATTGCTGTCTTAAGACTTTCTTTTAACTTTGGTTCAGCTACATAATTAATTAACAAACTTTATTAAATTGTCAGATCCAGGATAATCTGAAAGTATACTTTTTTTACTTTCAAAAAAATAGATAAATCTTAATAATGCATTTAATTCGGTATCCAGAATTTTATTATACTGCTTATCAATGAAATATTTTGTAAAATCCTCAGAAAAAGAATATGTACCTTGATGGTTAAATAATAATTTATTAGCATTATCAAAGTACTCAATATTTTTATACTTTAAGTCAATATTACTTGATAAATTATTTATTCTAATTGATAAATCACTTATTGAATCGCAGTCGTTATAAACAAAATTTAACTTGTAATAATATCTAAGCCATCTAGCTATATTAAATATGCTTATGTTTAATCTAGGGGCATGTAATAATATTTTCACTCTGTTAAATTAAAACATATTTTAATTCTATAACCTTATCAAGAATTTGAATAAATGTATTAAAATATTTATCGAAAATTAAAATTTGATAATAATAAAGACAAGCTAACTTTGACAGGTTAACTTGTCTTCATTATATAAATGTAGAATATTTTAATTACACATCAATATAGTCAATTCCTGTAACCTCGTCACCACCTCCTTCAAGATGATAATCCGTTCCATTTGTTACATTATTCGGATCTCCAAATGTCCAGTAATTAAAGTAGGTTCCTCCGCCGGGTAAAGGGCCTCTTGTATCATTTCCTCTCCAAGTAGCATCACCCAGATTTTTCCATGAGGTTATGCCACCCTTAATTTGGAGGGAATTTTGAAATTCTTTTTCTGTGAAAGTACTAATTTTCAGTTTTTTCATAATAAAATAATTTTAATAATAATTGCTCTATCTTTTTATTCGCACCATTTGACTGACTGCCGGGTAAGAGCATTTTCCCTTTTATTTTATTAATAAAATTGAGTAAAAAAAATAAATATTTATTTGTTATGTAGCAAATTTACAGCTATAAATATTAAAGGTGTTCAGAATTTCTAAATCTGTGTTTAAATATTTTAAATTTAAGATTTCAGAAACTAAATGTTAATTATTAATAATAATTAGAAAGTGAAAATATACACATTAAGTATTGTGGATAAAGTAAATATTATTTTCAGTTAATATTTTATCTTTTTCAACAGCTTTAATGAAAATTGAACTAATAGTGGATCAAATATTTTAGATTAAAATATTCATTTTTTCATTTGATTCTTTCTAAGTTCATCATTTAAGCATTTTAATTCATCCTTAAATTTTAATAGCCCAAATTGTAATACTCCCCAAAATTGAGACCAGAGGTTTAGTATAAAAAAAACACTTAAATTTACTAAACCATATGAAACAAATACGTCGCAAATTTACTTCAGGTTTTAAGGCCCAGGTCGCTTTAGAAGCCATCAAAAACAAAAAGACATTGGCTGAATTAAGTAAGCAATTTGATGTCAATGCTGTTCTGATTTCCAAATGGAAGACAGAATGTCTTGAGAATCTAGGATCTGTCTTTGAAAAGGAAAAATCAACAACTGATAATTCAGAGAATGTAGAAATCGAGAAGCTTTATGCACAAATCGGCCAATTGAAGGTTGAGAATGATTTTTTAAAAAAAAGTTGCAAGAAACTGGGAATATGAAGCAGCGAATAGAGATGGTATCTACGAAATCACAAAAGCTGAGTATTCGTAAGCAGTGTGATTTAATGAATTTTATTAACTTAACTTAATAAACTTTTGGTACAACAAATGGGGAGTATTACATTAGTGTCAAATTCATAAATTTCTTACTTATAACTTTAAATTTCTCCCAAGGAATGTTTTCATACAGTCTATAGCAGTTTTAAGACTTTCGTATAATTTTGTATCAGCTTCATTTTTAACAATATCTTCTTCAATGTTAAGTTTGATTTCAGGTAAAAAAGTTGTAATTGGGATATTTAGTAATAAACTATATGCCTTAAGATGTTCTACATTAATTTGTTGCTTACCATTTTCCAATAAACTTATGGTGGATTTTTGTGTATTAAGATGATCTGCAACTGCTGAAACGGTCAATTTACTAATTTCTCGTTGTTGTTTCATCCGACTAGCAACTAATTGATTATAGTTCACAAGTGTAATTTAAATGTTTAATCAAGGGAAAGAGATATATTTTTAAAATAATTACTTAAATAGGCTCAACATTTTTATAAACTAATTTAATCTATGAATATAATAAATATTTCATATAAAAGAATTTTACGTCTCATGGAAACGAAACGGTTAATGAATAATAAAACCTACAATTCTTAATGATAAAAAATACCATAACTTTACAGATTATTTTCATTATTAAAAGGCCATTTTAAAACATTTTCATGGTTTATCGCGGGCTTTATTAATTATCTAAAATTGTTATTGTCTAATTGGTGACACAAATTGATTGAGAAAAATCATTGCACAAATTATCTTAAATTCAGGGTGCTTACGGGCATCTTAATCCAAATCTAAATTAACAATTTGAAATTACCTAATATTTATTAATTTATTTTAAAAAATATTTAAGCTTTTTTCTAACTTCTAATAATTCAATGAATTACAAATTATCAATTTAACTAAAGACCCAGTAGTTCAAACAAATGCTGCCTTGCGATTTTAAATTTATTGCTTGAAAGCATTTTTAATTTTGATTACTGAATCTTGCGTAATTTATAAACTAAATCTGAAATTGCATCAATCAACTATGAAAATTCAGTAGAAACCCTTATGTTAATGGGTATTTGTTGCAATTAAATTGCAACAAATATGCACTTCAGCAAATTGCCAATCTGGCAATTTCTACCCTCTACACCTTAATACCTACTTCACATAAACTAGGAAAGAAATATTCTTTAACAATTAAAATCTTAGTTTATGAAAAAATCAATTGATCACATTGAGTCAAATCCACTATGGCAAGTAGCTGAAGTCAAAGTCTCGTATTCAAACAAAAGTAAAGTAGTTGAACTACCCATTATCAAATCCTCCAAAGACTCAGAAGCTATCCTTCGAGAGAATTGGGGGAACAATATGGAGCTACTGGAGGAATTCAATGTTTTGTTTCTAAATCGAGCTAACCGAGTAAAAGGAATCTTTAGGCTCTCAAAAGGTGGAACTTGTGGAACTGTAGTAGATTTCAAGATCCTATTCTCTGTAGCCCTTAAAGCTATAACATCAAGTTTGATCCTAGCTCACAATCATCCTTCTGGAAGCCTTCAACCGAGTGATAATGATATTGCCTTAACAAAGAAGGCTAAAGAGGCTGGAAAACTAATCGATATCAATATTCTTGACCATCTAATATTGGTTCCTAATTCTGGCTACTACTCATTTTCAGATGAATGCTTGTTCTTTTGATTCACCTTAAATCTAATTACAATGAAAAAAGTAAATAATACAGAAACAGTTCAGGTTGTTACTAATCAGAAACTAGACCTGTATCAAGAAGTGACCAATAAGATTATCGCCATGCTAGAAAATGGTGTTATACCTTGGCGAAGACCTTGGAATACCTATGGCTTGGCACGAAATTATTTTTCAGGCCATAAATATCGAGGTATCAACTACATCTTGATGAACTTTTCAAGACATAGGATTCCATATTTTCTAACCTTTAATCAGATTAAGGAATTAGGAGCAGTATTGAATGCAGGAGCGAAAGCGGAAAAGGTTATTTATTTCAATCTGACTTACAAGGATTTGGAAGGTAATAAATTGAGTGAAATTGAGGCACAGAGTATTATTAAGGACAAAATGAAAATAGATGTAATTCGAACCATTAAATACTATCCTGTCTTCAATATTGAAGACACAAAAGGTATTCCTATTGAAATGCTAGATTATGAACTCAATCCTAATGAGAAGATTGAAAAGTGTGAAAGTATAGTCGAGAATATGCCTAATAGGCCGGAGATTAAGCTCATAGATTCCGATCATGCCTATTACTTACCTTCAAAGGACTTTATCAACATGCCAATGCTGGCGCAATTCCAATCAAGCTTCGCTTATTATGCTTGCTTATTTCATGAGTTAGCTCATTCGACCGGACATAGATCTAGACTTAATAGAGAAGGAATTGTAAATTCTGAAACTTTTGGAAGCGTGGTTTATAGCACGGAGGAACTTATTGCTGAGATTGGAAGCTCCTATTTATGTTGTATAGCACAAATTGATAATGATCCCCTTTTGCAAAGAAGTTCTTCATATTTGAACGATTGGTTGAAAGTTCTAAAGGAAGATAATCGATTTATCTTTAAAGTAGCTTCACAGGCTCAAAAAGCGGTTGAGTATATGTTAAGCAATGAAAATCTGAACTCATAGGATAAGTGAATACTTATTTCAACGCTTTATATTTCAAATATTCCCTGCAAGGCTTTTGCCTTGTGGGGATTTTTTAAAGTATATTAGATTCAACTAAATTCCCTTTAAATTCTTTAGCTTTTACTCTCATTAACTCTCTTTTTGCTTGAGCTTTTAAAAGTAGATTTCGAAATTTAACAAGTTCCATTTCTTCCTTGTAAATTTGTTGTAATAATTCAAATCTCGATTCTTCTTTTTGATCCAATAATTCCTTCCAAGTTATCTCCATACAAGATTTTATAAGTAAGTTAATGTTAATTCTTCAAATTTATCAAGACATTTTGATTTATATGACGCGACAGAGTTCTTTTGCAAATTCATGAATTGACCTATTTCTTCATTAGAATATCCTTCCAAATAATATTTTATTATTTTACGACAAGTTGGTTGCATTAAACTTAAAATGTGTTCAATATGCTCTAAAGCAATTTTTGATTCAATAATATTTCTAGTTCCTACATTAAAGACTGGACTAACATTTTGGGAAATATCTGTATTTTTCCTTTTTCTCTCCTTTTCAGCAAGGTTTAAGGCGTTTCTTTTAAATATTTGATTTAAAAAAAAGGATTTTAAGTTTGAAATAATTTGACCTCTACTATTGATTTTCCAAACTTCTTCAAGCGATTCATTAAATAAATCATCTAAATGGTGATGTGGCAACCCAGTATTTTTAATTATAAAACTCATAGTTGCCAAATTATCGTAGTAAAATTTATTTACTTGATCCTGGGATTGTAAAATAAATACTTCCAAAGTTTATATATAAAATATTTATAATTCAAATATAATAAAAAGTTGAATTTCAATACTTAATGGATAATAAATTTTTATAAATTATAAAATAATTTAATATAAAGTGCTGAAAATCAATAGAAAAAGTAAAAAATAGTTGGTATTTAAATAAAGAAATGAGGTTCTCACCGGATATAAAAAAAGCTGGTCCCACAAAGTAGAACCAGCCTTGGAATTTGTTTATCGGCTGAAATTTCTGACGATTACACCGATATACAAATGAACGAGGCAAATTTAATGCCTTTCGGGTTAATTCTAACTCTTTTGAAAGGTTAAAGTCAAGTTTTTCTACTGCATGTGGGTATTCGGCATATAAACTAAAAAAATATGCATATGCAAAAGATACCGTCTAATTCCTCTACAAATTCCTTGTTGACTGAACAAATGTTCAGTTTGCTAATTGCAAACCATGCATTCGATGATTCATTGAAAAAATTCAATGAGATTTCATCCTCTCGACATTTAAAACTCAATATCCTAATTCGGGATCAAATAATTGATACTCGGAATAATGACTCCTGTGAGAATCCTTCACCACCATTTAATAATATTTTTTAACATAAATACTTTAAAATTATGAAAAATGACATGTTCTCATTTCAATTTGGACTTCGAGTAGTAGAAATCGAAAATTTTATCACAGCAGAAATCCAAAAAATTAAAGCTAAAGCTCATCAAGATATTGATATAGCAATATCTCAAGGTATTTTGACTATTAACCTACTGCTTCTAGAAATCACTGCTTTCTTCGAAGTATTGAAAGAACATGTAAACCAGAGACTCAATCCTGAGATTGAAAAACTCACTGAAGAAATTTCTCAAACAAATATTGAGGAGTTAAAAGAAATTACAAAATCCAAACAAGATGCAAATCAAAAGAAAATAGGGACTCTGGAAGTTGATGTTAAACGGACTAAGCTCTCTTATGATTGGAAGAATTACAAATGGATCAAAATTGCAATCCTTTCACTTTGTTCTATTGATGCTATGGCCAATTACTCTAGTTTGCAAGTTTTAGTTAGCAATCTATTAGTCGCAATAATTTTGGCATTGGCAGTTGCAATTGGTCTAGCCTTCGGAGCACATATTCTAGGATCCAAAATTAGATTTGCCAAAACATTAAAAGAAAAAGCAATATGGCTTTCAGTTGGATTTATAGGAGCTAGTGCAGTTTTCTTTTACTTAGGAATGCAAAGGCAGGTATTTTCTGATGATGGCTCAACATTTTCTAATTCACCAATTCTTTGGATGTTGTTCAATGACTTCTTCTTTATAATAGCCCTACTCCTCGCTTCAACGAAATTACCCACGAGAGAACAGGTGCTTGAGTTCAATGAGTTCAATGATAAAAAGAATCAAATATTACAATTAAAACACCAAAATGCAGAATTGGATAAAGCCCTTCAAATTGAGGAAAGTAAAGTCAATGAGAATAAACAAAAGCTTGAGGCATTTAAAAAATACAAGGAAGGCCTATTAATGTCATTGGACAAAGAAAAGGAACTACAGCATGCAACGTGCTTAAAAGAGCATGAATTGAAAAATGGAAGAATATTGTTAAATAAAAATTTAAATAATGAAACAAAACTTGCATAGTGTAATATTTATTTTAATCTTTTTAATTGGTCAGTCTTCTTGTAAGACTTTAACTTCGGAAACTATCATAATACTTGATCTAACTGAGGAAACATTTAATCATATTTCTATCAATGAATACAAAATCATTTCTAGTCTAAATGACAATGTATTTAATGGTGAGGTGGTTCGAATTCAGCCTATCACTGAAAATGGATTTAATACTGTGGAATGCCACAAAATTGAAAGGGTGGCATCATCAGCTCTGGGAAATGAATATCAAAGACGTAGTGAATTAAAGAAATTCTATACCTCCATTGATTCAAGTTTACAACTTTTAAAACAAGGTAGAGCCAAGCGAAATGGATCAGTGATTTTCAAAATACTTAGTGAAGAATTGAATCATTTAAATAAGTCGAAAGCAGATAAGAAGATATTAATTATTAATTCTGACCTCATGGAAAATTCATTTATTGATTTTACTACTTCCAGCAATATTGAGAGGATTAGAAATAATCCGAATGAAATTGAAAAGCTTTTAATAGAGAAATATCCTGTTGCCAATTTAAAAGGTATTTCTATATACATCATATACAAGCCAGTTAATAAATGGGATAGCGAGAGATTTGAGATAGTATCTAATTTCTACAAGAAACTATTTGAGTCTAAAGGAGCAATTGTTAATGTAGGTGGAAGTTTAAATTAAGTATATGACAAATCCAATTGTTCAAAGAGTCTTAGAATTGTCCAAAACCTTATTAATTACTGCTTTTAAAATTGCAACATTGCTATTTGCTTTTTCCTGTAAAATACTTGGCTCGATATTAATCAAGACTGGAGAATTGGTTGATAAAATGGTAAGTAGATGATTAGGGTTATTGGATTTGTTTTTGAGATTGTATTTGAATTACTGTCTGAAATAATGACGGGAATATTTGAATTCATTTCTGCATTGTTTGATCAGGAACGGAAGACAGAATTTGATGCTACATTTGTTCCGCCTCATGAAATTATGAGAAAGCAGGATAAAGGATTCTGCTTAACTGGTGAATATTGTCTTTCAATTTCTGAAAGTTATAAAAACGCAATTGCCTTGGGTGGCTCTGGTTCTGGTAAGAGCTCCACAATATTGATCAATAGTGCTTTATTGATGTCAAAAGGAAATTCCAGTTTAATATTTAATGACCCAAGCCATGAAATTCGATTATTAGTTAGTGGAGCCCTTATCGAACTTGGTTACGAAATAAGGGTGATTAATTACAGTAGTTTGAATTCTGAATGCTTTAATCCCTTAAAACGATGCAAGACTATCTCAGATATTCAGAAGCTAGCATCAATTCTTGTCAGAAATGCATTAGGTGATGCTAAAGATCCTTTCTGGAACAAGAGTGCCGAGGCCATTATTTCTCTATTCATCCGCTATCTGATTTTTTATGCTGAACCAGAATTCAGGACTTTATACAATGTTTTGCATTTGATCAATGTATTTGCAGGAAATCCAGAGAAGATAGACAGGTTAATAGTTATAGCGAAGGATGAAAAATTGTTATCAGAATATAAAGCTTTTGTTGCCTACGGCGACAAGACCCTGTCATCAATACTCGCTACAGCCAAAGCATCATTAACTCTATTCACAGACGAAACAGTTGCAAGTATAACTTCAATTGATGCTATTGATTTTTCGGAGTTTCGAACTAAAAGGGTGGCTTTGTTTATAAACAATTCAGTTCCGGATATGCACTATTATGGTGCTTTATCATCTCTTTTCTTCCAGCAATTTCTAAATGATTTATTGATACGAATTCCGTCAAAGAATGAGAACAATATCTTTTTTCTTTTAGATGAAGCATCTTCCATGTATCTACCAGGTCTGTCAACAACCATATCGAATATCCGGAAATACAATAGCGGAATACTTCTGATCTATCAGGATTATCATCAATTGGAACACGTATACGGAACTTATGAAGCAAAAAACATAACAGCCAATTGCTATGCAAAAGTCTATTTGCCCGGACAACCAATTGAAACATGCAAAATGCTGGAAACCACACTTGGAAAGTTTGAGTATGAAGATGAAAATGAAGTACGGCATATTCGCCAATTGATGACAGCAGATGAGATTAGAATGTCTGATAGAGCAATTGTATTGATCGGAAATAAGCCACCGATTCATGCAAAGCTTAGACCTTTTTACAACGATTGGAAGTTAAGCTCATTGACTAACCTACCACCTTATGAGCCTTCTAATAAGCTACCATTTGATATTCCTCCCTTAATTCAGTTGGATGAAAAGAAGAAAGCTTAATGCCAAGAGCAATTTATTTTCCTTTCTTAATTCCAGTGGCATCCTTGAGAATGGTACACATGATCAAATTCAAAAAGTAAGAGCCGAGTTTTGGAGAGAGTATAAAAGGAAGTGGAGAAATGCTAAACGTAAATCGGAGAAGGAAATTACTATTTCATTTACCCTAGATGAATTCAAAGAAATAAGCATTGAATCTAAGCGACATAATCTTTCTCGAACTAAATTTATTAAGAAAGCTTGTTTCGCATATATTAATAATATTTTCCTTGTGCCCGATTCAAAGGAAGTAAAAAGAATTGCTCAACAATTATCAATGACATACAACTCAATTCAGGAATTAATAGAAGAAAATAGTATTGAATTCAAATCAGGTAGATCAATTTTGGAAGCCATTATTAAATTGGAACGAGAAATACTACCGGTATTAAATAATCCAAAGTCTTTAGAAGCATTAATTAAAGAGCATTTTTTGAAAAATCCGAATAATAAAAACGTATTGATTGAATACATTAATTCAATATGATTCTAAAGAATCTCACAAGAAGATCAAATACCGGCCAATTAGTAAATTATCTTTTCAAACAGGAAAAAGATAACAAACCCAAACCCGTTCTAAAACATAATTTAAGAAGTCGAACAACCAAAGGCTGGACAAAAGAATTGGATAAAAATTTTGAATTAAGATTAAATAGACGGAAAGACAACATCCGCCTTCATCATACAATCATCTCGTTTTCGAACAAGGATAAAAAACAGATCAATACGGAATTGTTAAAGGACATAACCAAAAAATACATCGAACTTCGAGGCAAAGACAACCTCTATCTCGCTTCATCCCATCATGACAAAGAGCATATTCACCTTCATATAGTTATGTCCTCTACCAAATTAATCACCGGTGAATCCAATAGAATTTCAAGGCAGGAATTCAGAGAATTGAAACTCGCTTTGGACGAGTATCAAAAAGTAAAATATCCTGAACTTGTAAATAGCCTGCCTGCTCATGGGAAATCACAAAAACTCCAGCTTACAGATCCGGAGCAGAAGCTTCAGGATCGGGAAGGAAAATTATCACAAAAGCAAGTGCTTTTGGAAACCGTGCAAACGGTTTATAGCAGATCCAAATCGCTTGATAATTTTCTTTCTGAGCTAAAATCGGAGGGGTATAATTCTTATAGTAGGGGTGGCAAAATATATGGAGTGGAAGATGAATCCGGAAGACATTACCGCTTTAAAACTCTCGGTTTTGACCTCAAGAAGCTGGAGGAAATAGACCGGCAAGCTCAAGAAGAAGCAAGACAACTTCAAGAGCTTGCCAATCTAAGGGATGCAAAAAATTCGGATCGGGAGCAGGATAATGAAGGGTATGAACGTGAGATTCAAGAGGAAAATGAAGACCAGACTGAAGACCCAGAATCAGACTATTCAAATGAAGAAACCGAAATACAAGGACAAGATGACGAAGATGGCTAGGGCGGATACTGTTTTGGTGAGTTGCAAGATTGCATTTCGCCATGGCGATCGCTAATCTGCCATATGGCGAAATGCAATCTTGGCGGGAGACCCGCACCCCTTGGTATTGATTCATTGCTTTCGTAGCTATGATATAAAATTATTTTGCGCGAATATCCAATATCACCATTTCCTTGGCACTTCAAGTTCTTTGACATTCAAAATTGAAATTTAGAGAGAAAATATTTTTTGTTAAATTTTATTAACTTATAATTTTTTATAAATATCTTTGTATGAACGAATTTGGCAAATTCATCATGACACAAATATTTTTCACCAAGTAGTAGTTTTGTTACTAAAATACTTATTTATGAAAGCTCTACCCACACCGCTTTTTATCCCGAACAACGGAGTTCAAGAATTATTGCGTTCCTACGATAAATTTCGAATTGTACGCATTATTGTAATTTTTTTACTATTCGGAGTTAGAACATTTACACAAAACCTAAATCCATGTGATGAAGCTGACTATCCTTTTACCGGCACACCGGCAACAACACTTTGTGAACAATACCCAAATTTTAATTGTAACATTGAAATTGGTGAAGGAACACAAGTCACACATTCTTCACAAATAGGAAGTAGTTATACAGGAAATGTATGTATAAAGGGTGATTTTTATATAAATAACATATTTACATTTTTGAATTGTGTAATAAAAATTGATCCTGGTGTTTCAATATATGTAGTCTCGCCACATTCCTTAATTAGTCGTCCTTTTGGAATTAAAGGATCTAAGTTATTTGCATGTACTGAAATGTGGAACGGAATTATATTGTCAAATAATACCACAATATTTACACAAAACTCAATAATCGAAGATGCTTTAACTGCAATTCAGGCTAAAAATACAGTCCATAATACATTGAGTATAGTAAGTACAACATTTAATCGTGATCTAGTAGGGATCCATTTAGAACAAATAACAGGAACATCTAATGCTCCTATGTTTTATCAATTCAATAGAAACACTTTTTCATGTTCAGCGCCATTAAATGGGACAACGGATAAAATTACTTTTGCAGGTATAAAAACAATAAATGTGCCCATGACAATAAACCCTATTATTGAGTCTTATTATAACACATTTCAAAAAATACAATATGGGATATTTTCTGAAGGCGAAAATACGGTAATAGCTGGTCGATTTTTTAGATTTTTCGAGATAAAAAGAGATGGTATATTTCTCAATGAAGGATCATTGTTTCTTAAATCATCAACATTTAGAAATTGTGAAGAAAACGGAATTAATATTAACAAAGCTCAAATAATTGATGTAAAAGAAGGAATTAGCTGTACTATAAATCAAAATTGCCCTGAACGACCATCTATTAAGGGTGTTTATATTAAAGGATTTGCATTAAGCTCAGAAACTCATATTAAACTTTATTTTGTAGCAGATACAAAGGGTAAGAATACTAAAGTAACAGGAATTCAATTGGACGGCGGCAAGATTGAAGATGGTTCTAATATTGTTATTAGCGGATCTACATTTAATATTTCTGCAAGATATGGATCTGGAGTATTTTTAAATGGCAATTTCCCGGTGACATCACATTCTGAATTGTACAATAATAATTTTATTACTGGCAATCCAGATGAAGTAGGTGATATGATTTATGCTTTAAATTTAACGGGGGATAAAAATAATTTAGATATTATTGGCAATAACTTTACAGGGACGGGTTACTGGAATTGGGCAATATACGCAAATGGCTCACGTGGTGTTAATAATCAAATCTCCTCTAATTATCTAGAAGGCTCTACCGGGTATTATCAAACTGGAGGAATTAATTTTTTTATAGGTCTATATGTTAAGGATTTTCAAAACACTACATACTGTAACAATACAAATAATAATGGCTCAAATAGAGGATACGATTTTTACGGAACAAATACAGGAACTGCATTTAAAGAAAATAAAACAATTTTAACTCCTGGTGGATTATTTATTCATACTAATTCGACCATTGGGGGCCAAAAGCATGAAGGAAATGAATGGTTTTATTTATTGATAGGTAATACTCTTATTATTGCCGGTAATCATGCAACATGTGAATCACCAGATTACGCTCAGTACAATAGATTTGTTGTGCATACTCCGCAGAGTGTTCGTAATCCTAATGGTGGTTATTCATATTATTCAAGTTATTATCCCGATAATATTACTCCAAATAGTCCTTTGTATGAATTTTATAAAACTGACTTAAATGGAAGTCCTTCGAGTTCATGTGTTCAGGAATTAACTAATCCAGAAGATCCTGAGTTATTGGAAATGCAACTAGCTGATGAAGTTTATCCATTTCCGGAAAATGATACGGTTACAGAATGGAACCTCAAAAGCTATTTGTATAAGAAATTAAGAAGAGATACAAGTTTACTTAATACTTATTCATCTTTTGTAAATTTTCTTTCAGAAAATGAAAATACTAATATCGGCTATTTTTATAATTTGTCAAAAAAGATCGAAGAAGCATTTACTGCGCATGACACAATCAAAACACAAAGCAAGTATATCCTCGATGAAATTATAGAAATTGTAGATAGCCTTAGTATAGTTGATAATCAAATCGAAAATGATTCTGATCAAACTTCAATATTAATTTTAGAATCTTTAAAATTGACTAATATCAACCAAATTATTGATTTACTTAATAATTATTTTTATAGAAATCAAGTTTATAAGACTAATCAAATATTAAGATTGGAAGAAGCTGATTTATTGGTTCAATCTATTAATCCCTTGACAACCTTGGAGATAAATGAATATCAAGTAAAACGAACTTACTTAGAATTGTTACTGAATAATCAAACTCAACTTAATTCAACGCAAATTCAAATTTTAAAGAATATCGGAGTGCAGTGTCAATCGACAGGTGGACTTGCGGTTATTGAAGCGTTAACATTATTGCCAGAATGTGAATTACAAATAATGGACCTATGCCCGAATGCCATATTGGCCGATGTAAATCCAATTACTATTGAATTACCAGAAGAAGAAGAAATGGTAGGTCCTACAGAAAAAAATCGAATACAGTTATCACTTTCAAAATCAACACCCTTGGAGTTTTTTGTTACAATTCCGAATGGTAATACAGCACAAGTTTGTGTTTTTGACATTAATGGGAAAGAAGTATTTAAACAAGTTATTTCTACCAATAATCAATCTATTAATCTGGACAATTTAGTTCAATTTGGTATATATTTCGCCAAAATACAACTAGAAAATGGAAATTTTATTACAGAAAAACTGGTAGTGAATTCTAAATAATATTGTATTAATCTATATTTTATTGTGTTAAGAATTAGTTCAGATAATTTCATTTTAGTTGTTCTCTTTTTTATTCTTACTTGGCTAACAGTCAAGATAAATATGATTATCAATGGGTAATTGGTTATGATACTACTGTATCTAAGCAATATGGCAATGGTATCTTATTAAATTTTAATGATGTTCCAGTTAATGTCTCATTGCTAAAAACTATTAATAATTTCAGTATGGAGGGCTCAAATACAAGTATATGCGATGAAAATGGTAAATTATTATTTTATTCGAATGGTTGTAATGTTTTAGATGCAAGAGGTATGATTATGGAAAATGGAGATTCTATTAATCCAGGTCTTGTCCAATCTAGCCACTGCCCAAGTGGAAATCCAGCCTCTCAAGGTGTTATAGCATTACCTGCACCAGGAAGTAAAAACCTTTATTATCTTTTCAATTTGGATTTAGATATACCCTATTTTATGATGCCTCAATATGTTGGAATAGCCCCAGAAAGGATTTATTACTGCATGATTGATATGTCCTTAAATTCTGGCTTCGGGAAAGTTGTATTAAAGAATCAAATTGCATTAAAGGATACTTTTGGGCGCTCAAATTTGCAAGCTACGAAACATGCTAATGGTATTGATTGGTGGCTAATTGCCCCAAAATCACATACAAATTGTTATTTTCTAACCTTATTAAGTTCAGCAGGAATTCAACCCAGTGTTTTAAAATGTTCAGGAGAAGATTTTAATGATGCTGATCTTCAAGGTCAAGCCGTATTTTCGCCTGATGGAAAAAAGTTTATTCGGTTTCTTCCAAGAAATGGCCTTAATATATATGATTTTAATAATGAAACAGGAGATTTGACAAGCCCTGTTAGGATTTCTTTTGATCAAGATACATTTCATGTTGCAGGAGTTGCAGTTTCAGCAAATTCTAGATATTTATATGCATCCGCACTAAAAAAAATATATCAATTTGATCTCCATGCAAGTGATGTAGAAGCAAGTAAATTATTGATAGGAGTATGGGATGGATACGCAGACCCTTATCCAACAGTTTTCTATTTGTCAGCATTGGCGCCTGATGGAAAAATATATATAGCAGGAACGAGTACACATAACTATTTACATATCATTCATCAACCAAATTGCCAAGGTCAGAATTGTAAATTTGAACAAAGGGGCTTAAAACTACCTGGATATAATTTCATTTCTATTACAAATATCCCACATTATAGATCTCAAAACATAACTCTTCCATGTGATTCCATAATGGTTTCAAGTAAAGGGATTAATAATTCAACCTCAGTATTTTTGTATCCCAATCCCGCACAAGAATATATAATAATAGATGCTGAAAATAAATTGCCAGAAGCAACAATTGAAATTTACGATCTTTTAATGAGAAGGATTATACATAGAAAAATAACTGAAAATATTGTAAAAATTGATTTAAAGAATATTGAAAATGGAATTTATACACTATTAGTAAAATCGAATGATGCAATAATTGCTGTTGAGAAAATAATTATTGAAAAGTGAATTTAAATGCTAAAAAGCTATTATAATTCAACAAATTAAATAAGCGGTTAGCTACCCTGCAGAACGAATTTAAGAAAAACTATTCTTTCTCCTCTATCTCTAATGAACAAAAGTATTTAAGTAGTTTTTTTTATTAGAAATCTGAGAAAGTATTCTTCTTAGAAATTAATAACGGAATCCAATGCCTCGTCAGCGTCTTTAGTTATGAAATTAGATTGGTATCCAATTGTTGTAGTTATTGATGTATGTCGATATAGTTTTTGAAGCATCTGAATTGGAATCCGATCTCCAGAAAGATTACCGAAAGTATGCCGAGCAATATGCATGGTGAGTTTTTTATTAATGTCTAGTTCAAAGGCGAGCTTCTGCAACGCTTCATCTATAGTCTTTGTAGCATTAGAAATTTTCTTCTGCACTTCAAACAAATCGGACTGATTACGGACATTCTCCAGATTTGAAAAAACGAATCCGGTTTTATTTTTCGTCTTGGGCTTATAAAAAGTCAAAATTATTGAGGCCTTTTCTGGTATTTTTAAAGAGCCCCCTTTTGCGTTTTTACCCATAGTATAGGTTAGTCTGCCATTATCAATATCTGACCATTTCAATCTAAGCAAATCAGAAATACGCATTCCTGCAAAGTAAAATGACAGGAGCCATAAATTACGAACATGATTCAATGAAGATTCCGCTGAAAATTTAGCATTCTCGAGTTTTTTAACTTCTTCTATAGTGAGACTGACTTTTTGTGAATCTGGAAATTTTATTTTTATCTTGTCCTTTCCAAATGGATAATACTTTGGATCTAGAAGATTGCCTAAAATTGTTTGAGAAAATATAGAGCGGATTACAACAAGATGGTTTATAATTGTCCTATCCGTTATCTCCCTTGTAGATTTTAAGTAAGCTTTAAATTTATTGAGTAGCGGAATTGTAATTTCCTGAAAAGTAATATCTCCACCTTTGGTAAATTCATAAAATCTATTGATTCGTGGCTTATCGGCTGAATACCTATTATATTTTCCTTCCTTTTTTAAATTGTCTAAATATATTTCAGCTTGGCTTTTAAAGGTGGTGTTATCGTTATTAGTTAATTTTTGCTTTATGGATTTAGCGGAAACTACTTCCTTTTCAGTGGCCAGCTCTAGGTATTTGCCATTAGCTTCCGTTAACTTTCGTAGCAGATACTTATTTAACTCAGAATGATTCGAATTAGTCTTCTTTACTTTTTGATTTGTCTCATCCCAATCAATTGCATCGATGTACTGGCCAATATGAATTAGTGATGCTTTCCTATTTTTAATAATCTGAATACAAATTGGAAACTTTCCTTCTTTGTTTGCTTTCTTTCTAAGAATAAGTTTAAGAGATGCCACTATACAAAGATAATATATTTAGGTCGAACATAGGTCGAACATTTTTTGTTTTTATATGGTTTTATCTGTATTCATATAAAATTTAATACTTTGTAATATAGCTATTTACATATTTATAAAACCATATGAAATCATAATTGGCAGGACTTAAAATCCTGTGGGCAGTAATGTCCGTGCGGGTTCAAGTCCCGCCCCGGGTACAAAAATCAGAGCGAGAATCAGAGCGAAAGCGAAAGATTATCGTTCTGATTTTTTCTTCGTTCTCTTTCTGTTTCTCACTCTCTACCCAGAAAAATCAGAGCGAGAATCAGAGCGAAAGCGAAAGATTATCGTGCTGATTTTTTCTTCGTTCTCTTTCTGTTTCTCACTCTCTACCCAGAAAAATCAGAGCGAGAATCAGAGCGAAAGCGATAGATTATCGTGCTGATTTTTCTTCGTTCTCTTTCTGTTTCTCACTCTCTCCAGAAAAATCAGAGCGAGAATCAGAGCGAAAGCGATAGATTATCGTGCTGATTTTTTCTTCGTTCTCTTTCTGTTTCTCACTCTCTACCCAGAAAAATCAGAGCGAGAATCAGAGCGAAAGCGAAAGATTATCGTTCTGATTTTTTCTTCGTTCTCTTTCTGTTTCTCACTCTCTACCCAGAAAAATCAGAGCGAGAATCAGAGCGAAAGCGATAGATTATCGTGCTGATTTTTTCTTCGTTCTCTTTCTGTTTCTCACTCTCTACCCAGAAAAATCAGAGCGAGAATCAGAGCGAAAGCGATAGATTATCGTTCTGATTTTTTCTTCGTTCTCTTTCTGTTTCTCACTCTCTGACCTGAAAAATCAGAGCGAGAATCAGAGCGAAAGCGATAGATTATCGTTCTGATTTTTTCTTCGTTCTCTTTCTGTTTCTCACTCTCTACCCAGAAAAATCAGAGCGAGAATCAGAGCGAAAGCGAAAGATTATCGTTCTGATTTTTTCTTCGTTCTCTTTCTCACCCTATACACTACACTATGTTTGATTTCCAACAACTGGAAGTTTATAAGAAAGCAAAAGCTTTTCATTTCGAAATGCAACAAATCATCCGTTTGGCTTCATTGCACAGATCTATCTCTGATCAACTTTTTAGGGCTTCTTTAAGTGTTCCGCTTAACATTGCTGAAGGTTCAGGGAGATTTTCTAAATCGGATAGAAGGAATTTTTTTATCATTGCCCGGAGTTCAATTTTTGAGACAGTTGCTATCTTAGATATTTTACATGACTCTAAACACTTATCCGAACAGCAGTTTAAAAATTTATTAAGTAATAGTGAAGAACTTTCTAAAATTTTATTCGCTATGATCAAAAATCTTGAAAAAACACATTAATAAAAATCAGAGCGAGAATCAGAGCGAGAATTAGAACGAGAATCAGAGCGAGAATCAGAGCGAGAGCGATAGATTATCGTTCTGATTTTTTCTTCGTTCTCTTTCTCACCCTATACACTACACTATGTTTGATTTCCAACAACTGGAAGTTTATAAGAAAGCAAAAGCTTTTCATGTCTAAATGCAACAAATCATCTGTTTGGCTTCATTGTACAGATTTATTTCTGATCAAAGTTTTTATTCACTCTGATGCTCACTAGGAAAATTAATTATCCTGCTAAGTGAATTCGCCTATTTTTTACAATCTGATAACGCTTTAATTTTTCCGGATTTTTTAAACGGTATGTTAATTATACGCCAGGAGGATTTACCGGGTTCTGCAAGGGTATTGCTGCTGATGGTAACGATCTCTGCATCTTCTCGAGTGATGTTCATTTTTGATACAGGACCAAGACACGATAATCCATCGATGTTGGTTTTTAATATGCCAAAATTCAATATTTTATCATAATAAATTCCAAAATAATCTTTACCTGCAATCATATCAATCACCTGCTCATAAGGTGTCGATGGGATTAAATTATTCCATTTGATTTCACCATCCGGGCTGACTGCTGCACACATCATCCCGCCGGAATGACCATAAGCGTCTGCCACAAATACCAATCCACCTTTGGAATCTGCAACAGCCGTTTTGATATCAAAATGTTGATCCGTCTTGTAAGTGTAAGACCAAAACATCCTGCCTTCCAAATCAGATTTTATGATCAACAAATCTTTCCTTTTTGATATAGTCTCCACCGATCCTAAAAAATACGAATAACCCTGATCGGATGATAATACTTTATGAATGCTGATTTCGGAAAATTTAGCACGATCGGCATGGAAATGAAACTGACTCGTAATTGTGCCTTTTGGAGATAAGAAGAGTACAGGAAGAATGAAATATTTTTTTCTTGTTTCTGCATCAATGTAAGCGCCCTTTTGCAAATAGTGCATGAGAAAACTACCATTGCTTAAAGTAATAAGTTCGGTCATATCATCCACCAGCCTAACTATTCTGGTCCATTTTATTGCACCAGTTGGATCAATAAAAGTAAGATATGCATCGTACGGGGAAACTGCCGGATTCCTGTGTGCCATTAAAACACTGCCCGATGGATCGGTAATCATGGATGGTTCTTCAATACCTTTTAAGGAATCGGAAACCAAAGACCACATCGGTTCCATCCCTTTACCATAACAAGATATCACCGCTTGCTTTTCTTTAAATCCATATCCTGAAAAAATCAAATTACTTCCGGACATGGCCACTTTTTCCCACCTGAAATCATGCATGCCATCACCCATTGCATAGGCCTCAAAGTTCTCACTCCCGAATTTTCCAAACGCTACGAAACCATCTTTCTGGCTACTACCGGATGAACGCTCCGCATATTTTCCACTCTCCCCACACATCACAAACCGATCATCACCCAAACCTGTTGCATCGCAGGTGATACCTTTATTTTCAAGGTGGTTCGCATTTTGACCACCGGAATCACTGGCACACGAACTCATAAACACTCCTAAAAAAATAATTCGTGTTAACACCCCATATTTCCATTTCACCTTTTTCAATTTTATTTATTTTAAAATATTCTTCGATATCAGTTCCATCACACCCCGCCAAAGTCAGCTCTGCAACCCTCACTAGCTCATTAACTAATTAGCTCATTAACTAATTAGCTCATTAACTAATTAATTCAACTACCTCACCACACTAACATCCCCGGACAATGTAACCGTCGTCCCATCTATCCTCGTTGCTTTGACATAATATACGAAAACACCCGGATTCACTGGTTCCCCTTTAAAGTTGCCGTCCCAGCCCGCCTGCAGATCATTCACCATAAAATTGCCGGATAGAAATACCAGGTTGCCCCATCGGTCATAAATTCTGAATTCGTCCACTTGTTTGATGGAATGATTTCCAAACACCGTGACAAAATCATTTTGCTGATCTCCATTCGGAGAAAAAACATTGGGCACCCAAATTTGCGTATTGTTGTCCACACGGATCTGAACAATAGCGGTACTGGTGCATCCCAGACGATCAGTTACGGTGAGTGTATAATTTTTTGATCGTAGAATATTCACTTCAGGATTCAAACAATCACTGCAACTCAAACCATCCGAAGGAGACCAAAGAATGGTTATCGGATTGAAGTTCAATAAAGGTTTTAGAATTATTTTATCACCCAGGGTGATGTCAATTTTATTTTCAAGCTCTGTTTCCAATTCGATGGGAACAATCAAACTGAAATACTGAGTGTCGATGCAATTCAATGAATCCTTGATCAAAACTTTGTAATCACCAGGAGGCAAATTGCTGACTGAATTCAATTTTCCAAAATTCCTGCCGTCGTCAAAACTGAATAAAAATTCAGGAATTCCTCTGATCGCCCGTGCGCTCGCTCCCCCAAATTGCTCATCATAACAACGAATCGAATCTACCGTAAGTGCAGCCGTTACCTGATCTACAATTAAGCGGGTATTGATCACACTGTCACATCCATTGATGGTATTCAGGGTATCTACAAATACTCCTGCCTGATCATATTTTTTGGATCCTACCTGAATGAATTGACCTTCGCAAATCATGCGTGGATTTTGTAAAGCAAATATAGGATGCACCGTTAACGATGTTCTGATGATGCTGTCGCATCCATTAAAAGTCTGCAGCGTATCCAAATAGCTTCCGGCATTGGCATAAATTTTATTTCCTACCTGTACACTTTGGCGATCACAGATCACCGGTTGGAAATTCATATCATAGACCGGGTTAACCTGTAAGGAAGTTCGAATGATGCTGTCGCAATTAAAAATGCTTTCCAACGTATCCAAATAATTTCCGGTGTTCCCGTAAAATTTATTGCCCACCTGTATGCTTTCTCCTGCACAGATAATTTGGTTGTTGACCTGATCAAATACAGGTCTTACTATCAATGAAGTGTTGATGATGCTGTCACATCCGGAAACGGTGGATAAAGTGTCGGTATAAATTCCTGTTGCGGTATATTGCTTGTTACCCACCTGAACAAAAGCACCTTCGCAGATTTGTTTGTTGTTGGAAAAAATATAAACCGGCAAAACTTGCAAATCGGTATGTATGATGCTGTCACAACAGTATCGATTGCTAAAAACGTCTTTATAACGTCCCGATTTGGTATATACATTATTGCCTACCTGATGACTTGCTCCCTCACAAATATTTACTTTTTGCGTATCGTTTTGCACCTGTGTTAAATCAATAATTTCAAAAGTCAGGGTATCTGAAACACATCCAAATTCATCCCTGGCATTTGCCTGGTGTAATCCGATTGACAAGCCACTGAACAAGCCATCTCCTGTCCAACGGTCGCCATCCAAAGAATAGTAATAGAGCGGATAAGAACCGGTTGCCAGAAGGTTTACAAAAGGTGTAGGATGGCAACAAGATTTATCCAACTGCGCAGAATCTATTGTAAGTGTAATCACATGTTGGTAATCCCCAATTATCAATTGCCGACTCACCATGCAATTACGTTGATCACGGATGTTGATGGTATAACTACCCGGATCCAAAGGATCAAATATGCCCTGACTCAACCAATTACCATTGTTGTTCAACTCATATTGATAAGGTGGAATTCCGCCTACCCCGATAATGACAATACGACCTGAATCTTTACAACTTCTTGCACGAACCATCAACACACTATCCTTCAAAGCAGGAATTGCCGGTGGGAGTTTTTGGACATAGGGCTTAATGCACTGCCCAACTTTTGAATATATGGTGATCAAAGAGGAAGGATTGTATTTAAAAATAGTGTCTTTAGTAAAATTAATTCCATCTCTGGAATATAAAGTAATGCTGTCCGCTGCACCTGTATGAATACTCAGAATGGTAGCAGACTTTGCATTGCAGGAATCTTCCAGACTCAGGCTTACATTGAGCTCAGGATCCAACACTGTGATGCTAAAAGTATCATAGACTTTCATGTTGCATCTGTCTCCCAATTCTACAAAATAAGTGGTGGTGCTGTCCGGAGTAATGATGGGATTGAAAGTCGTCGGATTGTTGATGCCATTGGAAGGTTTCCAGGAATAAGTTGCAAATTTAGAAGGAACAGAAACCTGAATGGATTCCCCTTTACAAATGATATAATCATCTAGCACCGCAATTTCGCTTACATAATCCAGACAAAACTGTTGGACATTGATTGCACCTCCTGTCGCAGCGGTAAAACCAAAATACACCAAAGGATCTGATCTGAAAATTGTCTCAATAATATCTCCCCTGTACTCCAATCTCAACTGACAATCCACATATATCTGAAAAAGATTGCTCTGAGGTGTCCACTTTACTCTGCAATTATGAAATCTGCAATCCTCTGCATTTGCCAAATTCGGAAAAATTCCCACCGGACCGGCCAACTGATCAGGTGATGCATGACTCACGTTTCCATTTCTCATCAAAGACATATGATCATATACCGGATCACTATAATTTCCATTTTCCCAGGTGTCAAATTCAATCGCTAAACTTGGTCTGATCCCTTGATATCCCAGGCCACCACCAGATACACCAATGGAAGTTGAGATCGGTTGAAGAACAAATGCTATACCATCTGCGCCGGCTCCATCGATGCAACCAAGATTAAGCTGAAAGTAAATGTCAAATGGTCTTGTTAGATCTATTTTATCCTCGTACCATACACTACCCGTTTCATAATTTTTTTCTTCTGTGAGTAAATAACAATCATTCCCTAAATACGTCGCATCCTGATTCAGCACAAACTTTTTATTCTTTGTGCTTTTACAACTGTCCGGTATTTCAAAACTGCTGATCAGTGTACAATTTTTTTCATCTGTAATGGTGACATTATAATTTCCTGGTACCAGCAACTGGAACAGACTATCCGTCTGGATGTAGGTTTTGTTACTGATCAGATATCGATAAGGTGGTTTGCCGCCTTCCACTCTTATTCCGGCTGTTCCATCGCTGATGCAATGAGATGGTGTAACATCGATACCAATCAACTTTAGGGGTCGGGTTACTTCCACTTGAATTGAAATACTGTCGTTGGATGAATCAAAATCAGTTCCATTATTTGGATTGGAAAGCAAGAAAGTAACGGTATGCATTCCATTCGGAACAGACAAACAATTAAAAGAAATATTCTGACTTTGTCCGGCAGCAAAACTGCCACTCCAATTGTTATTGAGTACTAAATTCCCATCGAGCAAAAATTGAATATCCAATTTGGTGATGGTACTGATGCCTTCATTCTTTACAACCAAAATTGGACATAAACTATCCCCGCAAAGGTCTGATTGAAAACGGATATCCTTGGCTGCTACATCAAGATTACCGACTGGTTGGCATCCGCGGGAACTGATCAGATAATTTCTTCTGGTTTCCAAAGTGGCAACCATCCTGGTCTTTTGACCCTGTGAAAAATGCACCGGTTGACAGGAGGAATAATCCATGTAATTCGTATTGTCATCAGGAAGATCCGGTGCATCAGTATTGCAGGAATTTGTATTGCAAGGGGCAAAAGAAGCGGAATTGTCTGGAGGCGTATCACAGACCCTGTCTCCGTCCAGCAGGCAGTTGTTGTTTACACATCCTCCATTAAAAGTATGGTCCAGTCCAAAGTAATGTCCCATTTCATGAGCCGTAACAGTCGTACCGCCCACAGAAGTCCAATACCTGGCCTCTTGCATAATTCCATCCACCGTACAAGGAGCACCCGGAAAATAAGCAAAGCCCGCAAGACCACAACCAAAATTGGCATTGAACAAATCTGTCACCAACCAGATGTTGACGTACTGACGGCAATCCCAGGAAACCAAACTTTTAATGGCCGCATCGCTGGAGGCATCAGTTCCGGGAGAACACATGGGTTCATTGACCAGATTGCTAAAGGTGCGGGTGATGCCATTGGTAGGTTTGCCGGCAGGATCCCTTCTTGCTAAACAAAATCGGATTTCAACATCGACTCCTGAATTTGTTTTAAAAGGTCCTTCATTGGAAAAGGATTGATTTAACAAATCCAAACCATTCTCCACCTGTTGATTGGTAAGATTATTGCCTTGCCCGATTGGCGTTCCCGGAGGAACCACCAAATGTATGACTACGGGTATAGTGTAAACGATTCTTGAAAAATCGGTATGCGGGCCATTTTGATCCCGACGGACCGTATATTCATAAATGTCCCGCTCCATCTCAAGGAATGCTTTCCTGTATTCCGGGCTGGTTCTTAGCAGTTTTTGGTGAAATTCCTCGTGGGCACAATACGGGCTGATGCCCTGTCCAAAAACGAATTGGACAAGGATAAATAAGCCTGAGAGAATAAGATATTTATGCATACTTCGAAGATCCTTTCGTAGAGTTAAAAGCTGCATGAGCCCCTTTTGGTACATTTTGAACCCTCAATATTATGCCAAAGTAAGGATTCCGTAACTACCGGAGGGTAAAGTCTTGCATTTCAATTTTAAATAATTTGCAACAATTGACCAAAAAAGCCGTTTTTTCTATTCGGAAACTGATAACGAATTTGGTTTTTAGGTATTTAGATTTGAATTTGGTTAAATCAGGGTTAAAAAACTACTGATAAAACCAATCACAAAATCATTTATTGTAGTTTTGTCTTTGTAAATTATTGATCCACCATAACTTTTAAAAATGCTTCAATCTCTTTTCTCAAAATCTTCTGTTCTGATGCTGGCAATTGTAATTTCTGCCAATCTTATTTCATGTGCCCAGACTCCGGCCAAAGATGCCAACAATGGCTATAAAGCAGAGCAAGAAGGGTGGTTAGTCAATCTCGATGAAGCCTATGCACTATCCAAGAAAACCAATAAGCCCATCATGGCAAATTTTACCGGTTCAGACTGGTGCGGATGGTGCAAGCGTTTGTCCGCAGCAGTCTTTGTTAAAGATGATTTTAAAGCATGGGCAAAGAAAAATGTGATTCTGTTGGAATTAGATTTCCCAAGGGGAAAAGCCATCCCGGATGCCATCAGGACCCAAAATGCTAATCTTCAGCAGGCGTTCCAAGTTTCAGGATACCCTACGATTTGGGTATTTGACCTGGAGAAAGATAAGAAAACCAATCAATACCAGATCAACGCGCTTGGCAAAACAGGATATACCGCCACTGTTCAGGAATTTACTTCCGGCGTAGACCAAATGATAGCCAAGAGAGCTGCAAAGTAGATTTTTTTTAAACAGTTTTATTCATGAGGCAGTCTTTACAAGACTAGGTGGATAAATGCAAATTGAAGAATTCCTTTACCGAATCTTCATGACAGGTTTTACTTGCTGAAGTTGTTCATTCTGTATTCTAATATAATATATTCCTTCAGGTGCATCTTCTAGATTGCAGTCTACATCGTATTTGCCAGGAGATAATATAGTATTAAGAACTGTTTTTATCTGTGTCCCTTGATTATTTAAAATTTCTATCATAACGAATCCACCAAACGTCTCAAATTTGATTTTTGTGCTTTCAACAAAAGGATTTGGATAGGCGTATATCATATTTTTTCCCAGCGAATTATTTTTATCATGGGTCGCCGTGTTGAGGCAGTTGTTAGGATTAATAAAAGACAACTTCTGATAATTCTTAAAGAGTATTTTATCTATATCAGATGTAGGGACACAGAACCAATCTTCCAAAATAGATGCATACACAGATCTAAAATCATACTGCATAGGTAGATTTGAATTGACATTAGAGGCTGGATCAATAATCGGATTATTACCTAAAACGCCCCCATTTACTATTCCTCCAAATACAAATAATGGTTGTGCGGCACCATGATCTGTTCCTGCAGAGGATGTCGCAATAATACGTCTTCCAAATTCGGAAAAAGTCATACCTAAAACTCTATCCTCATGTCCCATCAACTTAAGATCATCCATAAATCCGCCCACCGCATCTGAGACTCCTTTCAGTAAATTGGCATGTACTCCGATGGTATGATCTGTTGCATCTACTTGCGCTGCATGAGTATCAAATCCTCCTGTACTCAACCAAAATATTCTTGTCTTACTTCCACCATCGATCAATTTGGCTACCATCGACAATTGTGTGCCCAATGTATAACCCAATTCTGAAGACTTTGGGTATTTTGTTGAAAGGTTGCGTCCTTTATCTCCCGCAGCCTGTACTGCATCTCCAAATTTGTCTGTTTGCCTAAGCACCTCCCTCGCATAAGCCAATTCCTTTCCCATATAGTCTTGTGTTACAGGATCAGAAAATAAATTACCCGTGAGATTCAGTGGATCTTTAGTATTATAAATCGATATTCCCATTGAGACGCCTAGGTTTTGTAATCCAAGAGTAATGGTTCCACCTAGTCTTATTGCCAATGGATCCGGCATTGTTGCATTTGGAAATCCAATAGGGTAATTAGGGTATTCATAGGATAAATAACGAGCCGCCCAACCTGAGTTTAATAGTTCATTGGCGTTAGCTCCGGATATCCAAATGTCTGCTGCACGAAAATGCGAATAGCTAAATTGAGGATAGCCAACACTTTGAATAATGGCCAATTTATTATCTAGGTATAAATTATGGAGAGCCCCAAGCGATGGGTGTAAACCTACCATGTCATTGGTTCCAGGAAGTTTTAAAACCTTAGATTCTGGAATTAAAATACTTTGTCTAATATTTGATTTAGATAAGACAGCATATTGATCTAAAGGAATTACGGTATTCAATCCATCATTTCCACCATTTAGTTGTATGATGACCAATACCTTATCCGATTCCAATAGCGATAATGTGATATCTGACAGCAATGGATTAGAGGCATATGCAGACATGGTGATACCACCTAAAGTAATCGGTACAGATTGTAAAAATTTTCTCCTTTTCATTCTTAAAAAAATTGCGAGAATTAAAATAAATTAACACAAATGATATTCAGCAGCTGACATCAAGTAATTAAATAAATTTTGCAACATCATGGGAACTTGTTTTGACTCTGGATCTGAAGTATTGGGGTCTGCTATATATCCATTCCAGGCATCTGTCCAGTAAGCATCACTGGATTGTCCCAACAATAAAAAGTTAGTCTTTAATGCTTTTTTAATGGAATCTGATATCGGAGGGGCTAAAATTATTTGCACTGCTTCATCTATTAATGCATTGGGATCAGATGGATTGTCAAATTTTTTAACCGTTTCAGCAAAATTCATTTTTACTAAAAATCCATAAGAAGGATTATTTGCAGGATCATAAGTGGCTTTTTTATCCAACGCAAAATTACTCCTGGTGATGGATTCATAAATCCCGCGCCTAAATGGATAACTTGTCGTATCAAACCACATTTCATGATACACAGGTTGTTGATAATAAGCAGGCCAACCCGCTACATCGGGAGGATTATTTATATCAAAACCCACATTCACCAATCCATTTCGAATGACAGACCACATGTAATACTGTGCTTCCAACTGATTGCTTTTTGGAAATGGAAATTCAATCTGTCTTACCATGCCCACACTAAAATCATTTGGACTTTTAATCATGCAAGCACGATGTATCGGTTTGAAAAAATAATCTGAACTGAAGAGAGCTTGCATTACAAACTTCATTTGCTCAGGATGATTTATATTGTTTCTAAAATCTCGGCAAGTGGTTCAATAACTTCAACTTCTATCTCTGCATTAATATCATAGTACACAAAAAAATTCCAAAGTCTCCTGCAAATATATTTAGACACCTCATCCTTATTAAAGATCATGTCGATCAATTGATCCAATTCACGCAATGATCTGTCTTTATCGGATAATATAGAACTATCCGGTGTGATTTGAAAATTATTATAAAAAGATGAAAAAGATTTAACTCCGGTATCGTGATTTTTTTGAATAAAATTCAATTGAGGTATGATATTCGTTTGAACACCATTGACATTTTGACTATATGTTACTGTCCACCCTGTAAGCACCCTGGCAGCGGCTTTCACATCATCCTCAGTGTAATTGGATGCCGGACCTTTTCCTAAGGTGAAGAGCTCCTGTAATTCTCTGGCGTAGTTTTCGTCGGGCGCAGTTTTGGTATTCTTTTCTCCGTTTAGGTATTTCAGCATTCCCGGATCCAGAGTAATTTCTTTGACCAACTGCTTGTAATTACCAAAAACATTTTGTCTATATAAGTTTTGTGTAAGGTACATGCTGTTGGCATTCTCCAATACTGCATCTTGTGTTACCAATAAGGTCTGATAAAACATGAGCATTTTCTCACTGAGTGTCCTGTCCTGATGAATCTGGAGACCGGTCCACCAGTTTTTAAGATTGGCCCTGCGATTATTGCCGGAACCCATTAAAAAATTAGTTTGTAGTGCTTTGTCGACCCACGTCTCGCCAAAAGGAACAACTGTCACTATTGTCCCCTTATCGTCGTATTTCTCCATCAAATCCTTACTGGGATCAGTATTTCCATAATAGGTTCTCAACGGAGGTTTGGGCAGCGGAGGAGTACCAGGAATTAATACATCTATTACTTCATTCAGGCTTTTACCTTTATAAAAATCAAGATCTGGCTTGCTCACTCCAAATAAAGTTCTCCGCAATAAATGCAGCAGCTCAGCTTTCTCAAAAATTCCGGTATACGGTTTGATTGTAGCCATAATTTGCTTTTCTTTAAATTTGACAGAGTATTTTTAAAAATTGTTGCCTATCCTCTAATTAATTTTGGAAATACTTCGCCAAATGGTGCAGCGGGGATTAACATTAATTTACGAACAACCGCTTTTTCAACTCCAATATAGAGATAAAACTTAACCCTTACTGGTTTTTTCAGATACTGATAAATTTAAAATAAAGAATAAAGAATCCTCACTCAACAATAGACCCGTTAGAAACCATGGGTATTTAACTTCAAATAATTATTTCCTATAATTAAGGGATATACGGAACTTAACAAATTCACGCAACTTTCCATTATATCGTTATCTTTACTCAATATGTTAACCATTATAAAGTTTAAAAATCTTAATCCCTAAATCTTAAAAAAATATATAAATTGAAAAAAACTTTTATTCTATTTTGTAGTCTTGCAATGCCAACCATTCTTCTGTCACAAGACTCCGTTTCAGAAAAAGAAGCAGAGGTACAGCAAACGATTGTTAAATTTTTTGAGGCCATTTCAAATAGGGATTCAACGAACCTCAAACATTACATTACGGATGATATCCTATTACTGGAATATGGGAGTTTATGGAATGTTGACACACTGATACAAAAAGCAATAAAATCAAATACATCAATTGACTTTAGCAGGAAAAATAATTTTAACTTTTTCCGAACGAATGTACATGGAAAAACCGCATGGGTAAATTACCATCTCTATTCTGACATTTTAAAAGATCGCAAACAATCTTCCGTGCATTGGTTGGAGACAGTTGTGCTGATAAAAGAAAAGCAGCGTTGGAAAATAAAACTTTTACACTCTACATTGATATCCCGAACATAAATCACAATAGATTATAAATAAATCATTTTTTTGAATACGCAAATTCACCAGTGTAAATTTATCTCATGTTTCGCATTAGGGTTTCGGTATGTAAAGTAAATGTCTAAATAAGACAGGTGCTCCCATGAATGGACGATCTTTGATTACCATCAAAAAGACGAAGAGCAATTCATTAAGTGAATGATTTTTCTGACCATTTACGGACATGTTTGATAGTGGGACAATTCTGCCTGACTGCTTGTGACATGCAGATGAGAAGGAGGGGTATCGGTTTTTGTTCTTGTATTTGAAAATATTTTACTTGCAATAGAAATTGCAATGTATAAAATGGGATAAAGATTACCTAAATTATCGTTAGTGCCAAACCAATATATAATGCACCTTTAAATAGGTTAAAAAATTTAAAATATGGCAACCAACGATTTGGACATCATTTATCTTACTCAATAAGATTAATCCGGAGTCCGAATTTTTTTACATTTTTGTAACTAAATCCCGGATTTTGGAAAACAAGAATATTGGCCATAAGCACCCCTTCAATATGATCGTCATCGTAGCTGCGCTGGGCTATTTTGTTGACATCTATGATTTAATCCTATTTGGTATTGTCAAGGATCCTAGTCTAAGAGACCTTGGAGTGGCTGATGGGGACATGTTCTCTGTGGGTTCATACCTCCTGAACATGCAAATGATAGGTATGCTACTTGGCGGGATAGTTTGGGGTATTATGGGGGACAAAAAAGGGAGATTATCCACTTTGTTCCTGACCATTCTGATGTACTCCCTTGCCAACATCGCCAATGGATTCGTTCAGACAGTAGAACAGTATGCCTGGGTGAGGTTTATTGCAGGGTTAGGATTAGCTGGTGAACTTGGCGTTGGCATTACATTGGTTTCTGAGGTAATGACCAAGGAAAGACGCGGCATGGGTGCAAGCATTGTATCCGGCATTGGGATTATAGGAGCTGTTTTGGGATTTTTAGTAGCCGATGCATTTGATTGGCGCATTGCCTATTACGTAGGTGGTGGATTGGGTCTGGCCTTACTGGTACTCCGGATCAGTGTTTATGAATCGGGCATGTTCCATCGGGCCAAAGAAGAGAACGTAAAGCGAGGTGACTTTTTATCCCTTTTTACGGACAGCAAGCGGTTTCTAAAATATTTATTGTGCATTCTTGCTGGAGTGCCGGTATGGTATGCGATAAGCCAATTGGCTATCAATGCCTCAGCCTATGCCAAAACAGGTCTGGTGAATGGTACTATTGTCGGGGCTCAAGCGGTGACATTGCATTATATTGGTGCTTCTATTGGTAGCATATTGTTTGGCTACATCAGTGAGCGTTTTAGATCCCGCAAAAAAGCCCTGTTGCTTTCTGTTGCACTCATGGCTGCATGCATGCTGACTTATTTCTTAAATACCCAGACAAGCCCCGGCATTTTTTATTCAGTCATAGGATTGATGGGAGTATCCATGGGAGGATTGTGGTCGATCTTCATGGTTTCTGCCTCTGAACAATTCGGAACAAATTTAAGGGCGACTGTTACCACCACTGCACCAAATTTTGTGCGCGGCACGACCGTACTCATCAGTATTTGTGTCTCGACTTTGGTGCCGTCTATAGGACTGTTGTCTGCAGGATTTTATGTCGGGATAGTTTGTGTGGTGGTGTCGTTGTTAGCCATCTTATATTCAACAGACACCTATGGTAAGGACCTGGATTATCATGAACTGAGTTAGGTAAAAAAATCTTGAATATTCAGAACCGCAGCCTCCGCGCTGCGGCGTGTAATAAATATTTGCGCATTCTTTAATTATGTAAAATGCAATTCATCGTATGGTGGGATGAAAATCGTGACCAACGTCACGATTTAATGAAGGATCCACAGCCTCCGCGCTGCGGCGTGTACTCTGTTTATGAAAAGATTTAACGTAGAAAAAGTAAGGCTTGAAAAATTCTTGAATAAAAAAAGCCTTTAACTCAGTTAAAGGCTTTTCCACAAGTACCCCGTAGATGACTGAACGATCATCACACCAGCCAATTCATTGGCTGGTGTGATGAAAATCGTGACCAACGTCACGATTTAGTGAAGGAACCGCAGCCTCCGCGCTGCGGCGTGTACTCTGTTTATGAAAAGATTTAACGTAGAAAAAGTAAGGCTTGAAAAATTCTTGAATAAAAAAAGCCTTTAACTTAGTTAAAGGCTTTTTAAGTACCCCGTAGGTGACTGAACGATCATCACACCAGCCAATTCATTGGCTGGTGTGATGAAAATCGTGACAAACGTCACGATTTAGTGAAGGAACCGCAGCCTCCGCGCTGCGGCTTGTACTCTGTTTATAAAAGATTTAGGAGTAGAAAAAGTAATAAGGCTTGACAAAGCTTTGAATAAAAAAAGCCTTTAACTTAGTTAAAGGCTTTTTAAGTACCCCGTAGGGGAATCGAACCCCTCTTACCAGAATGAAAATCTGAGGTCCTAACCGATAGACGAACGGGGCAGATTTTCTAAAAGAAGGGCAAAGATATGCTTTTATCAAAATTGTGGTAAACTTTTTGCAGGAAATTGAATTCTATAAGCATAAAAAATATTGAATCATTTCCCAATTATGAAAAAAAGAATAGCCATTAATGGTTTTGGACGAATAGGACGACTGACATACAGGGCTTTAAGAAACCGACCCGATGTAGAAGTGGTCGCCATTAACGACTTAACCGATAACCCTACCCTCGCTCATTTACTTAAATATGATACCGCCCATAGAAAGATGAATGCCATTATCTCTGCGGGGGAAAATTACATAGAAGTAGACGGCTATAAAATTCTGGCATTTGCAATTAAAGATCCTCTGGCTCTACCCTGGAAAGATCTGGATATTGATATTGTGCTCGAATGCACTGGGATATATCTTACTTCTGAAGCAGCAGGGGCTCATCTAAAAGCCGGCGCGAAAAAGGTTATCCTTTCCGCTCCTCCTAAGGATGATTCCATTCCAACTTTTGTTTTTGGGGTAAATGATCATGAGCTTACCGCAGAGCATAACATTCTATCCAATGCCTCATGTACCACCAATTGTTTTGCCCCTATTGTTAAAATACTTAACGAAACCTGGGGATTGCAGTTTGCCAACATGAACACCATACACGCTTATACCCAGGATCAAAGATTGCAGGATGCGCCCCACAAAGACCTTAGAAGAGCACGAGCTGCTGCTTTGAATGTGATACCAACGAGCACTGGTGCAAACAAGGCAGTATCTGAAGTATATCCACCCATTAAAGGGAAATTATTTGGCTCGTCCTATCGGGTTCCTGTGATTACGGGTTCTATGATCGAGGTATTTTGCTCTTTTGAAAAAAATACGACCGCTGATGAAATTAATCAGAAATTTAAAGAACTGGCTGAAGGTCCACTAAAAGGAATATTGGAATACACGACTGACCCATTGGTATCCAGCGACATTATCGGGAACAACCATTCGGCCATTTTTGATTCAGAGCTCACCGAATGCAAGGGCAATTTGGCTAAAATTGTAGCCTGGTACGACAATGAAAATGGTTATTCAAACCGACTGGCAGACATGTGTGTTAAACTTGCTTCATTAATTTGATGGGATATGAAAAACTGGAAACTGGAAGGTAAAATAGTTTTGCTTCGCGTTGATTTCAACGTGCCCATTGATAAGGGAATCATCACCGATGATACAAGGATCGTAAAATCATTGATCACGATCAAACAGCTTTTGGAAGGCAATGCAAAATTGGTGATCATGTCACATTTGGGACGGCCGCTAAAATCCTTACTTCCGGATGGCCAATTGGACAAAACCAAATTTTCATTAGCCCCGGTTGCTAAAAGATTGAGTGAACTTTTAGGCCGGGATGTATTATTTTCTTCAGATTGTGGCGGGGCAGATACAAAAGAAAAATTAAGTTTATTACAAGCGGGCCAGATTCTGTTGCTAGAGAATACCAGATTTTATAAACTGGAAGAAAAAGGTGATCCCGCATGGGCAGAAGAATTGGCACACATGGGTGATTATTATATTAATGATGCATTTGGTGCTGCGCACCGAGAACACGCCACTACAGCCACCATAGCCCGTTTCTTTGATAAAAATCACAAAGGCTTTGGATTATTGATGGATGCAGAACTTCAAAATGCAGCCAAAGTCATACAGCATCCTGAAAAACCACTTACAGCTATTGTCGGCGGAGCTAAGGTTTCTGATAAAATCGAACTCATTTCTAATCTAATTGACAAATGCGACAACATTTTAATTGGTGGTGGAATGGCGTATACTTTTTTTGCAGCTCAGGGACATTTCGTGGGAAATTCCATATGCGAAACAGACAAATTGGAATTGGCTAAAGAGCTTTTGGAAAAAGCAAGGTTAAAAGGGGTTAAACTATTGTTACCTCTGGATTCCATAGCGGCTGATTCATTCAACAATGAAGCAAAAACCATAACCACCACCGATGCCAATGTACCGGATGGATACATGGGTCTTGATATTGGGCCGGAAACCATTAAATTATTTAATAAAACCATCCTGGAATCCAAAACCATTGTTTGGAATGGTCCTATGGGTGTTTTTGAAATGTCCAGTTTTGAAACCGGGACTCGTAACATTGCAATAACTGTTGCGGAGGCAACCAAAAAAGGAGCATTTTCACTTATTGGAGGTGGCGATTCCGTTGCTGCCATCAATAAATATGGACTTGATGACGAGGTCAGTTTTGTCTCCACAGGAGGCGGAGCGATGTTGGAATTATTGGAAGGCAAAGTATTGCCCGGGGTTGCTGCGATCCTGCAGGAATAAGACTTTTATTGAAGGTAAATTTCTCTTCACGGTTGGTAATTTTACATCATTCCTTTACCAGTTGAATTTTTGGTCTCGAATTCGGTTTTGAGTAATGAAAATATTAAAGAATCAAATATCTGATCCTTCCAGTGATAATGTTGTCTCAGATAGCCCTCCTGCTTAAATCCGAATTTCTGTAAAATCTTTAATGAAGCCACATTTTCAGGACCGGTACAAGCTTCTATTCTGTTTAAATTCATTTTTTGAAATCCATATTCCAAAATTGGTTTGACGGCTTCTGTCATGAATCCTTTTCTCTTTGAATCTTCCTCATGCAAATGGTATCCCAGTTCAGCTCTGAAATGAACAGGATTCCAATTGTGAAATCCGGCACCACCAAGAATTATATTTGAATTTTTTTCAATCAATTGAAAGTGTACCAAACTACGGTTGTACATGGAATATCCTTGCTCAAATTTTTGCTTTTCCTTCAAAAATTCCTCATCAGAATGTAGACCCAGTTCTTCTTGTATTTTTTGCTTTGGGAAATTTTCAAAAATAAATTGGTAATCTTCCGGAGTCAGTTTTCTAAGAATTAACCGATCGGTAAAAATTTTTTCAAACTCCATCCAAATTAACTATTTGTTAAAAAAAAAATGAAAGGCAATTTTGAAAAATAATCAACGAATCAAGCTTACCGTTCCAACTTTTTTATCATTAATAACACCCGGACAACTTCTGATACTGGCCTGAATAAGATAGATGTAACTTTCCATCAGATCGTCATTTTTAGGAATCCATGCCTCGCGGTAATTATTGGATTCATACATTTTATGCCCCCAACGATTGTACACTAAAAATTTAAAAGAATTTATTTTACTTTCAAATTTAGGATCTATAACTGGCTTGAGATGATCGTTCAACTGATCTCCATTAGGAGTAAAGGTATTGGGCATCTGAAAGATTTCATTTGCGGTAAGCTTGTCCAACACTAAAACAGTATCGACTACTGATTCACACACATTGCTCACAGTAACGATGTACACTCCGGGACTGTCAACTTTAATTACATTGGTTCTTGCTCCATTGTTCCAGAAATAATTATTTTCAATGTTCTCAATTGCCTCAAGTTTAAGTCCGGCAATAAAACAGGTATCTTTGGTATCAACCTGATTTTGATTCAATGGTGCAATTTCCCTTACTAGTATGGAATCTGTGACTGGGCCGCATTCACTTTCTGCATTGATTACATACCATCCGGGTACACTTACCTCTATACTGAATGTATTGTTTCCATTGTTCCATTTAGGATTGTTAAGGCCGGAAGGATTTACAGCAATGCTCTGAGATCTACCCTTGCAAATGGATATTTCATCTTCAAGCAGGTTACTCAGCTTTTCTTTTTGAACTACTTGCATACTGTCTCTTATGGGAGGGCAATCTTTTCTGACTTTAGTCTCTACCCAAACTAATGAATCTGTACTTGCAATCTCAATACTGTCAGCAGTGCTCCCGTTGCTCCATAATACTTGTCGGCCAACGGCGCCGGCAGCAATTCCGATCTTTTGTTTTCCACCTGAACAAATTTCCACTTTATCAGGCAACAGGTTGGCAATTGGATTGATTAAACTGATCACCACATCATCTACAATGGCGTAACAATAAATGGCGCTCCCGGATCTTTTCTTGCCCACAAAGAGCGTGTCACCTTTTGATAAATCTTTAAATCTTCCGATCACTAAATGATCCTCTCCACCACAGGCTATGTAGCGAAATTTATATTGCTTGTATTTACCTAATGGGAGAAAATCTTGATCTGCAGTGACCAATTGAGGGGTGAGTTGTTTCAAAGGTTCTGATTGTTGATACAGAGGGATTCCTTGCTGAAAGTAAAAACCTATTTCATCTGTAGAAAATTCTGAATCTCCGGAAACTCCGAGGTAACAGCTCAGTTCATATTCCGCTCCCGCCTGAAGTGGTGCATCCAATACATTTCCCAGATATTCAAATTTGCCAAAATTATAAAAACCCCCATGCCTTCTGCCGGAATGAGGAGTCTCCTGCCGGATGTCCGAAGTGCCAAACGTTACCCCAAACCAATCCACAGGTTTGTTTGAATTGCCGGTAAAATTAAATTCCACTCCGGAATTTCCAAATTGACCGCACTTATCGCATTTCTCAAATCCGGGATTACTTATCAGATTTTGTGCGCAAGCAAATGCCATAAAGAAAACGAGGAAAAACAAAGTGAAAATTATCCTCATATTATAATTAGTATTAATATGTATAAATTAAGTTGCCATGCAATGTTACTGAATATTTTGGTTTTGTTAAGGGATTTCTATCTTTGGCAAATGAAAAATCCAAATCGTGGACATCTTGTTGAAGGTAAGGCTACTCCAAGGGGTAAATTTCCGCACATCAGAAGAGCCGGAGATTTTCTATTTGTGTCCGGGACCAGCAGCAGGAGACCTGACAATAGTTTTGCAGGTGCAGAAGCGGATGAATTTGGGACAACCAATCTCGACATTCGGATTCAGACCCAGGCGGTTATTGAAAACATCAGAGACATTCTGAAAAGCGAAAATGCTGAATTAAGCGATATCGTTGAGATTACCACGTTTCTGGTTTCTATGAACGACTTCAAGGGATACAATGAAGTGTATAACTCTTTTTTTTCCTATGATGGCCCAACCAGGACCACTGTTGCGGTACACCAACTTCCACATCCTCATTTACTCATCGAAATTAAGGCGATTGCCTACAAACCTTTATGAGCAACGAAAAAAAATACACTTCCATTCACTATGGTTCCTACCTTGGATTGGATAAAATTTTGGATGCACAACACCCACGTTCGAAAGAATTGGGAAAGGAAGCACACGAAGAAATGTTCTTCATTATTATTCATCAGGTATATGAATTATGGTTCAAGCAAATTCTGCATGAAACTGAATCCGTAATGAATTTATTCCGTACCAACAATGTGGATGAAAAAAACATCGATGTTGCCGTATCCCGCCTGGAAAGAGTGAACGAAATTCTCAAACTGCTCATCCAGCAAATCAAGGTATTGGAAACCATGACGGCCATTGACTTTCTGGATTTCAGGTCTTACCTTTTTCCGGCTTCGGGTTTCCAGAGTTTCCAATTCAGAAAACTGGAAGTCATGCTAGGACTTAAAATTGAAAAGCGAATCAGCTATACTCCTTACAAATATTACCATGAGTTTGACGAAGAGCAACAAAAGCAAATAGAGCATTTAGAAAGTGCACAAAGTCTTTTTAATCTGATCGAATCATGGTTAGAAAGAACACCATTTCTTAATGCAGAAAACTTTGAATTCAAATCAAAATACCAACAGGCAATCAGCAACATGTTGCAAAGAGAACGTGAAGCCATCGCGCAATCTGATTATCTAAACGAACATGAAAAGGCGATGAGGTTAAAAATGAATGGTGATACTGATACCTACTTTGCAAATATTTTCAACGAAAATTTTCATAATACCCAAATGGAAGAAGGTAAGATCAGATTGTCTTTCAAAGCTACCATTGCCGCTTTACTCATCAAACTTTACGGTACAGAACCGATACTTCAACTCCCATCCAGATTAATTGATGTAATTACCGAAATGGATGAATTACTGACCAATTGGCGCTACCGACATGCGCAAATGGTGATGAGAATGCTTGGGCGAAAAACTGGAACGGGCGGATCTTCAGGTCACGAATACCTAATGGAAACCGTAAAAAAACATCAAATTTTTATTGACTTTCACAACATCTCTACTTTGCTTATCCCCAGATCAGAGCTGCCTGAACTTCCAAAAGATCTGAAAAGAAATCTTGGTTTTTACTACAACCATTCTTAAAAAAATAGTTTTGAAAAAAATTGACATTCACACCCACATCATGCCAGAGCATCTCCCTCCCTGGGCAGAAAAATTTGGATATGGTGGATTTGTAAAATTGGAACATCACGCAGCTTGCAGGGCCAAGATGATGATTGACAATAATTTTTTTAGGGAGGTGCAGAGCAATTGTTGGGATGCCTCAACTAGATTAATAGATATGGATCAATACGGAATTCAAATCCAGGTACTCAGTACCATTCCGGTATTATTTTCTTATTGGGCCCAACCATTAGATGCTTATGATATTTCAAGGTTTTTAAATGATCATTTGGCAGATGTGGTCAGGAGGTATCCGGAAAGGTTTATTGGTCTTGGTACATTGCCAATGCAGGATCCATCTTTGGCTATTCAGGAAATGGAACGATGTGTGCATGAACTTGGACTTGCCGGAATTGAAATTGGCTCACACATCAACGATTGGAATCTGAATGATCCCGCTCTTTTGGAATTTTATGCAGCAGCAGAAGAAATGGACGCATGCTTATTTGTACATCCCTGGGATATGGTGGGTAAGGAAAAAATGCCTCGTTACTGGTTACCCTGGTTGGTAGGTATGCCAGCTGAGACTTCCCTTGCGATCTGTAGTATGATTTTCGGTGGAATTTTTGAAAAATTTCCTAAACTCAGGGTTGCATTTGCACATGGTGGAGGGGCTTTCCCGGGTTCATACGGTAGAATTAAACACGGTTTCGAAGTAAGACCCGATTTAATGGCCATTGACAATCCTCATCATCCGGATAAGTATCTGGGAAAATTTTGGGTAGATTCACTTGTGCATGATGAAGACATGCTCCTCAAACTAATCCATCTTTTTGGTATAGACAAGGTTTCTCTAGGTTCAGATTACCCATTTCCTTTAGGCGAGCTTAATCCTGGCAAACTCATCTCCACTTCCGGCCTGAATCTGGATGAAAAATCCTGGCTCAACTATCGGGCTGCAGAAGCCTGGTTAGGGGTTTCGGATGTCTTAAGTGCATATTAAACTTTAGTAATAATTTCTCAGGCAGGTTTTTTCCAACCCCACTTATTCAGAATCTCTTGTACATAGTGCATTTTTACCGGTTCTCTGTGTTTTTTTGAAAATTCAGTATGAAACCTGTGTTTACTTAAAAAATTCACCTGGAGACGATCCCATTCTTCTTCATTTTTTATGACCTTATAAGCTAAAAATTCTTTATAAAGAGTGTCGCCAATTTCATAAAATTTATCCGTCCCAACATAATCAAGGTCTGCATCACAAAGTATTCTTTCCAAAATTGTATGCGGCTGCTGCGGAATTTGTGTAGCCATGATCATACCTTTTATAATTTGTAAATCTGCTTTACTATATCCCCATTCAGGTAAAATCTTTTCTGCAAATTGAAACGATTCTGCTTCATGATCATTGTAAGTTCTGGAAATACCAACATCATGGATTAACGCAGCTGTTCTCAACAGCAAAGCATCCTTTCCCGTGATCTTTAGCCTCCTCAAATGTTGTTCGCAAACTTCCATTACATGCAAAGTGTGATGCACTCCATGATAGGTAAGATTACCTGGGAGCTCACGGTTTAATGTATCCAAAACATATTCTTTTAGTTTTTTTATATTCTTCATGAAAACCTAATAATCGTATAACAGTGATCAAAATAATAACTAATAAATTTCAAATAAAAATCAATAATTACTTCTCTCTTAAAACTTATAACATCTTATTTACTTTAATAGTAAAAAATTAAAAATTTATACAGACTCAGGTGATGATTTATCTACCTTCGATGGATCTTCGTCCAAATGAAAACCACCCAATCCCCATGCCTCAAACAATTTGGCATCTATAAAAAAATCCTTCTTTCGATCCGGAGTTTTTATAAAGTTACTTAAATCTCTTTGATGCAATTGGCTGAGAATGGTTTTTGAGAATGCAACTAATGGTGGTTCATTTGGGTGTTTTTCAAGAAATGAAGTAAGATCGAATTTATATCTAAGAAATGCATTTCCCAATTTATTGACCCAATTACTTATAAATCCGGACGCCTCCTTTTCGCTAAAATTTCTCCATTTCTTACCTGCAAAAAACAATTGAATAACTGAGGCCAAAATTCGAGCCCCCACACTTGGCGTATGTAAGCCCAAGGATTTGAAAACCTTAGAGTCATAGATGAGATATAAGGTCAAATCTTCTAAAGTAGTTTGCTTCAACGGCATTCCGGTAATTTCATTCATCGCACCCAATAAAGCCTTGGTAAGATCCGGGCCATATGCATTATCCTCTGACACATTTCTATCATAAATGGCTCTGTACAAATCATGGGCATCTTCCAGACTGTCCGGCATCAATTGCTCGCTGATTCCTAATGCCAGGCCAATCATTTTCCAGGTGTGTACAAAGGCCCTACGTTCTGCATCTGTAAGATTAATGCCAAACTGATCTAAACCTTCAATGATTGCAACAGAAAATAGCAAATTGGTAAATACCAAATCCTCTTGATTGATGGGAATGCCAAAAACGCTTTGATCCCATTTTCGATCAGGATTGGTATTGTTCAATAATGCATATCTCATACCGGCATGCATGAGTCTAACTTTCTGAATACTTTCTATTCCTTTTTTATCCGGCATATACCAGTCGGGAGTGCTGACTGCAAATATAAACTGCGCGGTTTCCATCACTCTTCGCGCAGCAAACTCCTCGAGCAAACGAGTGCTGTGCAAAACTTTACTTGGTTTAGGACACATATATCCTGTCGGCAGTGATTTAAAAAACAAAAGACTTACTATCACAAATCCATATTGTTCAAAGACTTTTGCATAAATCTCAAATTGCTTCTTATCCTCTTCCGTAATTGCAATGTTAAGCCGATCTGTGGATTTGAAATAATATTCAAGTTTGGCCAAATCCTCATCACTAAAATCAATATGCAGACCTTCTACCAATGAAATATCTACTGGCATATGATGATTCTTGCTGATATATTTTATATCGTCTATAATGTTTCGATCCCTGTTCTCCCATAAAACTTTTGCCGCCGTATCTGCGACAGGATCACCTTCCTCTCGCATCAAATTAAGAAATTCATCGTTCCATTTCAAACTGGCCATAGTCTTTTATTTATTTTAATTTTAAAATATATATTTTTTCTAATATCAACACAACCAAATTACTTTTAAATCTGTACGTAATACATGTCCAACTCATCTTTGTATTTCATTTTAATCTTACCTCGATGTTCACAATTAAAATGATCTTTGATCAATTCGAATGTAGTTTTTGAAAGATTGACCTTGCCAGGCTCACATACCGTCTGAAGTCTTGAAGCGGTATTCACAGAGTCTCCCCAAATATCATACGCAAATTTATTTAACCCAACCACCCCGGCTACTACCGGACCTGTGTGCAATCCTACTCTGATTCTGCAAAAAGGTTGTCCTGCCTTTAAGTGCTCAGCATTGTATTGCTCAACAAATTGAACAATTTCAACAGCAGCTTTTACCGCGTTAATTGCATGTTCCGGATTATAATTAGGCAGACCACTGACACACATGTAGGCATCCCCTATTGTCTTTATTTTTTCAATATTGTATTTATCTATGATGCGATCAAATGCTTTGTAAAAATAATCTACAAATTCAACAATTTCTTCAGGACTAAGAGCCTCTGACATCATCGTGAATTTCTCAAAATCCGAAAACATAATGGTGACACTTTCATGTCTTCGCGGCTTACTGCTTCCGTGAGATTTTAGCTCTTGTGCAATTTCATCCGGCAGGATATTCAGTAATAAAGCATCCGTTTTTCTCTTTTCTTCTTCAAGCTCTAATTTTTGTTTTTCAATGGTTGAAGTTCTTTCCAAAACTTTTAGTTCAAGATTTTGGTACAATTGAGCATTCTCAATTGAAACTGCCATCTGTCCACTTAATAAATTCAACAATTCCAATCTTCCTCTGGTAAATGCATGGCTGCTGTCCTTATTATCCAAATATAGAATTGCGGTCATTTCTCCTTTACTCAAAATTGGCATACATAGCAAAGATCTTGTGCCCAATAATTTAAGTTGGGCATCATTCGAATACAGTGGATCTTGTCGGACATCATCCAGAATGATTATTTCTTTGGTGTTATTTACTTTACGCACAATTGCCCGGGAAACAAAATCCACTTCATCAATCAAGTAAGATTTAATTTCACAAACATTCGCATTGATCATTCGGCTACTTGCATCCAAATAGATCTGATTATTGCGGTGTCTAAAAAGAAAACCATTCTGAGCCCCTGCATTTTCTATAACGATAAGCAATAATTTTTCAAGCAAATTTTCCAGAACGACTTCTCCGGAAAGTGAAGAGGAAGCTTTCAAAATACTTTCCAAATCAATCATACTGGAACTAATAACCGAACTTTTCTCTTTACTATGGATATCCAGAAAAGGATAGTTTCTAAGCAACGACCGAACTTTCCCAACAGCTTTCCAATTCTGATATTCTATTAAAGCCAGATGCATTAATTTTTCGAATGGCTCAGTTTCCTTCAATCTTAAATGCATCGCCGCAGTACGTTCATAAATAATTGCAGACATATACCTCACATCTGCATCCTGTGATGACTTTAAGGCTTTAGAATAATATTCCTTTGCCTGTTCCACTTGGCCTTCAATGGAGCTGAGTTCAGCCATTGCCAACAAGTATCTAGACTCATAATTTTCAGGTGAGGCTTTTGCCCAGTTTTCAAGAACTTTCAAATTTTTCCTCCCCTGATCTTTTTGTGATTTGCTAAGGTGTCGTGAATCCAATACACAAGCAAGAGAAGCCAGGCAACTAAAAACAGTATGTTCTCCCCACTCAGGAAGTCCGGGTACTGACTTGAGTAGTGGCTGCGCTCTTTCTGCCCAAGAGGCAGACATGCTGAAGTCCGACATAAAGTAATGGTACATCGATTTGGCAATGCAATAATTTGCCATTGGAAGCGGCAAGTTTTGTTCAGAAATTAATTGTTCATAATATTTTTCCTGATCCAAATCTTTTACATAAGGCCCAAAAACTTTTTCCTCTGCCCTGAAATCCCCCAAATCAGTAATCAATCTGGCCCAGGCCAACATCTGGTGGGTGGACACAATGGATTGAATTCTTCCCGAAAATTGTAAATAGCCAATTAGTTTTTCATATACAGTATCCAAATCCTCCCCCATTAAAAACTGACTTCTGTTCAAAAAGGAAAGAGCATATCCTGCATAAATAATATCATTTGACTCAAGCCCAACATTATATCCCTCACGCAGATTGTGAATCGTATTTTTAAATGACATTTGCCAATGCTCTACACAACCCACTGCAATGACCAATACTTTGGACCGGAGACTCTTGTCTTGAAACTTTTCATTTAACGCAATTCCCAATTTGGCAAAATTGTAGCCGCCTTTATAATCCTTCAACTGTGCGCTTAATACGTATCCATAAAATGCATATGCAAGTGCCGATTCTATAGAATTACCATATCTAACAGATAAGTTGACCATCCGTAGAATTTTGAAGGCCAATAAATTTTCTTTCTGCAATAAATAAACAGGCCCCCACAGGTTCATGAGAATTTTCATCATGAGCTTTTTCTCCGGAGATTCCATATCCCGGTTTTTCAAAAGGTCATCAGTGGATTTGTTGCGCAACAGAAATTTTACGGTCAACAATTCCTTCATAACATGAAAGGTATTCGCATTTAACGGCAGATGCATTCCCAAAAGTTTTAGCCCTTGTTGGGCTGCTTCCAGCGCCAATTCATGCCTTTGTGTATTCTCATACAATGCCATTTTTTTGCAAAGTATATCTGCCTTGTTCAGGTTGGAGTTTGCATTTTGAAGAGCTTTATTAAACAATTCTTCAGAAGCTTGATAATTGCCTATAAGATATTCCACTTCAGACCTACCAATCAACAAATCTTTAAAAAGTTCAGTATTCTGATCTCCGGAAATCATATCCATTCCTATCGTATAGTGATAAAGCGAAGGTCTTAAAGCATTATTTTTGGCAGCCTTCGTCGCTGCTTTAAGATTAAATTCCGCCAATTCCTTGCGTTCTCTTGCTGATGTGATCAAATCACGGCCTGTGTTGATGTGATTAAGCACATCGAAAAAATTCTCTTCAAATTCATCATCTTTCAATTTTGCCAAGAGCATTCTTCCAATCCACAAGTGGGTTGATTTTTTTTCTGTCTCGGGAATCATTGCATAAGCAGCCTGTTGAATTCTGTCATGCTGAAATCGGAATCTAAAATTACTATCCGGCTTTTCCGCAAGTGAAAATTCCTCCCATAATGTATCGTGATGATACTTGATCCACTGTCCGATTGGATTGATAAAATCTGCATTTACACTTTCCCATAACAATTCTGCCAACTCATTCTTGGTCCTCTCCGATATAATGGAAAGTGTATCTAAATCAAATGTATTGCCTATACAAGCTGCAAGGCTGATAATTTCCTGGGCTACATCGGATAATTTTTTTAATTTTAATAAAATCAGATCCACCACATAGTCCGTAAGTTCCAAGGCAGCGATAGATTTTAAATCCCATATCCAGGATCCTAAATCCACATCAAAGTATATGCGTTTTTCCTCCACTAACTTTTCAATAAACTGCTTGACAAAAAAAGGATTACCCCTCGTTTTAGTCATGATCAGTTCGGTGAGTTCTTCAGTAGTTTTTGAATTCAGGTGTAAGGAATCTGAAATAAGATGATTGATGTCTTCAAAAGTCAGTTCATGAAGCTGGAGTCTGGTGATTCTATGCGCAGATTCCTTCTCAAGGAATTTCAAAGTCATCATCAAAGGATGTGATTCATCCACTTCATTATCTCTATAAGCACCAATCAAAAGAATATTTTTCAAAGAATGGTGCATCATTGAGGATATCAGATCAAGAGATCCGCTATCGGCCCATTGAAGATCATCGATAAAAATTACAATAGGTTGTCCCTCTTCTTCAAGAATAGATAAAAAAGAAATAAATGCTTCGAAAAATCTCTTCTTTCCTTCAAGTGGGCCCAACTCTAAAAGTGCTTCCTGAGGACCTGTGAGTTTTTCAAATTCAGTAATGATCCCGGTGAGTACTGCACAATTGTCTCCTAAGAAACTCTTGATGGCATTTTTCCAACGATTAATGTCTTCGTCTTTGCCAGATAACATTTGTTGAATCAACATGTTGAAAGCTGACCCAAATGCACTGTATGGACTTTCGCGGTTGAATTGATCAAATTTGCCGCTGATAAAATATCCATTGGATTCCAGAACAGGCTTCCTTATTTCATTGATCAATCTGGTCTTACCTATTCCGGAATAACCTGCCACAAGAAACCACTCCATGGGATTTTTCCTAACACCTTCCCAGGCTTTAACCAATAGAGCTAATTCCTGATTCCGACCATACATTTTTTCCGAAAGTATAAACGAACTGGACTGATCCTTACTGGCAAGTGAAAAATCATCTATTCTCCCATTTAATTGCCATTCCTTAGTGCAATTCTCCAGATCAAGAATAATTCCCTCTTCACTTTGGTACCGGTCCTCAGCATTTTTTGACATTAGCTTCATTACAATGTCATTGATTACCGGAGGTATTCCGGCTTGTATATGCTTTGGCTCTATGGGTTTTTTTGCAATGTGTGCGTGAATAAGCTCTAACGAATCTGTAAAATTAAAAGGTTTTCTCCAACATAAAATCTGGTAAAACATGACTCCAAGCGAATAATAGTCAGCACGGTAATCCACTGTTCTTCCTATTCTTCCGGTTTGCTCCGGGGCGATATGCCACAATGGTCCATAATATACAAACTCTGAACCAAACTCTAACCGCTCTCTGTTGAGTCTGCTGGCCGAACCCAAAGAACAAATTCTCATTTCCAATGTCTCGGGAGAAACCAAAATATTCTCCAAAGTAAATTCTTTTATGATCAGCTTATTGTTATGTAAAGTCTTCAGTAATTTAGTTAATCTGATGGCCAACTGTAAAAATAGTGGAATACTGAATTCCTTGGAAAGTAGATATTTCTCCAGTGGTATTCCATTAAAATATTCTTTATAAATCATGAACCCGTCATCCGTACGGACCATTTCCAAAGATTTTAGAATTCCGGCACTGGCTATTGATCTTCCAATCTCAAAATCATTCTTTAAATACACCATGTCATCAATAGAAGGGAATTCGTTTTTTAGAATGCCCACATAAACTTTAGTGTCTGAATTTTCAGGTAACCATTCAAAATAATTGCAAAAGAAAGTTTCAAATTTTACCTGAGACTTAAGAAATGGTCTGTTCATGTTTATGCATTTTCTTTTTTAACAAACTTCATAATCCGGTATGTACTTAGGTTTTTTCTAAAGCAGTGGTATTGATAATAGGTGGACCATACATTTTGTCCATGTAATTTATTTCTTCGGCCAAATGCACGCAAAACACTATGACATATTATCCCCGGAAAAAAACAATAATAAAGTCTGTTAATGGTTTTCCGGACATTCAAGCTGATGTCTTTGTCCACTTCCACTTCTAATCCCAGCTTTTCTGCAATTTGAATGAAGTCTTCATGAAAAGAGAAGGATGGAACCGCCCAAGAATTGGCCCAGTTTTGTATAAGCTTTTCATCTTCCAGATCCAGTAGGGGTTTTGATTTAAAAAAATCTGCAACCACTAATCTGCCTCCCGGTTTTAAAACTCTGGCAGCTTCTGCTAGAAAATCTGCTTTGTTTTCCGCATGACAGATACTTTCAATGCCAAAAACACCATCAAAAAATTCATTTTTAAAATTAGTATTACAAAAGTTTTGGACAGAAAAATCCACAGTCCCCTTGAGATTAACTTTTTGGAGTGATTTTTTTTGGGCTTCGTTCATTTGATTTTGGCTAAGGGTAATGCCGAAAACTTCCGCCTTATATTTCAGAGCGGTGTATAAACTTGTACCCCCTACCCCACAGCCTGCATCCAAAATCCTGTTTCCTTCCTTGACTTCTAAATGTTCCAGGACCAGGTCATTCATATTTCTTAGCGCTTCCCGCAATAACCTCGTGTCGTGTTTCCAATAACCATAGTGAAGTGCGGATTGATCGTCCAAATGCCAAAGTAATTTATAATCCCTCTCGCACTGATCATAATAAGCTACAATATCCTGCTCGCTAATGCCTGATTGCATACAAAATGGTTTGGTATATGGTGGTTAATCCGGCTTTGAAACCAAATTCTTGTAAATATAACCTTTTTAGGATTTATTTATCTGGTTTTGAAATCTGATGGTATTCTTTTAAAATCCATCAAGCATGGTTGGTACGAATATTAATGTTTCTTTTTGAGTTTTACAATCCCTCCGGATACCTCCTTAATGCTGTTTATGTATATAAATGCGGTTGGGTCTATGGCATAAATCGCCTTTTTCAAACGATGAATCTCAAGTCTGGTAACAATGGTGACCACAATTTGTGTAGGATGACTGACCTCAAAACTTCCGGGTAAATATCCTCTTTCGCCGTGATATACCGAAATGGCTTTATTGTAATCATTTACAATGCAGGACTTAATTTCTTCATATTTAGCACTGAGAATTGTTAGCGCAGTATACTCTTCAAAACCATCTACAACATAATCTGAGGTTTTCATGGCAGTAAAATACGTCACCAAACTGTACATCCCAGTTTCAATTCCAAAGAAATAAGCAGCTGCCAGAATGATTGCAGAATTGATTAACATAACTACTTCACTGGTGGTAAATCCTATTTTACGCGTGGTATAATCCGCAATCACTTCCATCCCATCAATAACTCCTCCACCCTTTATGACAAACCCTACACCTAGTCCGATAAAAAAACCACCAAAAATAGCAATCAGAACTTTGTCGTCGGTAATGGCTGGAATTTCAAGAAAATTCATACCCCCTATCAATAAAACCACAGCCATTGTAGTCTGTATGGCAAAGGTTTTTCCAATCTTATAATAACCAATATAAATGAATGGAATATTCAAAACCAATAGGATTAACCTGATATCCAAATGAAAAATCTCATGAAAGAGTATAGACAAACCAATAACACCTCCATCCAGAAAGCGGTTTGGAATCATAAATCCCTTGAAGGCTATAGTCGCCATGAACACCCCAAGAAAAATAAAAAATAAAGAGTGCAAGGAAAATATCCTTCCCCAATCTATCTGATCTTCCAAGCGGATCCTGTTCTTTTCCTGAGTCTTCATGCAACACAATATTAATTAATTTTTTCTATGATTGCGAATATTAAAAATGAAAACTTGAATACCATTTCCTCATTTTGAGATAGTCACTATTTTTTTCATTCAAATAGGCCTCTCTTTCAAAACAAATGTTCAAATAAGCTTCATTAGCCTTCATGCCATTCCATCGGTTGATCAGATAGGATCCAAGATAAATCAAATAAAAAAATATCAGCAACAACTCCAACTGTTGACGTAGGTGGATCCGTTCGTGATTTAGCAATACCAAATCATGCCCGGAAGATTTATCACCTAAAAAAATAAATGGCCATAAGGTCAAGGCTATTGTTCCGCGAGTCGTAAAATATTTAATAAATGAAGGCCAAATTAAAATCATAACAATAAGGTATCAGTCCACACCAATCTTTACTCTGAAGGTGTGTTATTTTTTGAATTTTTTTCATCTACCTTATCCATGGCTTCTTGTGTCTTTTCCCAAAATTCACTAAAAAATGGTTTAATTGAGGCAAAAAAATGTTTTGATTGGTCCGGCACTTTTTCAAGAATGGGATAGGTAATCGAACTGGACTTAGTTTCCGGACTAATAACCCTTATTTGATTCAGAAACCAAACTAATGAACTAAAAATAACTAAAGTCATCAAAGCAGAACTCAGGCCACCTGCCATCTGATTTAGAAAATTTATGTGCGCAGTTTCCAGAATTTTCTCCAGCCCATTACCAATCATCCGAATCCCGACCAATACCAGGATAAATGTGGCAACAAAACCTAGGATAATGGTCATTCGGGGATCAATATCCATCACTTTTTCCAAAAGGGAGACCATCCAATAAGAAAACTTTAAGGTCACCAAAAGACCGATGAAAATAGACAGTATCCCAAAAACTGTCTTTATAATGCCTTTCGAATAGCCTAAGTAAAAACTTCCTGCAAGTAAAATTCCACATACTATATCCAGTATCATTGTCGCTTAAAATTTATAAACAACAAACATAAGTCTGCTTCTATAAATTCCTAAAGATTGAACTAATTTTTAAGCCTATAAACCACATTTTTTATACTATTTTGACAAATTGCTTATAATATCTTAGTTTTGTAGGATAAATGAACTCTTTGTTTAAATTCATTCTTGCGGTTTTGATTTTGGCAGTGGTGGAATTTGCCATGATGGGCCAGTCCGGTGGAAATGCCAAAAACAAAGATCTGGCAGTATTGCCTAAATCTTTCCTTATTGGAGAATATGAGCCTATCTATGAAAACTTACTGACCAATTATGATGTATTGCTGATTACTTTGTGCAACAATGATCATGAAAAGGCATACAGGCTTTATTCCAATTTGTTATTAGACATGCAGGATTATGCCCATCAGGTTAATTTTGACTTGAATGGTATAAAATTGTGGCTCAACATTTTTTTCAATGCAGACGGATCGCTTCAACATATAGTTTACTTTCCCAAGCCAAATTCAAAAAATTTGTCTTACGATGAACTTACTGCTTTTTTTATAAGTTTTTGTAAATCATACCGTCTTAAAGAACCACTTAGTTCAAGGTGCTTACTCAACACAACTGCCTCCTTCCCAGTTTTCGGAAAAAGATTCTAATGCAGACAGCAAAATTTTATCTTATTTTCTGGTCAATCATACTGGTTTTTTTTTCTTGTACCGAAACTGAAGAAATCTCTTTTACTTCTTATGACTCCCAAACTAACGATGAACTTACTGGTATCTATTTTTGGCATCCCGGAGAAGGTTTTGTGGTTGGTGGATCTACCTGGAACAGGGCCATAAGATTATCTACATATGATGGCGGACTAAGGTGGCAAAGAGATTCCTTGTTTGATAAACAGATTTTTAGTTTGGGTTACAACACCCAGGGCAAAGTTTTTGGGCTCGGAATAGAATATATGGTTTATGAATTTTTACTACAATCTACAGACAGACAAAGAATCGGTGACTATCGCTTTTTTAGGAGTCTTGACTTTGTCCACCCTGAGCAAATTCTCGCGGTAGGTGGTGAATCTTTTGGCCAGGGATATCTTGAAAAAATAAATGCACTTACCGGAACTACCCAACAAATTTTAAAAATAGATCATGAACTAGATGCCATTCTGGCGGTGGATCAAAATCATTGGGTGATGGCAGGGTATGGGGTTGTTTTTTATTCAGAAAATGCAGGAATAAATTGGGACACTTTGGGTGTGTCAGGTGACCACTATCGGGACATTTTTTTTGTGGATGAGACCACAGGGTTTATTGTTGGCATTCAAGGAAGTATTTTGAGATCTGATGATGGAGGCAGAAATTGGAAGACGCTTAGAAACCCTCGCAGTATTTTTGTCAAAGATAGAAGCTTTAGAACTGTCTGTTTTAAAAATAAGCTTGAAGGACTAGTCGGTGGCGAAGATGGAATTTTATGGCAAACCAAAGATGGTGGAGAAAATTGGACTATATTGGATGGAATTCCAAAGGTTAGTTATCTGGATATCTTTCACGATGGCATCAAATATTGGATCTGTGGTTCAGAAGGAACTATCATATCCTTTGAATAATTCACTTCTCACTCTTGGGTTTAAATTTACTCAGATCAAGTATCTTCTGACTGTCCTTTTCTGCTATTAAATCTTCAATGTCTAAATTTTTGGACCTGTTCATAAAAGCGTCGATAATGTGGTAACCAATATATGCTCCAGTCATTCCCGGAGCGTCGTCCGGCATTCCGGGAGAATCTGGACTTGGATTGACATATTTGTTGAACTTAAGTGTACTTGTATTATACAACAATTGTTCTGCGGTAAAGTAGGACCATATTCCTGTTCGGTTTTCATTACACCATTTAAGCTGCGCGGGTGTAAACTCAAACAAAACAGTATCCTGTATCTCGGGAATCAATCTAGATAATATGTATAGTTTTTTACCCCTATGAATGATGTAATCTAAAAAGCGATTGGAGGGTTCGGGTCCAAGTTTATCATCCACCCAAACCTCCCATGTTTTTTTAATCAAATGATCTTGATTAAAACACCGGGTAAGATAATCTGAAAACATTTGATTCTGGGGGTCTAATGATTTATAGTTAAAATCTTTACCAAGAAAAAATTCAAGACCAATCCCAAGACCTTCCCTATTCCCCTTATCCTCAAAAATAAAATTACCAACCGTAAAACCACTAATCAGAGTATAAAAATTTGGAATTTCCAAAGATGGAAAATAGTGCTTCATATAAAGTGCACTTTGGTGAAATTCCTTTTCTATCGCTTCGGTGGATTTGTAATTCTTTTGAACCAGTTCATGAATCGACCGGATGCTGCTGTCTCGCAGAAATAACTTTAATTCTTCGTAAAATTTTGGCGTCAAGGAATCATATTGGTCTGCCATTCCGCTCACCTGTTCAAAAAAAAGAGGACTTAGTTTGGGATAGTTTTTATCGAGTTCGATTAATCCTTGTTCAAGCTGGTTAGTGTCTAATGCAAACAAATCCTGATCAAAGCGTCCCATTTTGATATCTCCTATTTGGAGCTGATCCATATGTGTTGGTTTGCGGTCGTTTTGACGACAACTCAAACAAAGAATAAATATAAAAGCCAATAAATGCCTCATTTTGTAATTTTACCACCACAAAGTTGAGCTAATTCACTTTAAACAAAAATCTTTATGAAAAAAATATTGGCTATCCTGATTCTTTTTATGCCGCTATTCGTCTTTGCCCAGTTTGAAAACATACGTGTTTCCATACTTAACGGACCTACTTTTAGTTGGATGACCACCGATGACAACACTATAGAAACCCAAGGTGCCAGAATTGGCTATAAGCTTCATGTGCAAGGCGAGTACCTGCTCAATGACCGTTTTAGTTTGACCGGGGGACTTGGATTGTCCCTTGCTCAGGGAGGCCAATTGCTTTATACCAAAGGTGGTAACCTCTGGTCAGAATCCAAATTGAATATTCCCCGAGGGGATTCTTTGCCCAATGGGGTTGAGTTAGGTTACAGAGTTGCATATGTAGATTTTCCGTTTGGCTTCAAAATGAGGACCAACGAATTTGGTAGATTTAAATTCTATGCTCAAATGCCCGAATTTTCTTTAGGCATAAGAACCAACGCTAAGGGATCCATTGAAGGAATTGGTGTAAGCACATCAGATGAACAAATTAAAAGCCAAATACCATTTATCAACATTTCGTGGGGACTTGGCATAGGTACGGAATACCGCATATCGGATAATATTTCCCTTACCGGCGGCTTGCGCTTTTTCCAAAGCATCACCGATGTCACGGATGATGATGGAAGATATTTTGATGGATCCAAGGAAAACTCAAAAGGTAAATTCAATAACATTGACCTCAGAATTGGGGTGCTTTTCTAAGAAAGAATTTCATGAATATCCAAGAACTCGAGAACTTTATCAGACTGGCTCTTGATGAAGACATTAGGTCCGGTGACATCACTTCGTTGGCTTGTATTCCTGAAGGAAGCAGATCCAAAGCCAAATTATTGGTTAAAGAAGAAGGTGTTCTTGCAGGTGTAGCCTTTGCAGAAATGGTGTTCAAGTGGGTGGACCCTACCATAAAATTTGAACAACATCTGTCGGATGGTGCTTTCATCAAATATGGGGATGTAGCTTATCATGTGGAGGGCAATACCAGGGATTTATTGAAAACCGAGCGTCTTGTCCTTAATGTCATGCAAAGAATGAGTGGGATAGCAACTCTTTCCGCCAGATTTGCTGCTGAGGTAGAGGGTCTACCTGTTAAGATTCTAGATACCCGTAAGACAACCCCATTGAATAGAGCCTTGGAAAAATGGGCTGTCAGATTAGGTGGTTGCTATAATTACAGAGATGGGTTGTATGATTGGTTTATGATTAAAGATAACCACATTAAAGCTTGTGGATCTCCTTTAAAGGCCATAAAGGCTGTTCAGAAATATCAATCGTTACATGGCCTGGAATCCTATGGGATCACTGTTGAAGTCAAAAATCTTGTTGAATGTGAAGAAGTCTTGACCTGCGGAGGTGTTACAAGAATAATGTTGGATAATTTCGACCTGGAATTGTTGCGGGAAGCGGTGGCGCTGATCAATAAGCGCTTTGAAACCGAAGCTTCCGGTGGAATAAGCCTGGAGACCATCCGAAAAGTCGCCCATACAGGCGTGGATTTTATCTCTGTAGGCGCACTCACACATAGCGCCGGAAGCCTCGATTTAAGCTTGAAGATACAAGATCAACTGTCTTAGGCAGGATAGGTTATTACTAAAAATGCTAAAAGCACCACAGTAAATACCATTACCAACCAAAATCGCGAATCCTTGTAAAAAACCACTGGGGTTTGGTCTGTCTTCATACGCCCTCTGAATTTGATTTATAAAAAAAAAGATTAGTTTCACATTGCTCCCTTTTTGGGGATTATTACTATCGGCTTTCCGGGAAGTAATCGTACCATAGATCATCATTGTCAATCATTGGCTAAGACAGTTTTGCGTATCAGTCGGTCGGTAATCTAAGTTCAAAAACGATGCCATATGATAAACAAATAATATGACCCGATTAATGGGCATTTCAGCGGATATGCGCCATTTTTTCATTATATGATGTGACACAAAACTTCAATATTGTGAGAAAAAACAAAAAATACACTTTTATAGGTAGGGATGATATATAAAAATACCCTTATGCCAAACAATGGATTTTCAAACTTTGATCGAAATGCCCAATGAATATGCCCTTAATGAGGTACAGATTTTCTATTTCAAATTAAAGTAACTCCAAGTACTTTAAAAACCTTTTTCAAAATATCCTGACTTCTTCCTACTATTGGCCGGTAAGCAGGGCGCTACAAGAGTTTATACACCATGAATAAACTTAGCGATGCTTTATTGGGTAGTATTCTGTTCGTTCATTCAAGGGAGCGCTTGTCTTTTTGGTTTTTACCTATAATCAGAAAATATTTATGGCCAAAATGGTTTGAAAGATCATTCCGGATTCAATCTGACATTTTTTTACGAATTTTACCCTGCTTTATTATCAAAAAGTGCTTGATTTTCCATAGATTTGGATGCAGAGCTTCTCTATCAAAATCAACCAAGAAATTTTTATTTAAAAAGAATTGAATGATCCAACAGGCAGAGGAACTTAATCTTTTAAATTTTGAAACACCCTTACTGAATAAAATACTAGAAAATGGGCAAATCAGGGAATTCAAAGCAATGGATTCCATCATTGATACTGGTCAAATCATTAGTTATATGCCTATTGTTCTTTCAGGTTTGGTAAAAGTCAGCAGGGTAGATGAAGAAGGAAGAGAGTTGTTGCTCTATTATATCCACCCCAATGAGGGTTGTGCATTTACCTTCAGTTGTTGCACCCAAAGATCCCCAAGTGAAATCAAAGCAGTCGCAGAAGAAAATTCTAAGCTCCTCATGGTTCCTGTACATCTAATGGATGAATGGTTGACCAGGTATCAGACCTGGAAAGCCTTTGTGATGCAAACGATGTCGGCAAGATTCACTGAACTGCTGAAAACCATAGATCAGGTTGCATTCCAAAATCTGGACATAAGGTTAGTGAATTACCTCAAACAAAAAACAAAAAGTACCGGGAGCAGTTTGGTCAATCTTTCACACAAACAAATTGCAGAAGATTTAAATACCAATCGGGTGGTCATTTCCAGGTTGCTGAAAAAACTGGAAGACCAAAAAAAGATTTTGTTGTACAGGAATCAAATAAAAATTTTGAGGGCATTGTAACCAAGGTTACACTGTGCGGGCTTAGAACTCTTTAACTTCGTTTCATAAATTAAAACTTATGAAAAAAAATATGGGTTCTGTAGATCGGTTGGTGCGGGTTGTAGTGGCAATAGTTATTGCCGGGCTTTATTTTGCTAACATTATTTCAGGGACAATTGCAATTATAGGTTTGCTGTTTGCAGGAATTTTTATAGCCACTAGCTTTATGAGTTTTTGTCCGTTGTATGTACCATTTGGGATATCGACAAAGGAAAAGGAGCAGATTTAGGGTAATGGGTTTTCTGTCGTGTGTTGTTAACCAGATTTCCTTCGTAAATTTTCACTTCTAGAATTGGGTTTTGCCGTAGTTGAATTTAAAACTTGAATTGATTTAGATCGGCATTGAATATAAAAATGAATCCTTTATCCGCTTTATTGAAATAAGGTAGAATGAAAGGGTTGTCACAAAAAAATAATTAAAATGGAAATTCATTCTTATTCATTAAATCTTACCTGGGAATCTGCAAAGAAAGGAGTTCTCAGTTCTAACGAATTTAATCCTGAAATAGAGGTGGTGACGCCTCCTCCATTTAATGGCGGTATACCTGGGTATTGGTCACCAGAACATTTATTTGTAGCCTCAGTGAGCAGTTGCCTGATGACAACTTTTCTTGCCATTGCTGAAAATTCCAAATTTGAATTCGCCGGGTTTAGCTGCTCTGCTACAGGAAAATTGGAACAGATAGAAGGAAAGTATTTAATTACTGAAATAATTCTCAAGCCGGAACTAAAAATAAAGGATGAGTCCCAAAAGGAGAAGGCTGAGCGGATTTTGATTAAAGCAGAAAAGGCATGTCTGATTTCAAATTCCATCCATTCTAAAGTGACCATGATCCCTCAGGTGATTGTAGAAAGTGTTGGTGTATTCTAAAATAAAAAATATTTTATGAGCAACAATTTTAAAGAAATTATTCAAAGCAGCAAACCTACTCTGGTAGATTTTTATGCAGATTGGTGTGGTCCATGTAAAATGCAAGGACCTATTTTAAAAGAATTTAAAAACAAAGTGGGAGACCGGGTGGCCATCTTAAAAATCGATGTAGATAAAAATCCTGCTGTTTCACAACATTATAAAATAAGATCTATTCCAACTTTAATGCTTTTCAAAAATGGACAGGCAGTCTGGACCCAGTCAGGAGTTGCTTCCGAAGCCACGTTGGAGCAAGTCTTGAAAAAGTTTGAATAAATTTTTTGGTCAAATTCTCTAACACTCAACCAAATTCACTGCAATATGCAGAGCGAGTCCACCGTCAGAGGTTTCTTTATATTTGGTGTTCATGTCCAGTGCCGTTTCCTTCATCGTTTTAATCACTGCATCCAGAGAGACCAAAGCTTTTGAAGGATCAGATTCCATAGCAATCTGTGCAGCGGTTACTGCTTTTATAGCACCCATGGTGTTGCGTTCAATACATGGAACCTGGACCAATCCACCGATCGGATCACAAGTCATGCCCAGATGATGTTCCATGGCAATTTCTGCAGCCATCATAGCTTGCTCAAAACTTCCTCCCAACACTTCTGTTAATGCGCCTGCAGCCATGGCAGAGGAAACCCCGATTTCAGCCTGACATCCACCCATTGCAGCCGAGATGGTTGCACCTTTTTTAAACAAACTGCCAAATTCTCCTGCAGTCAATAAAAAACGAACCACGTCATCATCTTTTGCTGTCTCGTTAAAACATAGATGGTACATCAACACTGCCGGAATCACTCCGGCTGCTCCATTAGTTGGTGCGGTAACTATTCTTCCAAAAGCAGCATTTTCTTCATTAACTGCCAAAGCAAAACAGGATAACCACTTCAGCGTATTGCTGAAACCATGATCTCCTTTCTTAATGTTTTCTATCCATTCCTCAACATTTTCATATTCTTTGCCTTCCATCAGTTTCCCGGCCAAAGCTTTGGCCCTTCGCTGGACATTTAATCCACCAGGTAACTCACCTTCCTTGTGACAAGATTCATAAATGCATGTCTTCATCACATGCCATATTGCAAAAAGCTCAGACTTAATTTGCTCTTCGCTGCGCAAAGAAAGTTCATTTTGGAAGACCACTTCGCTGATTGTAAATCCAGTCTGTATGCACCAATTTTGAAGATCCTCTCCTCGATCAATTGGAAAGGGCATTTGAACCGTCGGCTGATGTTCAAAATCCTCCCCCTCTTTCACTACAAAACCGCCGCCAATTGAATAAAAAGTACTGCTGTACGAGGTCTCGTCCTGAAAAAAACAACGAAAGCTAATTCCATTGCTATGGTATGGCAGACTTTGGTCCATATGAAAAATAATGTCAGAATCTGCCTTAAAGGGTATGTACTTTTTACCACCAAGATTGATTTGACTTTCTTCCAAAACAATCTTAAAGGCAGATTCTACCTCTTCCAGTGGAATAGTCTGTGGAAGATAATTTTGCAGGCCCAAGATGACTGCTAAATCAGTACCATGGCCCTTTCCGGTCTTTGCAAGAGAACCAAAAAGTTCTACATTCAAACCGACAATTTCTTCCCAACGCCCGGAAGTTTCCAGTTCGGAAATAAATTCATTAGCAGCTTTCCAGGGGCCCATAGTGTGTGAACTCGATGGGCCAATTCCAATTTTAAAAATATCAAATACACTGATGCGTTCCATGGCTTTAGGTATAGACCTGCAAAGCTAATCGTTGGAGGCTTTCTTTTTTACAAAATCTGATTACTATAGACTAGTCTCTAAAATCGTGAAAAATCAACCCATCGAGTGTTTTTAAAGATAGGAACTATAAAAGGTATACCTTAAAAAAAGGCTTGCCGGAAATCCGACAAGCCTCATAAAATTAAATCTGATCAATGTTATCTGGTCCTGCAACGCTCATTCAAAGCCTTGAGATCGGCTTCATTCGCGATGGTAAGAATTTCTCCGGTTTCACGAAGTTTTACATCAAAAGGAAAAACAATGGTGGACTTTCCTGAGGTTGTTCGATCACCTTTTAAGGCTCGCTCCAATTCTTCTGGAGAATTTACCGTGATCAATTCACCGTTTGATTTTTTCACCTGTAATGGAAACTGATATTCAAAACACACTTTAAATACTGGACCTCCAGGATTTTTTCTTCCTCTGCAGGTTTCTTCAAGTGCTTTAAGATCTTCAGAATTAGCAATGGTTATAACACTGCCATCTTTCAGTTTAACATCATAAGGAAAATCAATTACCGGTTTTTGACGACCGCCTTTGGCTGCCCATTCACGGATTAATTTATTTAATGCATCTGCACTTTCTACTTTTACTTTGGTACCATCTGGGAGTGAAACAGTAACAGGGAAAACAATGACGTAGCAAAGTACTCGTGGGGTATCAGGACCAACTCTTGTTTTACAATCCTTCAGGATTTTTTCAAGATCTTTTGGAGAATTGACGGTTACCACACTGCCATCCCTCAAGGTTACATCGTATGGGAAAAGCAATACAGCATGATTTCTATTTCCAGTAGACAAGCCTCCCCTCTTTAGCAGCTTATCCAATTCCTCTTGGCTTTTCACTTCTACCTTTGTGCCATCCGGCAATTTAACCGTAACCGGAAATACTATGGTATAACAAGGACCAGCTCCACCTTCAGGATTATCGACTGTAATTAAATAATTATTTACTTCGGAAGTACTCAACTCACTGGTTGTAATTTGACTTTCTTCCTTTGCGCAAGACCACATAGTAAGCAACAAAGCGGCGAATGCCAGAAACCCGGATAATTTTTTGAAAACTTTCATAAAACAATTTTTATCAATGAATAAATACAATTTACAAGAGGAGAAAGGAAGCTTGATTAAGTTTGTACTCAATCCATGAAAAAAAAATTAGAATTGTCGAAAAAAGACCTGATTTTTGAGACAGAATGAAGAGTGATGTTCAGGAATGGGATAAACTAAGAGCCGGCGACCAGGCAGCACTTAAATATATCTATGAGGCCTATTTTAGTCCTTTAATCAATTATGGTCTAAGGATCAGTCCTCACCTGGAATTGGTCGAGGATTGTCTTCAGGATTTATTTGTCGAACTCTGGCGACTACATGCTACTCTCGGGCAGACGGACTCTGTAAAAAATTATCTAATGGGGTCCCTTAGACGAAAAATCATCCGAAGACTGCAGGAGAAAAACAAGTTTGATTCTTCAGAACCCCAACTAGAATTACAAGCCAGCGATGAGCCAAATTTCTTGGTTTCCCTGATTGAAGATGAAGAGGATTCCCATAAGAAATCCAAACTTGCAAAAGCTATGTCACAGCTGAGCAACAGACAAAGAGAAGCCATTTATCTTAAATATGCTGAGGGACTGGATTATGACCAGATCTGTGAACACATGGAGCTTCAATACCAATCGGTAAGGAACCTGGTTTCTACAGGAATCAACAGACTAAAAGAAATTATTGTGTTGCTTATCATTTTTTTTATAAAATTTGAGTACAAAATATAGTTTAGTGTACTTTGCCCATTAGACCATAGATATGAAAAAGGATTACCATAACTACCAAATGCAAGATTTTCTGGACGATGACTCGTTCAGAAATTGGATTTTGGATCCAAATCCTGAACTTGAGGCACATTGGTCTAGGATTTTGCAAGAATACCCACAGGCCTACGCTGAAATCAAATCAGCCGCCAGATTGCTTAAAGAACTGCGTTTTAAAGATTTGAACCCAGGTTCGGGTGTTCAGGAGAAACTTTGGGAAAGAATCCATGCAGAGGTTAATGTGAAAAAACAGGTTCCTGTGTTTAGAAAAATTCTCCCTTGGATTGCTGCAGCTGCCTGTATTGTCTTATTGTTATGGGTAAACTTAAAAACCAACGATTCCTGGACCACAGAAACTACCCAATTTGCACAAATTGAGGAACTTAGTTTACCGGATGGCTCACAGGTTAAACTAAATGCCGGGTCTGAGTTGCGTTTTCAGGCATCAAAATTTAAATCCAATCGTGTTCTTACCTTGAATGGTGAAGGATTTTTTAATGTTCAAAAGGGTCAGTCTTTTATCGTAAAGACAGATCTGGGCGAAGTTAAGGTATTGGGTACAAGCTTTAATGTTTATTCCAGAGGAGATTTTATGGAGGTGAGTTGCTATACTGGCAAGGTAAGTGTTAAATTTAATGAGTCGGATTCAGAAGTCATCCTGATGCCCGGACAAAGGATATCTAATACCGGTATATCCAAAGAAACAGAGACTTTCAATCCAAATGAAACTAAAAATTGGACAGAGGGGTATTTCTATTACAACGATGCCCCATTGATTAGGGTTATGGAAGAATTACAGCGTCAATATGCCATCCAATCTATTGAATTGCCCGAAACCTTAAGAAATAAAAGTTATAAAGGATTTTTTAGAAAAAATAATTTAGAGGAAGCCATTGAATCCATTTGTCTGCCTCTTCATTTAAAAGGTCAAATAGAAAATAAAAAACTGTACATCAAAAAGGTGGAATGAGATTTATTCTCTTCTGTATTGCAACATTGGTAAGCTATTGCTTTGTCCAGGGACAAGGGCATTATCCTCTATTGGCTAAGAATGAAAAAATCAAACTTTCTGATGCTTTAAAATCCATAGAAGTTTCCCGAAAGATCCATTTTGCTTTTGATCCTCAGGCTTGCAGCCAGTATGTTGTGCAGGTAAAATCACCAGATTTGTCTACAGATGAATTGTTGAATGAACTCTTGTTTAATCTGCCGATATCCTATGCCAAACAAGACCTAGAACACTATTTAATATTTATAGATGAATACAAAAAAAGTAAAATAGTCACAGCTGGGACCAATACCCGTAAAATTGAAATCAGCGGCAAAGTTAAAGATGTATTTACAGGTGAAGCCATTATTGGCGCTACCATAAGTCTCATGCCATCACAAGGAATGACAGAAACTGATTTAAATGGAAATTTTAGAATCAGTGTTGAAAGCAA